>NZ_JBWKVL010000020.1:0-82377 GCF_059421685.1 Citrobacter sp. GW821-FHT02E08 | reverse complement strand
TAGTTCAGTTGGTTAGAATACCTGCCTGTCACGCAGGGGGTCGCGGGTTCGAGTCCCGTCCGTTCCGCCACTTATTAGAAAATTAAGCCTGCTATCTTAGCAGGCTTAATGATAAGAAAATTTAGGGGCGTAGCTCAGTTGGTAGAGCACCGGTCTCCAAAACCGGGTGTCGCGAGTTCGAGTCTCTCCGCCCCTGCCAGAAATAATCCTTAGCATTTTTGCTAAGGATTTTTTTTTGCCTGAAACTTGCCTGGAAGTAGTATCCGCATTACCTGTCATTGTATTTCACCCGGCATCCTTGCCAGATCCAACTACCTTAATCTTCCAGTACGTTTGTTTTTAGAAGATCGCGAATTAACGCATTTTTATCGCTATTTTGTAACCATATTGCATATAACGGTCGTGAAAGCGTTGAGCTATCGGTAACCGTGTGGAGTCCACCTTTCTCTTTAGCCCAGATCACCGGTAGCCAACTGCAGCCGTTGAGGGGAGAAAGTTGTTGCCGTGCGAGTTCTGCTGAACTGGTTGTGAGTACGGGGACTTCATCACTCGCAATCAATCCTGTTTCATTTTGTTGAAAGTCTGGGCCCCACTCAAGACGTAAGTAATTCAACTCGTCTTTTGTTCGTGATGGAGCGGTGCTGTAAAGCGCTAATGTGAAGTGGCCGAGAAGCTGGCTACTAAATTCGTCCATTTTGGGCGCTTCAGTGGTAATCAGAAGATCCAGTTGGCGCTCATGGAGTTGCTTAACTAACGACTGTCTCTGAGCGATTCTGGCCTCAAATTGCAGACTGGCTTGTGGATCCTGAGACTGGTACAGCCGCCCCAGCCAGTCATTTAGCATGCACTCCCAAAGAGAGGCGCTGGCACCGATAGAAAATTCATTATGCCGTGACGTATGTGCGACCTCTTTGCGTGCGGCCTGCCACGTGTTCATCAGTGTTTCTGCATAAGGCAGAAGCTTCTCTCCGGCCGCAGTTAAACGGATATTGTTTCTGTGGCGAGTGAACAGGTTCACGCCAAGCTGATTTTCCAGTTGTCTAATACGAAAACTTACTGCTGATTGAGTCAGATAGAGTGCTTCAGCTGCACGACCAAAGTGGCGTGTCCGACTCACTTCCAGGAAAGTTTTCAACAATTCCGTATCCACAATTCACTCCACAAAATTATTTGTCGTTATGATTTAAATCTTTTGTTTTACACTCTGTCAAGCGTAACTAATACTCCGCGCCATAAATAGCTCGGCCAAAGAATTAGGAGCGTGCAGGATGGCGGAAAGCTTTACGACGACTAATCGATATTTCGACAATAAGTATTATCCTCGCGGATTCTCTCGTCATGGTGATTTCACCATCAAAGAGGCACAACTGCTTGAACGTTATGGTTATGCCTTTAATGAGCTGGATCTGGGTAAACGTGAGCCAGTCACTGAAGAAGAAAAACTGTTTGTCGCGGTATGCCGTGGCGAACGTGAACCTGTTACAGAGGCTGAACGCGTTTGGTCTAAATACATGACGCGTATCAAGCGTCCCAAGCGTTTTCACACGCTGTCTGGTGGTAAGCCGCAGATGGAAGGCGCTGAAGATTACACCGAATCTGACGATTAATAAAAAAAGGGCATCTTGCCCTTTTTTTATGCCAGCAGTTTCTGCAGATGAATGAGCAGTCTGTCTATCGCCCGATAGCCGACAGCTTCTTGTAAGTGCTGTCGTTTAATACTGTCTGAGTGCTCTATATCGGCAATGGTACGTGCAACTTTCAGCAGTCGTTGCCAGGCGCGTACAGATAACCCCAACTGCAGCAGCGTTTCCTCAAGCCAGTGTGCATCATCACTGTGCAAATTGCAGTGCTTCCGAATTTCCTGAGTATTCATTTGCGCGTTTAATTTTCCCTGTCGTGTGTACTGACGTTCCTGGGCAGCGATAACACGTTGTTTAACCGTAAAACTATCTTCTCCTTTGGCTATCGACCGGCTAAGAATGCCAGGTGGTGGGAGTGGGATCTCGAGTGAAAGATCAAAGCGATCGAGAAAAGGACCGGATAGACGGTTGAGATAGCGCAGTGTCTGCTCAGGCGTACAGCGATTATGGTTTCCCTGATAGTGGCCTGTGGGACTGGGATTCATGGCGGCAATCAACTGGAAACGTGCTGGATAGGTAATTTTAGCTCGCGTGCGGGAAAGATGAATTTTCCCGGACTCAATGGGTTCCCGCAACGCGTCCAGCGTACGTCGTTCAAATTCTGGCAGTTCATCAAGAAACAGAATGCCATTGTGCGCCAGCGAGATTTCTCCTGGGGCGGGTATTGAGCCACCACCGACCATGGCGGCCAATGATGCACTGTGGTGAGGTGAGCGGAATGGGCGCTGCTTCCAGCGCTTTTGTACGGTGTCGGAATTGACCAGACTGAGAATCGCTGCGCTTTCCAGTGCTTCTTCGTTGCTGAGTGGCGGAAGCAGCCCATTTAAGCGACTGGCAAGCATCGTTTTTCCTGTCCCGGGAGGTCCTATCAGCAGCAAGTTATGACCACCCGCTGCAGTAATTTCCAGTCCTCGCTTTCCTTGTTCCTGGCCGATGACATCACTGAGGTCATCCGACGATGTGCCGGAAGCCAGATCTCCTGTTACAGGCCTTTCAAGCTCATGCTTACCTTCCAGAAATGCGCATACGGATTGTAAATGATCGGCTATCAGGCACCCCTCGCCACTGATTAAACCGACTTCAGCTGCATTGTCACTGGCGACAATAATCCTCCTGCCAGCACGAATCGCTTCTGTTGCGCTCGAAATCGCACCGGGAACGCCGCGTAACGCCCCTGTAAGCGCCAGTTCACCTACTAATTCATATTCGCTAAGTTTATGCGTTGTAAGCTGCTCTGATGCGGTCAGAAGCGCGACAGCGATCGGTAAATCATATCTCCCTCCCTCTTTAGGGAGATCGGCAGGGGCGAGGTTGATCGTGATTTTCTTCGCCGGAAATTCATACCCACTATTGATAATGGCGCTGCGCACCCTATCTCGAGCCTCTTTTACTGTGGTTTCAGGTAATCCCACCATGGTTAAACCAGGAAGGCCATTGCTGATATGGACCTCGATAGTTATAGGGGGGGCATTAACGCCAAGGGCGGCGCGAGTGTGAACAATCGAAAGTGACATAACTCCTCCTGATACAGTCATTATGTCGAAGATAATGATAACAATGTTTATCTAAATAACGACTTTTAGCGGCTGATTCATGAGTTTTTATGCAACCTTGAAACGGAAGGCCGATGAGCGGAATGCTGCTCGCAAAAGGGAAAATACGCGAGATTCTGGAGGGGAAGTGGCCGTTCTGTGGGAAATAATATGAAATATTTTCACTTTTTGTTTTTCTTATATAAAACAATATGTTTTTACTAAACCGTTAGCTGCGTCAGAAAAAAGAGAATAAAAATATCTTGTGTTATTTGCGATATCTATGGTAACTCTTTAGGTATTCCTTCGAACAAGATGCAAGAATATACGAAAATGACAGCCCTTCTACGAGTGATTAGCCTGGTCGTGATTAGCGTGGTGGTGATTATTATCCCACCGTGCGGGGCTGCACTTGGACGAGGAAAGGCTTAGAAATCAAGCCTTAACGAACTAAGACCCCCGCACCGAAAGGTCCGGGGGTTTTTTTTGACCTTAAAAACATAACCGAGGAGCAGAAAATGAATAACAGCATAAAATTCTGTTTCTCTAAATTTATGGCGGGGAAGTAACTATGAATGGGGCGCAATGGGTAGTACATGCTTTGCGAGCACAGGGTGTTAAAACCGTTTTTGGTTATCCCGGTGGCGCAATTATGCCGGTTTACGATGCGTTGTATGACGGCGGCGTGGAACACCTGTTGTGCCGACACGAGCAAGGGGCTGTTATGGCAGCCATCGGGTATGCGCGTTCGACCGGTAAAACCGGCGTCTGTATCGCAACCTCCGGACCAGGGGCGACCAATCTGATCACCGGTCTGGCTGATGCGCTGTTAGATTCCGTTCCCGTTGTCGCCATCACTGGCCAGGTTTCTGCGCCCTTCATTGGCACTGATGCATTTCAGGAAGTGGACGTGTTAGGGCTGTCCCTGGCCTGTACCAAACACAGCTTCCTGGTGCCGTCGCTAGAAGAGTTACCCCGCATCATGGCCGACGCCTTCAGGATCGCGAATTCTGGACGACCAGGACCCGTTCTGGTTGATATCCCTAAAGATATCCAGCTGGCCAGCGGTAGTCTTGAGCCCTATTTCTCCACTGTGAAAAATGATGTTACGTTCCCGCACGCTGATGTTGAGCAGGCGTGTCGAATGATAGCGCAAGCGCAAAAACCGATGCTGTACGTCGGGGGCGGTGTGGGGATGGCGCAGGCGGTACCCGCGTTGCGTGAATTTCTCGACGCGACTCGCATGCCAGTCACCTGCACGTTGAAAGGGCTTGGCGCTGTCGATGCAGACTATCCGTATTATCTTGGCATGCTGGGGATGCATGGCACGAAAGCGGCAAACTTTGCGGTGCAGGAATGCGATCTGCTGGTGGCGGTCGGTGCACGTTTTGATGACCGGGTGACTGGCAAGCTGAATACCTTCGCGCCAAATGCCTGCGTAATCCACATGGATATCGATCCCGCCGAAATGAACAAGCTTCGTCAGGCGCACGTCGCCCTTCAGGGCGATCTGAATACATTGCTGCCTGCTCTGCAGCAGTCGTTGAATATTGAGGACTGGCGTCAACATTGCGCTCAACTGCGCACCGAGCATAGCTGGCGCTATGATCACCCTGGTGAGGCTATCTATGCCCCGCTGTTGTTAAAGCAGTTGTCAGATCGTAAACCGGCAGACAGCGTCGTGACGACGGATGTTGGGCAACATCAGATGTGGTCGGCGCAGCATATGACCTATACCCGTCCGGAAAACTTTATCACCTCCAGCGGCCTGGGTACGATGGGCTTCGGCCTGCCAGCGGCGGTGGGCGCGCAAGTGGCGCGACCGGATGACACTGTTATCTGTATCTCCGGTGACGGTTCCTTCATGATGAATGTGCAGGAGCTGGGCACCGTAAAACGCAAGCAGTTACCGTTGAAAATCGTCTTACTCGATAATCAACGTTTAGGGATGGTACGACAATGGCAGCAGCTGTTTTTTCAGGAACGCTATAGCGAAACTACCCTTACCGATAATCCCGATTTCCTCATGTTAGCCAGCGCCTTCGGCATTCCTGGCCAACACATCACCCGTAAAGACCAGGTTGAAGCGGCACTCGACACCATGCTGAACAGTGAGGGGCCTTACCTGCTTCATGTCTCAATCGACGAGCTTGAGAATGTCTGGCCCCTGGTGCCCCCCGGTGCCAGTAACTCAGAAATGCTGGAGAAATTATCATGATGCAACATCAGGTTAATGTGGCGGCGCGTTTCAGTCCGGAAACGTTAGAGCGTGTTTTACGTGTGGTACGTCATCGCGGTTTTCAGGTGTGCGCTATGAATATGGAAACAGCCAGCGATGCGCAGAATATAAATATCGAATTGACCGTTGCCAGCCCCCGGTCGGTCGACTTACTGTTTAGTCAGTTAAGTAAACTGGTAGACGTTGCACATGTTGCCATTTGCCAGAGCACAACCACATCACAACAGATCCGCGCCTGAGCGCAAAAGGAAGAAAAATGACGACGAAAAAAGCTGATTACATTTGGTCCAATGGCGAGATGATTCGTTGGGAAGATGCGAAAGTTCACGTAATGTCCCACGCGTTGCACTACGGTACTTCAGTGTTTGAAGGGATCCGTTGCTACGATTCTCACAAAGGACCTGTGGTGTTCCGCCATCGCGAACACATGCAGCGCCTTCGCGACTCAGCAAAAATTTATCGTTTCCCGGTGACTCAGAGCGTTGATGAGTTAATGGAAGCCTGCCGCGCCGTTATCCGCAAAAACAATCTGACCAGCGCGTATATCCGCCCACTGGTCTTTGTGGGCGATGTGGGGATGGGCGTTAACCCACCTGCGGGATACACCACTGATGTGATCATCGCCGCGTTCCCGTGGGGAGCCTATCTGGGCGCTGAAGCGCTGGAGCAGGGGATCGATGCGATGGTTTCTTCCTGGAACCGCGTTGCGCCAAACACCATTCCGACCGCGGCAAAAGCGGGCGGTAACTATCTTTCTTCTCTGCTGGTGGGTAGCGAAGCGCGTCGCCACGGTTATCAGGAAGGGATTGCGCTGGATGTGAACGGCTACATTTCCGAAGGCGCAGGCGAGAACCTGTTTGAAGTGAAAGATGGCATTCTGTTCACCCCGCCGTTCACCTCATCCGCGCTGCCGGGCATTACGCGTGATGCGATCATCAAGCTGGCGAAAGAGCTGGATATCGAAGTGCGTGAGCAAGTGCTGTCCCGTGAATCACTGTATCTGGCGGATGAAGTGTTCATGTCCGGAACCGCAGCAGAAATCACGCCAGTTCGCAGTGTAGACGGCATCCAGGTGGGTGAAGGTCGCTGTGGCCCGGTCACCAAACGCATCCAGCAAGCATTCTTTGGCCTCTTCACCGGTGAAACGGAAGATAAATGGGGCTGGTTGGATCAGGTTAATCCATAAATATAAATTCGGGACGGCACGCACCGTCCCGCTAAATAGTCAGACGGGAGTAAATAAAGCATGCCTAAGTATCGTTCCGCTACCACCACCCATGGCCGTAATATGGCGGGGGCCCGCGCACTGTGGCGCGCAACCGGGATGACCGACGCCGATTTCGGCAAGCCGATTATTGCGGTTGTAAACTCGTTTACCCAGTTTGTGCCGGGCCATGTGCACCTGCGCGACCTCGGTAAACTGGTTGCTGAACAGATTGAAGCGGCAGGCGGTGTTGCCAAAGAGTTCAACACCATTGCGGTGGACGACGGTATCGCCATGGGCCACGGGGGTATGCTTTATTCACTGCCGTCTCGCGAGCTGATCGCCGACTCTGTTGAGTATATGGTCAACGCCCATTGCGCTGACGCGATGGTCTGCATCTCCAACTGCGACAAAATAACCCCGGGGATGCTGATGGCCTCCCTGCGCCTGAACATTCCGGTGATCTTTGTCTCCGGCGGCCCGATGGAAGCCGGGAAAACCAAACTCTCCGATCAAATCATCAAGCTCGACCTGGTTGACGCGATGATTCAGGGGGCGGACCCGAAAGTCTCCGACGAGCAGAGCGATCAGGTAGAACGCTCCGCGTGTCCGACCTGCGGCTCCTGTTCTGGCATGTTCACCGCCAACTCAATGAACTGTCTGACCGAAGCGCTGGGCCTGTCTCAGCCAGGCAACGGCTCGCTGCTGGCGACCCACGCCGACCGTAAACAGCTGTTCCTGAATGCCGGTACTCGCATCGTTGAACTGACCAAACGCTACTACGAGCAGGACGACGAAAGCGCCTTGCCGCGCAATATTGCCAACAAAGCCGCGTTCGAAAACGCGATGACCCTGGACATCGCCATGGGCGGCTCCACCAACACCGTTCTGCATCTGCTGGCGGCGGCGCAGGAAGCGGAAATCGACTTCACCATGAGTGATATCGACAAGCTCTCCCGCAAAGTCCCTCAGCTGTGTAAAGTCGCGCCGAGTACGCAGAAATACCATATGGAAGACGTGCACCGCGCGGGCGGCGTACTGGGGATTCAGGGCGAACTGGATCGTGCCAAACTGCTTAACCGCGACGTGAAAAACGTGCTCGGTCTGACGCTGCCGCAAACCCTTGAGCAATACGACGTTGTTGTGACGCAGGACGACGCCGTGAAAACCATGTTCCGCGCAGGGCCTGCGGGTATCCGCACCACCCAGGCATTCTCGCAGGATTGCCGCTGGGATACGCTGGATGATGACCGCGCGAATGGCTGTATCCGCTCTCTGGAGCATGCTTACAGCAAAGACGGCGGCCTGGCCGTGCTGTACGGAAACTTCGCGGAAAACGGCTGTATCGTCAAAACCGCAGGCGTCGACGACAGCATCCTCAAATTCACTGGCCCGGCCAAAGTCTACGAAAGCCAGGATGATGCGGTAGACGCTATCCTCGGTGGCAAAGTGGTCGCTGGCGATGTGGTTGTCATCCGCTACGAAGGCCCGAAAGGTGGTCCGGGGATGCAGGAGATGCTTTACCCCACCACGTTCCTGAAATCGATGGGCCTCGGCAAAGCTTGTGCACTGGTGACCGACGGTCGTTTCTCTGGCGGCACTTCCGGCCTTTCTATTGGCCACGTTTCTCCGGAAGCGGCGAGCGGCGGCAATATTGCGATCATTGAAGACGGCGATCTGATCGAAATTGATATCCCGAATCGCGGCATCCAACTGCAACTGAGCGAGCAGGAAATTGCGGCTCGTCGTGAGGCGCAGGAAGCCCGTGGCGATAAAGCCTGGACGCCGAAGAACCGTGAACGTCAGGTCTCCTTTGCCCTGCGTGCCTATGCCAGCCTGGCGACCAGCGCCGACAAAGGTGCGGTGCGCGATAAATCGAAGCTGGGGGGCTAATGATGGCTGACTCGCAACCCCTGTCTGGCACCCCTGAGGGTGCCGAATATCTCAGAGCGGTGCTACGCGCACCGGTCTACGAAGCAGCGCAGGTCACGCCGCTGCAAAAAATGGAAAAACTTTCGTCGCGCCTTGATAACGTGATCCTGGTGAAACGCGAAGACCGCCAGCCGGTGCACAGCTTCAAGCTGCGTGGGGCTTACGCCATGATGGCGGGGTTGACGGAAGAACAGAAAGCGCAGGGTGTGATCACTGCTTCCGCGGGTAACCACGCGCAAGGCGTGGCGTTTTCCTCCGCGCGTTTAGGTGTAAAAGCGCTGATTGTCATGCCAACCGCCACCGCCGACATCAAAGTCGATGCGGTGCGCGGTTTCGGCGGCGAAGTGTTGCTGCACGGCGCCAATTTTGATGAGGCGAAAGCCAAAGCGATTGAGTTGTCGCAGCAGCAAGGCTTCACCTGGGTGCCGCCGTTCGATCATCCGATGGTGATTGCTGGCCAGGGCACGCTGGCGCTGGAACTGCTGCAACAAGACGCCCACCTGGACCGCGTGTTTGTGCCGGTCGGCGGCGGCGGACTGGCGGCGGGCGTGGCGGTGCTGATCAAGCAACTGATGCCGCAAATTAAAGTTATTGCCGTAGAAGCGGAAGACTCCGCCTGCCTGAAGGCGGCGCTGGAAGCTGGTCATCCGGTGGATCTGCCGCGCGTAGGTTTATTTGCTGAGGGCGTGGCGGTCAAACGCATTGGCGATGAAACCTTCCGTCTGTGCCAGGAGTATCTCGACGACATCATCACTGTCGACAGCGATGCTATCTGTGCGGCGATGAAAGATCTGTTCGAAGATGTGCGTGCGGTGGCGGAACCGTCAGGCGCGCTGGCGCTGGCGGGGATGAAAAAGTACATCGCTCAGCACAATATCCGTGGCGAACGGCTGGCCCATGTCCTTTCCGGCGCTAACGTTAACTTCCATGGCCTGCGCTACGTGTCCGAACGCTGCGAGCTGGGCGAGCAACGAGAAGCCCTGCTGGCGGTCACTATCCCGGAAGAGAAGGGCAGCTTCCTGAAGTTCTGCCAGCTACTCGGCGGGCGTTCGGTCACCGAGTTCAACTACCGCTTTGCCGATGCTAAAGATGCCTGCATTTTCGTGGGCGTGCGTCTGAGCCGAGGTTTGGAAGAGCGTAAAGAAATTCTGCAACTGCTCAAGGACGGCGGTTACAGCGTGGTCGATCTCTCCGATGATGAAATGGCGAAGCTGCACGTACGCTATATGGTCGGCGGACGCCCATCGAAACCGCTCAAGGAACGCCTCTACAGTTTCGAATTTCCGGAATCACCGGGGGCGTTGCTGCGCTTCCTCAACACACTGGGCACACACTGGAACATCTCGTTGTTCCACTACCGCAGCCATGGCACCGAC
This sequence comes from Citrobacter sp. GW821-FHT02E08, assembly GCF_059421685.1. Taxonomy (NCBI): domain Bacteria; kingdom Pseudomonadati; phylum Pseudomonadota; class Gammaproteobacteria; order Enterobacterales; family Enterobacteriaceae; genus Citrobacter; species Citrobacter sp. GW821-FHT02E08. Next base: position 72,454 of record NZ_JBWKVL010000020.1, on the reverse strand, counting down.
TACGGACGTGTACTGGCGGCGTTCGAGTTGGGCGATCATGAACCGGATTTCGAAACCCGGCTCAATGAGCTGGGCTACGACTGCCACGATGAGACGCAAAACCCGGCGTTCAGGTTCTTTTTGGCGGGTTAATACCAATGGCTTTTGTTGGCTGGATAAGGCGCTTGCGCCGCCATCCGGCAAATCCCGCCCAATGGCGCTACGCTTATCGGGCCTACAAAGCTAGTGGTTCGGCAAAATCGCCCAAAACGCGTCAATAAGCGGCTCATGCAGCCGCTTTTTTTGTGCGCAGACGCCAAGTTCGAACGGTGTTTTTTCATCGCTGCGCTCCAGAATCATCACGCGGTTGCGCACCGGCTCCGGGCTGTTTTCCAGCACCACTTCCGGCAGCAGCGCTACACCGCAGCCGAGCGCCACCATCGAAACCATCGCTTCATGGCCTCCCACCGTGGCGTAAATCAAAGGATTGCTGATCTTGTTGCGCCGGAACCACAGCTCAATACGGCGGCGTACCGGTCCCTGGTCGGCCATGATAAATGGAATTGTCGACCAGTCCGGGATATCTACCGAAACTTGATTACGCACCGGGCAGGGCAGTGCGGGTGCGATCAACACCACCGCCAGATTTTCCAGCATCGAAAAGGCCACCGCGCCGGGCAGCGTTTCCGGTTTGCCGGCAATCGCCAGATCCGCTTCGCCTGTTACCACTTTTTCCATCGCATCGGCGGCATCACCGGTCGTGAGCTTAATTTCCACCGACGGATGTTCCGCGCGGAAGCGATCGAGAATCGGCGGCAGATGGCTGTAGGCGGCGGTCACCGAGCAGAAGATATGCAATTCGCCAGAAAGCGACGGCCCTTGCTGATCGATGGTATGGCGCAGTTGCTGATACTGCAGCAACGTTTGCTGGGCAAAGACGCGTAACTCTTCACCTGCTTCGGTCAGCGTCACGGTGCGGTTGTCACGCACAAACAGCGGCTGACCGAGATCTTCTTCCAGGCGCTGAATCTGCCGGGAAAGCGTCGAGGGGCTGACGTGCATCGCCCGCGCGCTGCGGCCAAAATGGCGGCTCTCCGCCAGATGCAGAAAGGTTTTCAGATCGCGTAAATCCACAGATCGCACTCCACTCGTTTATATTGCAGAAATTGCAACGTGACGTTGTGAATATATCAATTTCCGCAATAAATTTCCTGTTGTAATGTGGTTCCATTCTCGCAAAACGCGAACCGAACAATAAAGCACGACAACACAACATCACGGAGTTCACCATGGCTAACTACTTCAACACACTGAACCTGCGCCAGCAGCTGGCACAGCTGGGCAAATGTCGCTTTATGGGTCGCGACGAATTCGCCGATGGCGCGAGCTACCTTCAGGGTAAAAAAGTGGTCATCGTTGGCTGCGGCGCTCAGGGTTTGAACCAGGGCCTGAACATGCGTGATTCCGGTCTGGATATCTCTTACGCCCTGCGTAAAGAAGCGATTGCTGAGAAACGCGCCTCCTGGCGTAAAGCGACCGAAAACGGCTTCAAATGCGGTACTTACGAAGAGCTGATCCCACAGGCGGACCTGGTCGTTAACCTGACGCCAGACAAACAGCACTCCGACGTGGTGCGTTCCGTACAGCCGCTGATGAAAGACGGCGCGGCGCTGGGTTACTCTCACGGTTTCAACATCGTTGAAGTAGGCGAGCAGATTCGTAAAGACATTACCGTCGTGATGGTTGCGCCGAAGTGCCCGGGTACCGAAGTACGTGAAGAGTACAAACGTGGTTTCGGCGTACCGACCCTGATCGCCGTTCACCCGGAAAACGATCCAAAAGGCGAAGGCATGGCGATTGCCAAAGCCTGGGCCGCAGCAACTGGCGGTCACCGTGCGGGTGTACTGGAATCTTCCTTCGTGGCAGAAGTGAAATCTGACCTGATGGGCGAACAGACCATTCTGTGCGGTATGTTGCAGGCAGGTTCTCTGCTGTGCTTCGACAAGCTGGTGGAAGAGGGTACCGACCCGGCTTACGCCGAAAAACTGATTCAGTTCGGTTGGGAAACCATCACCGAAGCCCTGAAACAGGGCGGTATTACTCTGATGATGGACCGCCTGTCCAACCCGGCGAAACTGCGTGCTTACGCGCTGTCAGAACAACTGAAAGAGATCATGGCGCCGCTGTTCCAGAAGCACATGGACGACATCATCTCCGGCGAATTCTCCTCCGGCATGATGGCTGACTGGGCTAACGACGATAAGAAACTGCTGACCTGGCGTGAAGAGACCGGCAAAACCGCGTTTGAAACCGCACCGCAGTTTGAAGGCAAAATCGGTGAGCAGGAGTACTTCGATAAAGGTGTGCTGATGATCGCGATGGTGAAAGCGGGCGTTGAGCTGGCGTTCGAAACCATGGTGGATTCCGGCATCATCGAAGAGTCTGCTTACTACGAATCCCTGCACGAGCTGCCGCTGATTGCGAACACTATCGCCCGTAAGCGTCTGTATGAAATGAACGTGGTTATCTCTGATACCGCTGAATACGGTAACTACCTGTTCTCATACGCTTGCGTACCGTTGCTGAAATCGTTCATGACTGAAATTCAGCCGGGCGACCTGGGCAAAGCCATTGCCGAAGGTGCAGTCGATAACGCGCAGTTGCGTGATGTGAACGAAGCGATTCGCAACCATGCGATCGAGAAAGTGGGCCAGAAACTGCGTGGCTATATGACTGATATGAAACGTATTGCTGTTGCCGGATAAGGCATAGCACGAATTGCCGGATGGCGGCGTAAACGCCTTATCCGGCCTACAAAAAAAGCCCGAAGGTTCAGACCTCGGGCTTTTTGTTAGTTACGGTACAGCACCTTAATGATGTGGTAACCGAACTGGGTGTGCAGCGGGCCGGTTGGCTCCAGCACCGGGCAGGAGAAAACCACTTTATCGAACGCCGGGACCATCTGACCCTGACGGAATTCACCTAAGTGGCCGCCTTTTTTGCCTGACGGGCAGGTAGAGTGTTTCTTCGCCAGTTTCTCGAAGTCTGCACCGTTTTTAATTTGTTCCAGAAGATCCAGAGCCAGTTTCTCTTCTTTAACAAGGATATGCAGTGCTGCTGCTGTTTTTGCCATGATATGCGCCTTCAAAGGGGTCAATAAGGCTGGCAATTTTAGCATGCGTTATCGGCGATATAACACCTTGATGATGTGATAGCCAAATTTGGTTTTCACCGGCCCATAGGGTTTCAACAACGGGCAACTGAAGACCGCGGCATCAAACGGTCCCACCATCATACCCTGCTTAAATTCGCCCAAATCGCCACCGTTGCGACCAGACGGGCAGCGCGAATAGCGCTTTGCCAGATGATCAAAACTGATGCCGCGTTCCAGTTTGGCGAGGATCTCAAGGGCGAGTTTTTCGGTTTTTACCAGGATATGCAGGGCGGCGGCGCTCTTTGCCATGGTGATTTTCTCATCGTGTTTGTGCTGCCAACACTTTACCATTCGGCGGGTAAATCTCAGCGCAACTTTCTGCTACAATCCTCCCCCCGTTCGAAGATTGAGCAATACTCCTATGCGTTTAAACCCCGGCCAACAACACGCTGTTGAATTCGTCACCGGACCCTGCCTGGTGCTGGCGGGGGCAGGTTCTGGCAAAACACGCGTTATCACGAACAAGATTGCCCACCTCATTCGTGGCTGTGGGTATCAGGCGCGCCACATTGCTGCAGTGACCTTTACCAACAAAGCGGCACGTGAGATGAAAGAACGTGTCGGGCAGACGCTGGGGCGCAAAGAAGCGCGCGGCCTGATGATTTCCACTTTCCATACGCTGGGGCTGGACATTATCAAGCGGGAGTATGCCGCGCTGGGGATGAAATCCAACTTCTCGCTGTTCGACGACACCGATCAGGTTGCGTTGTTGAAGGATTTGACCGAAGGGTTGATCGAAGACGATAAAGTGATGCTGCAACAGCTGATCTCAACGATCTCCAACTGGAAAAACGATCTGAAAACCCCTGCGCAGGCGGCGGCCAGCGCGAAGGGCGAGCGGGATCGCATTTTTGCACACTGCTATGGCCTGTACGATGCGCATATGAAGGCGTGTAACGTGCTGGATTTTGATGACCTGATCCTGCTGCCCACGCTGCTGCTGCAGCGTAATGAAGAGGTGCGTGAGCGCTGGCAAAACAAGATCCGCTACTTGCTGGTGGATGAATATCAGGATACCAACACCAGCCAGTACGAGCTGGTGAAGCTGTTGGTGGGCCAACGCGCGCGCTTTACGGTGGTGGGGGATGACGATCAGTCAATCTACTCCTGGCGCGGTGCCCGCCCGCAAAACCTGGTGCTGCTGAGTCAGGATTTTCCGGCTTTGCAGGTGATTAAACTCGAACAGAACTACCGTTCCTCCGGGCGCATCCTGAAGGCGGCGAATATCCTCATTGCCAACAATCCGCACGTCTTTGAAAAACGACTCTTTTCCGAGCTGGGTTATGGTGCCGAGCTTAAAGTGTTGAGTGCGAACAATGAAGAGCATGAAGCCGAGCGGGTCACTGGCGAGCTTATCGCCCACCACTTTGTGAATAAAACCGAATACAAGGATTACGCCATCCTGTACCGCGGGAATCACCAGTCGCGGGTGTTTGAAAAATTCCTCATGCAGAACCGGATCCCGTACAAAATTTCCGGCGGTACGTCGTTCTTCTCCCGCCCGGAGATTAAAGATCTGCTTGCCTACCTGCGCGTTTTGACCAATCCGGACGATGACAGCGCGTTTTTGCGCATTGTGAACACCCCAAAACGCGAAATCGGTTCGGCCACGCTGCAAAAACTGGGCGAATGGGCGATGACCCGCAACAAGAGTCTGTTTACCGCCAGCTTTGATATGGGGCTTAGCCAGACATTGACCGGGCGCGGGTATGATTCGTTAACCCGCTTTACGCAGTGGCTGGGCGAAATTCAGCGCCTGGCGGAGCGTGAACCGATTGCGGCAGTACGCGACCTTATTCACGGCATCGACTATGAATCCTGGCTGTATGAAACCTCGCCGAGTCAAAAAGCGGCGGAGATGCGCATGAAAAACGTCAACCAGCTGTTTAGCTGGATGACGGAAATGCTGGAAGGCAGTGAAATTGATGAACCGATGACGCTTACCCAGGTGGTGACGCGCTTTACGCTGCGCGACATGATGGAACGTGGCGAAAGTGAAGAGGAGTTAGATCAGGTTCAACTGATGACGTTGCATGCTTCAAAAGGCCTCGAATTTCCGTATGTCTTTATGGTGGGGATGGAAGAGGGCTTTCTGCCGCACCAGAGCAGTATTGATGAAGATAATATCGATGAAGAGCGCCGTCTGGCCTATGTTGGGATCACTCGCGCACAGAAAGAGCTTATCTTCACACTGTGCAAAGAACGCCGTCAGTACGGCGAGCTGATTCGGCCTGAACCGAGTCGTTTTCTGTTGGAGTTGCCGCAGGACGATCTCATTTGGGAGCAGGAACGTAAAGTCGTGACGGCCGAAGAGCGGATGCAGAAAGGGCAGAACCATCTGGCAAATTTGAAAGCGATGATGGCGGCAAAGAGAGCGAAATAGTTGGCCGGATAAGCGTTAGCGCCACCCGGCAAAAGCGTCTTACAACACGTCCAGCGGCCAGTGGACATAGCTTTGCCACTGGCTTTCTTGATCAACAAGCTCTTTACCCAGTGGATGGTGCGCAAACCAGCCTTCGGGGAGAATTAACGTCAGATTTTCATTCTGTGCCTGCAACACGATATCAGGCACCAGATCGTCGCGTCGACGACTGGCAAAAATAATTGCCAGACGCAGTAAGCGACAAAGATGTTCTGCCACGCGCGGCGGCACCGCGTTTTGCTGGTGGAGTGACGAGAGATCGACAGGGTTGGTCTGATTTAATAATAACGTTGCCAGCAATTTCTTTTGCGCAGGCGTAAAGCCCGGTAAATCAAGATTGCGCACCAGGTAGGCCGCATGTTGTGGCGCTTGCCTGAAATCGACGCTTAACCCAATCTCATGTAACTGACAGGCGCTGATCAATATTTCGCGGCTGATCAATTCAATATGCCACTCATTCTCTACCTGATTGAGGAAAGAGGCCGCGAGATTTGCGACGCGGTTTGCCTGTTCGGTATCGACCATAAATCGCCGCTGAACGTTACGCAGCGTGCGACTGCGAATATCCTGTTCGACGGCCAGATGCAGCATACCGTAGACCAGACCTTCACGCAGCGCACCGCCGGCAAGGGTCATGCACTTAATGTTCAGTTCGGTGAAAATGGCGATAAGAATGGCGAGACCGCTGGGGAAGACTAATGCGCGCTCAAGCGTTAATCCTTCAATTTCCAGCTCTTCCAGACGGCCGCAATGAATGGCTCGCTGCTTTAACTGTTGGAGCTTCGCCAGCGTAATACGCTCATCCATGCCCTGCGCCATCATGATTTCTTGTAGCGCTTGCACGGTGCCAGAAGCACCCACACATACTTTCCAGCCATGATAGCGCAACTCATCAGCAACGGGACGCAGCACTTCGCGTGCGGCTTTTTCCGCCTCATCAAAGTTTTCCTGCGCCAGATTGCGATCGGTAAAGTAACGCTCAAGCCAGGTAACGCAACCCATCGACAAACTAAACAGAGAGGTGGTTTGCGCACCGGTACCGGTGACCATTTCAGTGCTGGCACCGCCGATATCGACCACCAGACGCTGGTCGGCGCCACCGGTGGTATGGGCGACACCCTGATAAATCAGACGGGCTTCTTCTTCACCGCTAATCACCTGGATGGGACAACCGAGAATATCTTGTGCTTTAGCAATAAACTCGCCCGCATTGACGGCAAGGCGCAATGTTGCCGTTGCAACCACGCGGATTTGCGGTTGGGGAATATCCTGCAGGCGTTCAGCAAACAGACGCAGGCACTGCCAGCCGCGCTCCATTGCCTCTGCAGAAAGGGCATTATCACTGTTCAGCCCAGCAGCCAGACGCACCTTGCGCTTGATGCGGGTAAGCGTCTGGATGCTTCCAGCCACCTCGCGTACAACCAGCATATGAAAACTATTGGAACCGAGATCGATAGCTGCATAAAGCGACGAGGTGGAGCTGAGCATATTTTCTTAACCTGAACGACGACGGTTACGAGGCGCGCCAGTGCGGCGTGGTCCGTTGCCAGGGCGTGAACGCGTCAGACGCAGTGGCTTAGGCAAATCGGTCATCAGCGCTTCCGGATTGTATTTGCTCACCGGAATAGAGTGACCAATGTAGGTCTCAATGGCGGGCAGATTCAACGCGTACTCTTCGCAGGCCAGACTGATGGAATGACCGCTTGCGCCAGCACGACCCGTACGACCGATACGGTGGACGTAGTCTTCACAGTCATCCGGCAGATCGTAGTTAAAGACGTGCGTCACCGCAGGAATGTGCAGACCGCGCGCTGCAACGTCAGTCGCTACCAGAATATCGAGGTCACCACGGGTAAATTCCTCGAGAATGCGCAGGCGTTTTTTCTGCGCCACGTCGCCGGTCAACAGACCCACGCGATGGCCATCAGCGGCAAGGCTACCCCAGATATCTTCGCAACGGTGTTTGGTGTTGGCGAAAACAATGGCGCGATCTGGCCACTCTTCTTCGATCAGCGTTTGCAGTAAACGCATCTTTTCTTCATTAGAAGGGTAGAAAAGCTCTTCTTTAATGCGGTGACCCGTTTTTTGTTCCGGCTCAACTTCAACGTATTCGGCGTTGTTCATCTGCTCGAACGCCAGTTCGCGTACGCGGTAAGACAGGGTGGCGGAGAACAACATGTTCAGGCGCTGAGTGGCTGGCGGCATGCGGCGGAACAGCCAACGGATATCTTTAATAAAGCCCAGATCGTACATGCGATCGGCTTCATCAAGCACGACGACCTGAATGGCGCCAAGGTTGATATGATTCTGTTTCGCATAGTCGATCAGACGACCGGTGGTGCCGATCAGAATATCGACGCCGCTTTCCAGCACTTTAAGCTGTTTGTCGTAACCGTCGCCGCCGTAAGCCAGACCTAACTTCAGGCCGGTCGTTTGTGCCAGCGGTTCCGCATCAGCGTGGATCTGCACGGCTAATTCGCGCGTCGGCGCCATAATTAGCGCGCGCGGCTGGTTCACCTTGCGATCGCCAATTGCGGGATGAGAGAGAAGATAATGAAACGTCGACGTCAGAAACGCCATCGTTTTCCCGGTACCGGTTTGCGCCTGCCCTGCAACATCACGACCTGCCAGCGTTAGCGGGAGGGCCAGTGCCTGAATGGGCGTGCAGTTATGAAACCCTTTATTTTCAAGGGCTTCTATCACCTTAGGGTGCAGGGCGAAGTCGGAAAACTTCTGTTCTGTTAAATGTGTTTTGCTCATAGTGTGGTAGAATATCAGCTTACTATTGCTTTACGAAAGCGTATCCGGTGAAATAAAGTCAACCTTTAGTTGGTTAATGCTACACCAACACGCCAGGCTTATTCCTGTGGAGTTATATATGAGCGATAAAATTATTCACCTGACTGACGACAGTTTTGACACGGATGTACTCAAAGCGGACGGGGCGATCCTCGTTGATTTCTGGGCAGAGTGGTGCGGACCGTGCAAAATGATCGCCCCGATTCTGGATGAAATCGCTGACGAATATCAGGGCAAATTGACGGTTGCTAAACTGAACATCGACCAGAACCCAGGCACTGCGCCGAAGTATGGTATCCGTGGCATCCCGACCCTGCTGCTGTTCAAGAATGGTGAAGTGGCTGCAACCAAAGTGGGCGCTCTGTCCAAAGGTCAGCTGAAAGAGTTCCTCGACGCCAACCTGGCGTAAGGAAATATCATGTTCGGGCGACCAGCATCCTAAATTATGCGGATGACTGGACGCCCGGCTTGAGTCATGCTAAGTTAGTGTTGACTTCGTATTAAACATACCTTATTAAGTTTGAATCTAGTTTTATCCAATACTTCCCGTTTTATCTCACGCGAGAAGTGGACAGATTCCTGGCTTGTCACTCAATCCGTCTTGTCGTTTCAGTTCTGTGTACTTTCCTGTGACCAGACAGCGAACAGACATGAGTTGATGGCCGTAAACAGGCATGGATGATCCTGCCATACCATTCACAACATTAAGTTCGAGATTTACCCCAAGTTTAAGAACTCACACCATTATGAATCTTACCGAATTAAAGAATACGCCGGTTTCTGAGCTGATCACTCTCGGCGAAAATATGGGGCTGGAAAACCTGGCTCGTATGCGCAAGCAGGACATTATTTTTGCCATCCTGAAGCAGCACGCAAAGAGTGGCGAAGATATCTTTGGTGACGGTGTGCTGGAGATATTGCAGGATGGATTTGGTTTCCTCCGCTCTGCAGACAGCTCCTACCTCGCCGGTCCTGATGACATCTACGTTTCCCCCAGCCAAATCCGTCGTTTCAACCTCCGCACTGGTGATACCATTTCTGGTAAGATTCGTCCGCCGAAAGAAGGCGAACGCTACTTTGCGCTGTTGAAAGTTAACGAAGTTAACTATGACAAACCGGAGAACGCCCGTAATAAAATCCTGTTTGAGAACTTAACCCCGCTGCACGCAAACTCTCGTCTGCGTATGGAACGTGGTAATGGTTCAACAGAAGATTTGACCGCTCGCGTACTGGATCTGGCTTCGCCTATTGGTCGTGGTCAGCGTGGTCTGATTGTGGCGCCGCCGAAAGCCGGTAAAACGATGCTGCTGCAGAACATTGCACAGAGCATTGCGTACAATCACCCGGACTGCGTGCTGATGGTTCTGCTGATTGACGAACGTCCGGAAGAAGTGACCGAGATGCAGCGTCTGGTGAAAGGTGAAGTGGTTGCTTCCACCTTTGACGAACCGGCATCTCGCCACGTTCAGGTTGCGGAAATGGTGATCGAGAAGGCGAAACGCCTGGTTGAGCACAAGAAAGACGTTATCATTCTGCTCGACTCCATCACCCGTCTGGCGCGTGCTTACAACACCGTGGTACCGGCTTCCGGTAAAGTGCTGACCGGTGGTGTGGATGCCAACGCCCTGCACCGTCCGAAACGCTTCTTCGGTGCCGCGCGTAACGTGGAAGAGGGCGGTAGCCTGACCATTATCGCCACGGCGTTGATTGATACCGGCTCCAAAATGGACGAAGTTATCTACGAAGAGTTTAAAGGTACAGGTAACATGGAACTGCACCTCTCTCGTAAGATCGCTGAAAAACGCGTCTTCCCGGCAATCGACTACAACCGTTCCGGTACCCGTAAAGAAGAGCTGCTCACCACTCAGGAAGAGCTGCAGAAGATGTGGATCCTGCGCAAAATCATTCACCCAATGGGCGAAATCGATGCAATGGAATTCCTCATCAATAAACTGGCGATGACCAAAACCAACGACGACTTCTTCGATATGATGAAACGTTCGTAAGCCAGTTTTTACCCGAAAACGCCACGTTTTTACGTGGCGTTTTTCATTTATATCTGTAATCTTAACGACACATTTACAAAAGTACGGTATCACATGCCGTTGCTTTGCGTTTCATTCGTAATTTGTACCGTGTGGTTGATAATTATACAAAAGCACCTGATTCAGCACAGGGTTTCCCTTCTGAATAAAGGTCTTCATGGTTATACTTCTGCTATTAATTTTCTCTGAGAGCATGCATTGTGAATTTACTTACAGTGAGTACTGATCTCATCAGTATTTTTTTATTCACGACACTGTTCCTGTTTTTTGCCCGTAAGGTGGCAAAAAAGGTCGGTTTAGTGGATAAACCCAACTTCCGCAAACGTCACCAGGGACTGATACCGTTGGTTGGTGGAATTTCGGTTTACGCAGGCATTTGCTTTACCTTCGGAATTGTTGATTATTACATTCCACATGCTTCTCTCTATCTGGCTTGTGCTGGCGTGCTGGTTTTTATTGGCGCACTTGACGATCGCTTTGATATCAGCGTAAAAATTCGCGCCACTATTCAGGCCGCTATCGGCATCGTCATGATGGTCGCCGGTCAACTCTATTTACGTAGCCTGGGATATATTTTTGGACCCTGGGAGATGGTGCTCGGTCCTTTCGGTTATTTTCTCACGCTGTTCGCCGTATGGGCTGCCATTAATGCCTTTAACATGGTTGACGGCATTGACGGATTGCTCGGCGGGCTTTCCAGCGTCTCGTTCGCGGCAATGGGGCTTATCCTGTGGTTTGATGGACAGACAAGCCTGGCGATTTGGTGTTTTGCGATGATTGCCGCCATCCTGCCTTACATTATGCTGAACCTGGGGATTCTGGGGCGCCGCTACAAAGTCTTTATGGGCGATGCGGGCAGTACGCTGATTGGTTTCACCGTCATTTGGGTTCTGCTGGAAACAACACAGGGGAAGACACACCCGATAAGCCCGGTAACGGCGCTATGGATTATTGCCATTCCATTGATGGACATGGTGGCGATCATGTACCGACGCTTGCGTAAAGGGATGAGTCCCTTCTCTCCCGATCGCCAACACATTCATCATTTGATCATGCGAGCAGGGTTTACTTCCCGACAGGCTTTTGTGCTTATTACGCTGGCTGCGGCGATTCTGGCATCCATCGGCGTTGCGGCAGAATATTCTCATTTTGTCCCTGAATGGGTCATGTTGGTGCTCTTTTTGCTAGCATTCTTCCTTTACGGTTACTGTATTAAGCGTGCCTGGAAGGTGGCAAGATTTATCAAGCGTGTGAAGCGCAGACTCCGTAGGAACCGTGATACCAAGCCAAACTTAACCAAGTAAATTGAGGATACGATGACACAACCATTACCGGGGGCACACGCTGTGAGCGCTGAAAATGAACTGGATATTCGTGGGTTGTTTCGTACCTTATGGGCTGGAAAACTATGGATTGTGGGCACTGCGTTGGTCTTTGCGCTGGTTGCGTTAGCCTACACTTTTTTTGCTCGTCAGGAGTGGAGCGCAACCGCTATCTCAGACCGTCCAACCGTCAATATGCTGGGAGGGTATTACTCTCAGCAACAGTTCTTACGTAATCTGGACGTCAAGGCGAGCGTTGCGCCACTCGATCAACCTTCAGTCATGGATGAAGCGTATAAAGAGTTCGTGATGCAGTTAGCCTCCTGGGATACGCGTCGCGATTTCTGGTTACAGACGGATTATTACAAGCAGCGCATGGTCGGAAACAGCAAAGCCGATGCGGCAATGCTGGATGAGATGATCAACAATATTCTGTTTACCCCAGGCGACGTTGCCCGCAATACCAATGACAGTGTAAAGCTGGTGGCGGAGACGGCTCCTGATGCCAATAATTTGCTGCGACAGTATGTTGCATTTGCCAGTCAGCGGGCGGCAAGTCACCTCAACGAAGAATTAAAAGGGGCATGGGCAGCGCGTACGGTACAAATGAAAGCGCAGGTGAAACGCCAGGAAGAGGTCGCCAAAGCTATTTTCTCTCGTCGTGCTCACAGCATTGAACAAGCGCTTAAAATCGCAGAACAACATAATATTTCTCGCACTTCTACCGATATTCCTGCCGATGAATTGCCCGATTCTGAGCTATTTTTGCTTGGACGTCCGATGTTGCAGGCTCGACTTGAAAACCTGCAGGCCGTCGGCCCCGCGTTCGATCTGGATTACTTCCAAAACCGGGCAATGTTGAACACACTGAATGTAGGTCCAACTCTGGACCCGCGTTTTCAGACCTATCGTTATTTGCGTACGCCGGAAGAACCGGTAAAACGTGATAGCCCACGCCGTGCCTTCCTGATGATTATGTGGGGCATTGTGGGAGGGCTGATCGGTGCTGGTGTCGCACTAACCCGTCGCCGCACGATTTAGCAATACCGTTGCAGTGAGGGGCTGGGCCCTCGCTGCCAATCCGAAGAGAATCGATGTGAAAGTACTGACTGTATTTGGCACGCGACCGGAGGCGATTAAAATGGCGCCTCTGGTTCATGCGCTGGCAAAAGACCCCTATTTTGAGGCCAAAGTTTGCGTCACTGCGCAGCATCGGGAGATGCTCGATCAAGTGTTAAACCTCTTTTCCATCGAACCTGACTACGATCTCAATATAATGCAACCGGGTCAGGGACTAACGGAAATAACCTGTCGGATCCTGGAAGGATTAAAACCTATCCTTGCTGACTTCAAGCCAGATGTGGTGCTGGTTCATGGCGATACGACAACGACGATTGCCACCAGCCTTGCCGCCTTTTACCAACGTATTCCGGTTGGGCATGTCGAGGCCGGATTGCGCACCGGCGATTTATACTCCCCCTGGCCAGAAGAGGCCAACCGCACGTTGACCGGGCATCTGGCGATGTATCATTTTGCGCCGACCGAAAATTCTCGCCAGAATCTGCTGCGGGAAAATATTCCTGATAATCGCGTTTTCGTCACCGGTAACACTGTCATTGACGCGCTGATTTGGGTTCGCGACCGTGTTCTGGCGAGTGATACCTTACGGGCAGAGCTGGCGGTGCAGTACCCTTTCCTTAACAACAATAAAAAAATGATCCTGGTAACAGGCCATCGCCGCGAAAGTTTTGGCAAGGGCTTTGAGCATATCTGTCATGCGTTGGCAGAGATTGCAGCCGCTAATCAGGATGTGCAGATTGTCTATCCGGTTCACCTGAATCCGAATGTCAGCGAACCGGTTAACCGCATTCTTGGTCACGTTGAAAATGTGGTTCTGATTGAGCCGCAGGACTATTTGCCGTTCGTTTGGCTGATGAACCACGCCTGGCTGATCCTGACCGATTCCGGCGGTATTCAGGAAGAGGCGCCATCCTTAGGTAAGCCTGTGCTGGTGATGCGTGAAACAACGGAACGACCAGAAGCCATTACTGCAGGTACGGTGCGTTTGGTTGGTACAGATCAGCTGCGTATTGTGGAAGAGGTCACGCGCTTGCTGCACGACGAAAATGAATATCAAACCATGAGCCGCGCCCATAATCCTTATGGTGACGGTCAGGCATGTGGCCGGATTTTAGACGCGTTAAAAAATAATCGGGTATCGCTATGAGTTTTACGACCATTTCTGTTGTTGGGTTGGGATACATTGGACTGCCAACGGCAGCCGCCTTTGCTTCCCGCCAAAAGCATGTCATTGGCGTGGATGTTAACCAGCACGCGGTGGAAACCATCAATCGCGGTGAGATCCATATCGTTGAACCGGACCTGGGTAGCGTCGTGAAAACGGCGGTTGCAGGGGGATATCTGCGTGCCACGACGACGCCTGTTGAAGCCGATGCATATCTGATCGCGGTACCGACACCCTTCAAAGGCGATCATGACCCCGATATGGTGTATGTCGAGGCTGCTGCTAAATCCATTGCGCCGGTGCTGAAGAAAGGCGCGCTGGTGATCCTCGAGTCGACCTCCCCGGTTGGGGCGACGGAGCAGATGGCGGCGTGGCTGGCAGAGATGCGCCCTGATTTGACGTTCCCGCAGCAGGCAGGTGAGCAGGCTGAGGTGAATATTGCGTACTGCCCAGAACGCGTGTTGCCGGGCCAGGTGATGGTGGAACTGATTAAGAATGACCGCGTGATTGGCGGTATGACGCCCGTTTGCTCAGCGCGCGCCAGCGAACTCTACAACATCTTCCTCGAAGGTGAATGTGTGGTTACAAACTCCCGCACGGCAGAGATGTGTAAGCTGACCGAAAACAGTTTTCGTGACGTCAACATTGCATTTGCTAACGAACTGTCGCTCATTTGCGCCGATCAGGGGATCAATGTCTGGGAACTGATTCGTCTGGCGAACCGCCATCCTCGCGTTAATATTCTCCAGCCCGGCCCCGGCGTCGGCGGTCACTGCATTGCCGTCGATCCGTGGTTTATCGTGGCGCAGAACCCACAGCAGGCGCGTCTTATCCGTACCGCCCGCGAAGTGAACGATGGTAAACCACATTGGGTGGTTGATCAGGTAAAAGCGGCCGTGGCGGATTGTCTGACCGCAACGAACAAACGTGCCAGCGAAGTGAAGATTGCCTGCTTTGGTCTCGCATTTAAACCCAACATTGATGACCTGCGCGAAAGCCCGGCGATGGGCATTGCGTTAAACATTGCCCAGTGGCACTCCGGTGAAACACTGGTGGTGGAGCCGAATATTCACCAGTTGCCGAAAAAACTGGATGGCCATTGTGTTTTAGCCACGCTGGAAAACGCGCTGGCTGACGCCGATGTGCTGGTGATGTTGGTTGATCATAACGACTTTAAAGCGATTAACGGTGATGCGGTTCACCAGCCATATGTGGTGGATACCAAAGGAGTCTGGCGTTAATGAAACGGATCCTGGTCACTGGAGGCGCCGGATTTATCGGCTCTGCTGTCGTGCGACATATTATCAACAATACCTCTGATGCGGTGGTGGTGGTCGATAAACTCACCTACGCAGGAAACCTCATGTCGCTGGCTCCCGTGGCTCAAAATGACCGCTTTGCGTTTGAGAAAGTAGATATTTGTGATCGGGCCTCGCTTGAACAAGTGTTCCAACAGTATCAGCCGGATTACGTTATGCATCTGGCGGCCGAAAGCCACGTAGACCGCTCCATTGATGGCCCGGCGGCGTTTATTGAAACCAACATCGTTGGGACTTATACGCTATTGGAAGCGGCAAGAGCTTACTGGAACGCACTGACCGATGAGAAAAAATCGGCGTTCCGCTTCCATCATATCTCCACTGATGAAGTCTACGGCGATCTGCACTCCGCGGATGATTTCTTCACCGAAACCACCCCGTATGCACCCAGCAGCCCTTATTCAGCCTCTAAAGCCAGCAGTGACCATCTGGTACGCGCCTGGTTGCGCACCTATGGCCTGCCAACGCTGATTACCAACTGTTCCAATAACTACGGTCCTTACCACTTCCCGGAAAAACTGATTCCGCTGATGATCCTCAACGCGCTGGCGGGAAAACCGCTGCCGGTGTATGGCAATGGACAGCAAATCCGCGACTGGCTTTTTGTGGAAGATCACGCTCGTGCGCTTTATTGCGTGGTGACCACGGGAAAAGTGGGAGAAACCTATAATATTGGTGGTCATAACGAGCGTAAGAATCTCGACGTGGTGGAAACCCTTTGCGCGTTGCTGGAAGAGCTGGCACCGAATAAACCGCACGGCGTGGCGCACTATCGCGACCTGATCGTGTTTGTCACTGACCGCCCGGGGCACGACCTGCGCTATGCCATTGATGCGTCGAAAATTGCCCGCGAACTTGGCTGGATGCCGCAGGAAACGTTTGAAAGCGGGATGCGGAAAACAGTGCAGTGGTATCTGGCTAATGAAACCTGGTGGAAACAGGTTCAGGACGGCAGCTATCAGGGCGAACGTTTAGGTCTGAAGGGCTAACTTGCGGCGGAGGCATACATGAAAGGTATCATTCTGGCAGGCGGTTCAGGCACCCGGTTGCACCCAATCACGCGCGGTGTGTCAAAACAGCTATTGCCGATCTACGACAAACCGATGATCTACTACCCGCTCTCGGTACTGATGCTGGCGGGGATCCGCGAAATCCTGATCATCACCACGCCGGAAGACAAAGGGTATTTTCAGCGCTTACTGGGCGATGGTTCAGAGTTTGGCATTGTATTGCAGTATGCCGAACAACCCAGCCCTGACGGCCTGGCGCAGGCGTTTATCATCGGTGAATCCTTTCTGAACGGTGAACCTTCCTGCCTGGTCCTTGGTGATAATATCTTTTTTGGTCAGGGGTTTAGTCCGAAGCTGCGCCACGTTGCCGCGCGCACGGAAGGGGCGACGGTATTTGGCTACCAGGTGATGGATCCTGAGCGTTTTGGCGTGGTCGAGTTTGACGACAATTTCCGCGCTGTCTCGCTGGAAGAGAAACCGAAGCAGCCGAAATCCAACTGGGCGGTAACCGGGCTTTATTTCTACGACCACAAGGTGGTTGAGTATGCGAAACAGGTAAAACCTTCAGAACGCGGCGAACTGGAGATTACCTCCATCAACCAGATGTATCTGGAGGCGGGCAATCTGACGGTTGAGCTGCTGGGGCGTGGTTTTGCCTGGCTGGATACCGGAACGCACGACAGCCTGATTGAAGCGAGCACCTTTGTGCAGACGGTGGAAAAACGGCAGGGCTTTAAGATAGCCTGCCTGGAAGAGATCGCATGGCGTAACGGCTGGCTGGATGACGAAGGCGTGAAGCGTGCCGCCAGTTCGCTGGCGAAAACAGGTTACGGCCAATATTTACTGGAGTTGCTCCGTGCTCGTCCGCGCCAGTATTGAACCGCTGAGCTGGGAAAATACGTTCTTTGGCGTGAGCAGCGCCATTGTGCGTATTAGCCCCGACGCGCCGCTTTTGACGCCGGAGGCATTACAGCCCTGGTCACGGGTACAGGCAAAAATTTCAGCGTCGTGCGCGGATGAGTTGGATGCCTTACAAGCGCTGGGGTTCTCGCTGGTCGAAGGTGAAGTCGATTTAGCACTGTCGGTCGCAAATGTTAGCAATGATGGCGGTGCGGAAGTGGCGCAACGAGGCGATATTCCGGCGTTACGTGAGTTAGCCAGCGAAGCGTTCTCGCAAAGCCGTTTTCGCGCGCCGTGGTATGCGCCGGATGCCAGCGCCCGCTTCTACGCACAATGGATCGAGAACGCCGTGCTGGGCACGTTTGACCACCAGTGTCTGGTTCTCCGGGCTACGGGGGGCGAGATTCGCGGTTATGTTTCGCTGCGTGAACTGAATGACGCTGATGCGCGAATTGGCTTGTTGGCGGGGCGTGGCGCGGGCGCTGAATTAATGCAGGCCGCGCTCAGCTGGGCGCAATCTCGCGGAAAGACAACATTGCGGGTGGCGACCCAGATGGGCAACACCGCCGCGCTTAAACGTTACATACAAAGTGGTGCCAACATAGAAAGCACCGCGTACTGGTTATACAGGTGACAAAATGATTCCATTTAACGCACCGCCGGTGGTGGGAACCGAACTCGAATACATGCAGTCGGCCATGGGCAGCGGCAAACTTTGTGGCGACGGCGGCTTTACACGCCGCTGTCAGCAGTGGCTGGAGCAACGCTTTGGCAGCGCAAAAGTGCTGCTGACGCCGTCCTGCACCGCCTCGCTTGAGATGGCGGCGCTGCTGCTGGACATTCAGCCCGGCGATGAAGTCATCATGCCGAGCTACACTTTTGTGTCGACAGCGAATGCTTTCGTATTGCGCGGGGCAAAAATCGTCTTTGTCGATATCCGCCCGGACACCATGAACATCGATGAGACGCTCATCGAAGCCGCTATTTCTGAGAAGACGCGAGCCATTGTTCCGGTCCATTACGCAGGCGTTGCCTGTGAGATGGACGTCATTATGGCGCTGGCGGCAAAGTACAACCTGTTTGTGGTCGAAGATGCCGCGCAGGGCGTCATGTCCACCTATAAAGGTCGCGCGTTAGGCACGATTGGGCATATTGGCTGCTTCAGCTTCCATGAAACCAAAAACTACACAGCCGGTGGTGAAGGCGGTGCGACGCTGATTAATGACCGATCGTTAATCGAACGTGCGGAAATTATCCGCGAAAAAGGCACTAACCGTAGCCAGTTCTTCCGTGGTCAGGTGGACAAATACACCTGGCGGGATATTGGTTCCAGCTATCTGATGTCCGATCTTCAGGCGGCGTATCTGTGGGCGCAGCTGGAAGCGGCAGATCGCATCAATCAACAGCGTCTGACGCTGTGGCAGACGTATTATGACGCCCTCGCTCCGCTGGCGCGCGCCGGACGCATTACCTTACCTTCAGTTCCTGATGATTGTGCGCAAAACGCCCATATGTTCTACATCAAACTGCGGGATATTGATGATCGTAGCGCATTGATTAACTTCATGAAAGAAGCCGAAATTATGGCTGTCTTCCACTATATTCCGCTGCATGCCTGCCCGGCAGGCGACAAATTTGGTGAGTTTATCGGTGAAGATCGCTACACCACCAAAGAGAGCGAGCGTTTACTGCGCCTGCCACTGTTTTACAATCTGTCACCCGCCAATCAGCGCACGGTGATCACGACCTTGCTCAACTACTTCTCCTGAAATGTCGCTCGCAAAAGCGTCCCTGTGGACGGCGGCCAGCACGCTGGTAAAAATTGGCGCGGGGCTACTGGTGGTGAAACTGCTGGCTGTGGCGTTTGGTCCCGCAGGTGTCGGCCAGGCGGGTAACTTTCGCCAGATGGTAACCGTACTGGGCGTTTTGGCTGGCGCAGGTATCTTTAACGGCGTCACCAAATACGTTGCCCAGAATCACGACAATCCGGCGCAATTGCGGAACGTGGTCGGCACCTCCTCGGCGATGGTTTTGGGGTTCTCGACCCTGCTGGCGCTGATTTTTTTGCTGGCGGCGGCCCCCATCAGCCAGGGACTGTTTGGCCATACTCACTATCAGGGGTTGGTGCGTCTGGTCGCACTGGTGCAAATGGGGATTGCCTGGGCAAATCTGCTGTTGGCGCTGATGAAAGGCTTTCGTGACGCGGCGGGTAATGCACTGTCGTTGATCGTGGGTAGTGTGTTGGGTGTAGTGGCCTGGTATATCTGCTACCGCGTCGGCGGTTACGAAGGGGCATTGTTGGGGATGGCGCTGGTGCCCGCGTTGGTCGTTGTGCCGGCTGCAGTGCTGTTGTTTAAGCGTGGAACACTCCCTCTGCGCTATCTTAAACCGTCCTGGAATAGTGTCCTTGCTGGGCAACTGTGTAAATTTACACTGATGGCGCTGATCACCTCCATCACGATACCGGTGGCGTACGTGATGATGCGAAATCTGCTGGCGGCGCACTACAGCTGGGATGACGTTGGGATCTGGCAAGGTGTCAGCAGTATCTCAGATGCGTATCTGCAATTTATTACCGCCTCGTTTAGCGTTTATCTGCTGCCGACATTGTCGCGTCTGACGGAAAAGCGCGATGTTACGCGTGAAGTTGTGAAGTCGCTCCGGTTTGTTTTACCAGCGGTCGCGGTAGCGAGTTTTACCGTCTGGTTGCTGCGCGATTTTGCCATTTGGCTGCTGTTTTCCGCCAAATTCACGGCGATGCGCGATTTATTCGCCTGGCAGCTCGTCGGTGATGTATTGAAAGTTGGTGCCTATGTTTTTGGCTATCTGGTGATCGCCAAAGCATCGCTGCGGTTTTATATTCTGGCTGAAATCAGCCAGTTCATTTTGTTGACGGCGTTTGCCCACTGGTTGATCCCCGCGCATGGCGCGCTGGGAGCTGCACAGGCGTATATGGCAACCTATATCGTCTATTTTTCCCTTTGTTGTGGCGTATTTTTACTCTGGCGTAGGCGGGCATGACTGTACTGATTCACGTACTGGGATCGGATATCCCTCACCATAATCAAACCGTGTTGCGGTTTTTCAATGACGCGCTGGCTGCCACGAGCGAGCATGCGCGCGTCTTTATGGTTGCAGGCAAGGATGCGGGATACAGTGAAAGCTGTCCGGCGCTCTCATTGCGTTTCTATGCTGGTAAAAAAACGCTGGCAGATGCGGTGATTGCCCTTGCGAAAGCCAATCGCCAACAGCGCTTCTTCTTCCACGGTCAGTTCAATACCGGTCTGTGGCTGGCACTGTTGAGCGGCGGTATTAAGCCGGAACAGTTTTACTGGCACATTTGGGGGGCAGATCTGTATGAAGTCTCCAACGGGCTGAAATTCAAACTGTTTTACCCGATTCGCCGTATGGCGCAGGGTCGTGTGGGCTGTGTGTTTGCCACACGCGGCGACCTCAGCTATTTCGCCCAGCGGCATCCGCGTGTGCGTGGGGAATTGCTCTATTTCCCGACGCGCATGGACCCTTCGCTGAATAACATGGCAAACGGACGCCAGCGCGAAGGGAAAATGACGATTCTGGTGGGGAATTCCGGCGATCGGAGCAACGAACACATTGCTGCGTTACGCGCTGTGCACCAGCAGTTTGGCGATACAGTGAATGTGATCGTCCCGATGGGGTATCCGGCGAATAACGAAGCCTACATCGAAGAGGTTCGCCAGGCGGGACTGACGCTGTTTAGCACTGAAAATTTACAGATCCTCAGCGAAAAGCTGGCGTTTGATGCGTATCTTGCGCTGCTTCGTCAGTGCGATTTGGGCTATTTTATTTTTGCGCGACAGCAGGGGATTGGGACGTTGTGCCTTCTGATTCAGGCCGGCATTCCGTGCGTACTTAACCGCGAGAACCCGTTCTGGCAGGATATGGCGGAGCAGCATCTCCCGGTGCTGTTCACGACCGATCTTCTCAATGAACCCGTCGTTCGTGAAGCGCAGCGCCAGTTGGCGTCCGTCGATAAGAACGGCATTGCCTTCTTTAGCCCGAACTATCTGCAACCCTGGCATAACGCGTTACAGATTGCCGCAGGAGACGTTGTATGAGTTTGATGCAATTCAGCGGTCTGCTGGTGGTCTGGCTGCTCTCCACCCTGTTTATTGGGACGCTGGCCTGGTTTGAATTCCGTCGCGTCCGTTTTAACTTCAATGTGTTTTTCACCTTGTTGTTTCTGCTGACGTTCTTTTTTGGATTCCCACTGACCAGCGTTCTGGTGTTTCGTTTTGACGTTGGCGTTGCGCCGCCGGAAATTCTGCTGCAGGCGCTGTTGTCTGCGACCTGTTTCTACGCGGTGTATTACGTGACGTATAAGACCCGTTTACGTAAGCGGGTTTCCGATACACCGCGTAAGCCGCTGTTTACCATGAACCGGGTCGAGACGCATCTTACCTGGGTCTTGCTGATGGGGATTGCGTTGGTGAGCGTGGGGATCTTCTTCATGCACAACGGATTTCTGCTGTTCAGGCTCAATTCATACAGTCAGATATTCTCCAGTGAAGTCTCTGGTGTGGCATTGAAACGCTTCTTCTACTTCTTTATTCCGGCGATGCTGGTGATTTATTTTTTACGCCAGGACAGCAAAGCGTGGCTGTTCTTTTTGGTCAGCACGGTCGCGTTCGGTTTGCTTACCTACATGATTGTCGGCGGCACGCGTGCGAACATTATCATCGCGTTTGCCATCTTCCTGTTCATTGGCATTATTCGCGGCTGGATTTCACTGTGGATGCTGGCCGCGGCGGGAGTGCTGGGGATTGTCGGCATGTTCTGGCTGGCGCTGAAGCGCTACGGGATGAACGTCAGCGGCGATGAAGCGTTTTACACCTTCTTGTATCTGACCCGGGACACCTTCTCTCCGTGGGAGAACCTGGCGCTGTTATTGCAGAACTATAGCAATATCGAATTTCAGGGGCTGGCGCCGATCGTCCGTGACTTTTACGTCTTTATCCCGTCCTGGCTCTGGCCTGGACGGCCTGGTATTGTGCTCAACTCCGCGAATTATTTTACCTGGGAAGTGCTCAACAACCATTCGGGCCTTGCCATTTCACCGACCCTTATCGGTTCGCTGGTGGTGATGGGAGGGGCGTTGTTTATTCCGCTCGGGGCTATTGTGGTTGGCCTGATTATCAAGTGGTTTGACTGGCTGTATGAATTGGGGAATCGGGAGACCAATCGTTATAAGACGGCGATTCTGCACAGTTTTTGCTTTGGCGCCATCTTCAATATGATTGTCCTGGCGCGAGAAGGTCTGGATTCGTTTGTCTCACGGGTGGTTTTTTTCCTCGTGATTTTTGGTGTTTGTCTGTTGGTGGCGAAACTGTTGTTCTGGCTTTTTGACTATGCCGGGCTCATTCAAAAACGAAAATCCTCGCTGCCGCAGACACAGGTTGAAGGGTAAAGATGACAGATAACACGACTGCACCCGTCTACGCGCTGCGTGGATTACAGTTGATTGGATGGCGTGATATGCAGCATGCGCTCAATTACCTGTTTGCAGAAGGCCAGATCAGGCAGGGAACACTGGTCGCGATTAACGCTGAGAAGATGCTGACAGCGGAAGATAACCCCGAAGTCCGGGCGTTGATTAACGCCGCTGAGTTCAAATATGCGGACGGTATTAGCGTTGTGCGCTCGGTGCGCAAAAAATTCCCTCAGGCCCGCATCTCGCGTGTTGCGGGGGCCGATCTCTGGGAAGCGTTGATGGCGCGGGCAGGAAAGGAAGGCACGCCTGTTTTTCTGGTTGGCGGCAAGCCGGATGTGCTGGCGCAAACGCAAGCAAAATTACGCGCGCAATGGAGTGTGAATATCGTCGGCAGCCAGGATGGATATTTTAAGCCTGAAGACCGTCAGGCGCTGTTTGAGCGGATTCACGCCAGCGGCGCGAAGATTGTGACGGTCGCGATGGGGTCGCCAAAACAGGAAATCCTGATGCGTGATTGCCGTCTTATTCATCCACATGCCTTATACATGGGCGTGGGGGGCACGTATGACGTTTTTACCGGACACGTTAAGCGCGCGCCAAAAGTATGGCAAAAACTGGGGCTGGAATGGCTGTACCGCTTATTATCACAGCCGAGTCGTATTACCCGACAGTTACGTTTACTGCGTTACCTCCGCTGGCACTATACCGGCGACCTCTGAATCTCCCTCTTGATCCTTTCGGGTAGTGCATTCTGCGTAATGCACTACCCCGCCGCACAATAGTTGCTGCTTTATTGCTCAGCACATTCATTTTTTTAATGCTTCGTTTGCCATTTTGGAAAATTTAAGAAACTATTCGCCCCCATCATTGCAGTGCCGTGGTGTTTATTGCGTCAGCCGTTAACCGCCCGGCGCACAGGCTCTGTGATGGAAAAAGGTACTCATTACAATAACCGGTCATCCCGGGAAAAAGGCAAACACAACCAGAGGAACTATGGCAGAGAATAAACCGGAGCTACAGCGTGGGCTGGAAGCTCGTCATATCGAATTGATTGCTCTCGGGGGCACGATTGGCGTCGGCCTGTTTATGGGCGCCGCCAGTACACTGAAATGGGCCGGACCGTCAGTCCTGCTGGCGTACATTGTCGCTGGGCTTTTTGTTTTTTTCATCATGCGTTCAATGGGCGAAATGCTGTTCCTTGAGCCGGTCGCCGGTTCATTTGCTGTTTACGCTCACCGCTACATGAGCCCTTTCTTCGGGTATCTCACGGCGTGGTCTTACTGGTTTATGTGGATGGCGGTGGGGATCTCGGAGATCACCGCTATTGGGGTCTATGTGCAATTCTGGTTTCCAGAAATGGCGCAATGGATACCCGCGTTGATCGCCGTAGGGCTGGTTGCGCTCGCGAATCTCGCCGCCGTACGTCTGTATGGCGAAATTGAGTTCTGGTTTGCGATGATTAAAGTCACCACCATTATTGTGATGATAGTGGTCGGTCTGGGAGTGATTTTCTTCGGCTTTGGTAACGGCGGTCAGGCCATTGGTTTTGGCAACCTGACGGAGCACGGCGGTTTCTTTGCTGGTGGCTGGAAAGGCTTTCTCACGGCATTGTGCATTGTGGTGGCGTCCTACCAGGGCGTTGAGCTGATCGGCATTACCGCCGGTGAAGCGAAAAACCCGCAGGTTACGCTGCGTAGCGCGGTGGGCAAAGTGTTGTGGCGTATCCTGATTTTCTACGTGGGCGCGATTTTCGTTATTGTGACCATCTTCCCGTGGAACGAGATTGGCAGCAACGGTAGCCCATTCGTTCTGACCTTTGCCAAAATCGGGATTACCACAGCGGCAGGTATTATTAACTTTGTGGTGCTGACGGCGGCGCTTTCCGGTTGTAACAGTGGAATGTATAGCTGTGGGCGTATGCTGTACGCGCTGGCGAAGAACCGTCAGCTTCCGACAGCGATGGCCAAAGTGTCTCGTCACGGCGTGCCGGTTGCCGGTGTGGCGCTCTCTATCGTGATTTTGCTGATTGGCTCTTGCCTCAACTACATCATCCCAAATCCTCAGCGTGTCTTTGTCTATGTCTACAGTGCGAGCGTCTTACCGGGCATGGTGCCGTGGTTTGTGATCCTGATTAGCCAGTTGCGCTTCCGTCAGGCCCATAAAGAGGCGATCGCCAGCCATCCCTTCCGCTCGATTATGTTCCCCTGGGCGAATTATTTGACGATGGCGTTCCTGGTTTGCGTTTTAATTGGCATGTACTTTAATGATGATACGCGTATGTCGCTGTTTGTCGGCATCCTCTTTCTGCTTGTCATTACCCTCGTCTACAAGGTTTTTGGCCTGAATCGGGGTGTTGATATTCAGAAAGTGGAGAAATAAGCGACAAAACGCACAAAGCATGAGCAAACGATAATTTTCTTTAAAAAGACACTAGACAGCGGGGGGGGAAGTCCGTATTATCCGACCCCGCAACGGCGCTAAGCGCCCGTAGCTCAGCTGGATAGAGCGCTGCCCTCCGGAGGCAGAGGTCTCAGGTTCGAATCCTGTCGGGCGCACCATTTACCCGGTGCTGGAGCTGCGGTGGTTTTAAAGACCGCGTAAAAGATTTGCAGTGGTGGCTATAGCTCAGTTGGTAGAGCCCTGGATTGTGATTCCAGTTGTCGTGGGTTCGAATCCCATTAGCCACCCCATTATTTGATAAGTTGTGACAATGCGAAGGTGGCGGAATTGGTAGACGCGCTAGCTTCAGGTGTTAGTGTTCTTACGGACGTGGGGGTTCAAGTCCCCCCCCTCGCACCACGACTTAAAGAATTGAACTAAAAATTCAAAAAAGCAGTACATCGGCGAGTAGCGCAGCTTGGTAGCGCAACTGGTTTGGGACCAGTGGGTCGGAGGTTCGAATCCTCTCTCGCCGACCAATTTTGAACCCCGCTTCGGCGGGGTTTTTTGTTTTCTGTTGTTCCCTTCTTTTGTTATATCTCCGAATTCATCCACATACGATATGTCACTACCTGGCGACGTCATCGCGTAAGATTGTCGCTGTCTGGCGACAAGTAATTTTATGTTTTTACAGAGTTTCTTTATATTCGCGGAGAATTGTCGTTATACAGAGACAAACGGCGCTTCGTGGTGAAGAAGGGGAAGGAAGCCAGCCGTCGCAGACCCGCTCTGGGCGCGGTTCCCCGAATCGTCTGAATCCCTGCTTTTTGCAGTTCAATCATGGCACGCATTGTGCAATAATATACGGGTAGATGCTCATTCCATCTCTTATGCTCGCCTTAGTGCCTCATAAACTCAGGAATGATGCAGAGCCGTTTACGGTGCTTATCGTCCACAGACAGATGTCGCTTTCGCCTCATCAAACACCATGGGCATAACGTTGAGTGAAGCACCCATTTATGTTGTCATACAGACCTGTTTAACGCCTGCTCCTGATGGAGTGGGCGTTTTTTTATGGGGGTTACCGTAGAATGGCATGCCCGGCAAGCTGCTCGCCACCGGGCATGAGGGTGTTACTGCGGAGGGTTATTCTGCAACGTCAACATCAGGCCATCGCGACGCATAGCCGCAGCGTCTTCCGGTTGATGGAGTCTGTCCAGCACATCGGCAAGCCAGGCGTAGTCATAGGCATCCGGGCGTTGTTTGAGCGCAGCACGGAAGGCCAGGGCGGCCTCTTGCCACTCGCCATGTTTCATCAGTGACTGACCCAGCGTGCTCCACAGTAGCGGACGATCGCCAACATTTTTAATCTGTTGACGGAGTACTTTTTCCACCAGCTCCGGATTGTTGGTTTTCAGACGCGGGATCGGTAATACCAGACGATCGTCGTACTGGCGTTTCAGGCCATCGATGATGATCTGCTGCGCGGTATCGTGATCGTCACACTCGATCAGATGCTCTGCCATGGCAACCTGCAGGGGAACCTGATGGCGGGTTTTACGGCTTTGATTTTTCCACCAGTCTCGTAACCCTTCACTGCCCTGATCGGCGCGCGCCTTATCCATCAGACCAATCCACGCCTGCTGTTCCAGCAGGGCTCGGTGCTCTTCATCACCGACTTTGGCTTTCGCCATCGACGGGATAATCTCCAGCAACGATCCCCATGCGCCGGTATGGATATAGGCTTGCTCTGCCAGACGTAATACTTCCGGGTGGCGTGGCGTCACTTCCAGCAGTTTGTCTACGCCATGGCGCGCTGCGTGGTCCTCATTACGTGCCAGTTGCAGACGTACGCGGGCGATTTCCACCGGGATGGTGTCGTTGCCTGCGATCTCGGCAGCGCGCTCGAGGTGTTGATTCGCACGCGCTTCATCACCACGCTGTTGTGCCGCTTCGGCGGCCAGAAGGTAGTTCACCACCGGCTGTTCAGCATGATCGGCATTTTTCGACATCAGCTTCTCAACCTGCTGATAATCGCCTTCTGCCAGTTTGAGGAGCGCCTGCTCTGTTTGCTTGCGCGCACGGCGGCGTTTACGACCAACAAACCAGCCGCGCGTGTGTGCGCCTGTGCGGAAAATGCGGCGTAGCAGCCATTCGATCGCAAACAGAGCAACCATCATGACGATCAGAATAATCACCAGGCCAGTGACGCTGGTTTCAATGTTGTAATTGTCGGTCTGGATCAGCACATATCCCTGATGACCCGCGAGCATCGGACCCACCACGATACCGGCGATCAACAATACAAAGAGCAATAATACTTTTAGCATCATTATTCTCCTTGCGGCGCAGCGGACGGAGTGTCAGCTTGTGGTGCAGGTGCAGGTGCAGGTGCAGGTGCAGGTGCGGATGTAGATGTAGGCGCAGGTGTAGACGTTGTTGATTGCGCCAACAAATTACGCACGCGAGTTTGCATCAGCTTCTCAAGAATTTCCTGGCTTTTCAGCGTTTCCGGCACATCCATGGTGATGCTCTGCTGGCTCAGTTTGTCCACTTCATCAAGGAACGCTTTGGTCGTCGCATCTTCGGTGTCGTAGTACGCGCGAACCCAGGTGGAAACGTTATCCAGCGCCTGGCGGT
Organism: Citrobacter sp. GW821-FHT02E08; assembly: GCF_059421685.1. NCBI lineage: Bacteria > Pseudomonadati > Pseudomonadota > Gammaproteobacteria > Enterobacterales > Enterobacteriaceae > Citrobacter > Citrobacter sp. GW821-FHT02E08. Next base: position 44,710 of record NZ_JBWKVL010000020.1, on the reverse strand, counting down.
AGGTTTCTTCCTGGTGGCGCGGAACGGCTTGCGCCGCGACTAACAGGCGTGAACGGATATTTTCACGCAGGTAAACATCCTGATTTGGCGCCAGCAGCGGCACGGCAGTCTCATCGCGGCGACGAATGGTGATGAAGCTGTCCATAAAGTTCTGCCAGCTTTTTTGCAGGTTAACGCGCCATTCGCTGATAGAGCTCGAAAGTTCGCTGCTGTCGGAATCCATCGGTGAATCATCGTTGTCGTTGTCAGCCAGACGCAGATTATCGATCTGGTTAGAGAGTTGGTTGACCTTGAGGATAATACCGTCGTAGTCCACCTGCGAGACGGATGACAGGCTGGCGATATCATCGGTAATGGCCCGGCGAGCAGTGATGAGGCTCGGATCGTTCATATCCGCAAGGCTGGCGTCCGCGCTCTTTAACAGCGCTGCGGCGGTGGTGACATCCTGATCGCTCCACAGCTTACGTCCGGCGAGCTTCACCAGAAAATCAGCCTGTGCCAGCAGCCAGGTTTTGGCATCGCTTCCAGAGATGGTGGCGACTTTCTGCTGTACGTCGGCGAGTTGTTTCGCCAGTGTCGTTTGCTGACGGCTCGCCTCATCCAACAGTGTTGCCTGTTTTTTAATAATGCTTTCGAGTTCTGTTTTTTGGGCTTCCTGCGCTTTTTGCAATGCTGTCAGCTGGTTAGCTAACGCATCGCTGGTGGCTGTCTGCGTCGTCGCCTGCTGTTTTCCCCAGCCATAAAGTCCAACACCTGCCGCAAGGGCAATGGCGATGGCTACCGCGCTCAGGATCAGCGAGGTGCTATTTTTGCTCTTTTTCTCTGTGTTGACTGGCTGTGATGTGGTTTCCACGGCCTCCCTGGTCTCTTCAACCGCGGCGGAGGATTTTTCTTGTTCCGTCATTATGGCATCCCATTATGAGAGTTATTGTAATGCGCGCAGTAGCGCATCGTTGTCGGCGTTATCAGCGACCTTAATATCTTGCCAGCCCAATTCCCGGGCGAGGTGCGCCAGACGCTCGCTGACGACCAGCAGCCGACAGCGTAGTAACCAGTGTTCCCGATACCATTGTGGTGTCATTGACCAGAGCTGTTGCAACATCTCGCCACTGGTGACAACCACCGTTGTGACACCACGAGAGTGCCAGCGCATGGCCTCTTCTGCACCGTGGTATTGTTTTGCACTGCGTTGATAACATTCACAAAAAATGACATCAGCCCCGCGTTCCATTAGGGTGTCTCCTAACAGTTCACGTCCGCCATTGCCACGTAAAATAAGTGCCTGCTTACCTGCAATATTTTGTAATTCAGGTAATTGTAGCAAGACTTCGCTAATTTCCCGATCCAGAGGATAACGAATATTGCACCCGCTCACCGTATGCAGCGCCAGCGCCGTGGTGCGGCCAATAGCAAAATACTGCGGGAGAGTTGGCCAGTTTTGCCCTTGCTGCTGAAGTTGGGCATGGGCGAAAGCGACAGCATGTTGGGAAAGGGCGAAGACGAGATCGTTCTGAGTCAGCGTGGCCAGGCGATCGGCAAGTGTATTGAGCTCACGACCTGGCGTGAACTCAATGAGCGGAAAGCTCCAGGCCACCTGCCCCAGTGTGCGCAGACGGCTCACTAACTCTTCCCCTGAGGGAGACGGGCGGGTGACCAGAATACTCATGCGGGGGCTTCTCCGTTGTAGACCTCTGTCAGAATGGCGCGGGCTCCGTTCTCCAGCAATTCTTCCGCCAGGGAGATGCCCATCAGTTCGGCATCCTGAGGCGAGCCGCGTCGTTCGCCGCGAATCATCTGCGAACCATCAGGGGCACCCACTAATGCACGTAGCCAGATTTCACCGTCGATGATTTCAGCATAGCTGCCAATGGGCACCTGACAGCCACCCTCAAGGCGGGTGTTCATGGCGCGCTCGGCTTTGACACGCACGGCGGTTTCATCATGATTCAGCGGTGCCAGCAGTTCACGGGTACGGGTATCATCCAGTCGACACTCAATGCCAACCGCGCCTTGCCCGACCGCAGGAAGCGAAATTTCTGGCGGCATGGCGGTGCGGATACGTGACTCCAGACCCAGGCGTTTTAACCCGGCAACGGCCAGAATAATGGCGTCATAGTCACCGTTATCCAGTTTGCTGAGGCGCGTTCCGACATTGCCGCGCAACGAGCGGATAATGAGATCCGGACGGCGTTCAGCCAGTTGGCACTGGCGACGCAGACTGGAGGTGCCTACGATGCTACCCGCCGGCAGTTCATCCAGATGATGATAGGTATTTGAGACAAACGCATCGCGCGGGTCTTCGCGTTCGCAAATAGTGACCAGTCCAAGACCTTGCGGGAATTCAACCGGTACATCTTTCATGGAATGCACCGCGATGTCCGCGCGTTTTTCCAATAGCGCGACTTCCAGCTCTTTGACGAACAAGCCTTTTCCGCCCACTTTCGCCAAAGGAGTATCAAGAATTACGTCGCCACGCGTCACCATTGGCACCAGTTCAACAACCAGTCCAGGATGATTCGCCAGCAAGGCGTCTTTGACAAAATGTGCCTGCCAGAGCGCAAGGGGGCTTTGGCGTGTGGCAATTCTTAAAACATTGTCTAACATGCTTGTTACCGTCATTATCGTCCGTGGACCATCCTAACATCCTTACAAGTGGGATGTCAGTGTTACGGTCAAAGGTGAGTGAGAGAGTCGGCGTTGTGTCGTCAATGACAGTGAAGCGTGACGAGAAAGCGCCTTGCCTTATTACAGAATTTACACGAAGCGAACGGTGCTACACTGGTAAGTAGTGCAACTTTCTTTACGGTCAATGAGCAAGGTGTTAAATTGATCACGTTTTAGACCATTTTTTCGTCTGTGCCTCAAAGAGGAGACCGAAAAAAGGTAACGGCTATTTTTGACATACGGTATATCCCGAATGATGACGTTTGCGAAACCGCGTAACGGTGGCGACAAACAGAAACATGACGGGTAGCAACATCAGGCGATACGTCTTGTACCTCTATATTGAGACTTTGAAACAGAGACTGGATGCCATAAATCAACTGCGTGTGGACCGCGCGCTTGCTGCCATGGGACCTGCTTTTCAGCAGGTATACAGTCTGCTGCCGACATTATTGCATTATCACCATCCGCTGATGCCGGGTTACCTGGATGGTAACGTTCCCAGAGGCATCTGTTTCTACTCGCCTGATGAAACTCAACGTCACTATCTGAATGAACTGGAACTGCACCGTGGCATGTCCGTGCAGAACCCGCCGAAAGGTGAATTGCCGATTACCGGCGTTTACTCAATGGGCAGTACGTCTTCAGTAGGGCAAAGCTGTTCTTCTGACCTGGACATCTGGGTCTGCCACCAATCCTGGCTCGATAGCGAAGAGCGCCAGCTGCTGCAACGCAAATGTAGCCTTCTGGAAAGCTGGGCCGCCTCGCTGGGCGTTGAAGTCAGCTTCTTCCTGATCGATGAAAACCGTTTCCGCCACAATGAAAGCGGCAGTCTCGGTGGTGAAGACTGTGGCTCCACGCAGCATATCCTGCTGCTCGACGAATTTTATCGCACCGCTGTGCGTCTGGCCGGTAAGCGTATTCTGTGGAATATGGTGCCGTGCGACGAAGAAGAACATTACGACGATTACGTGATGACGCTCTACGCACAGGGGGTGTTGACGCCAAACGAATGGCTGGATCTGGGCGGACTGAGCTCACTTTCAGCGGAAGAGTACTTTGGCGCCAGCCTTTGGCAGCTCTACAAAAGCATTGATTCACCGTACAAAGCGGTGCTGAAAACGCTGCTGCTGGAAGCGTATTCCTGGGAATACCCGGATCCTCGCCTGTTGGCGAAAGACATCAAACAGCGTCTGCACGATGGCGAGATCGTTTCCTTTGGTCTTGATCCCTACTGCATGATGCTGGAACGCGTTACCGAATATCTCACGGCGATTGAAGACCCAACGCGCCTGGATCTGGTGCGTCGATGTTTCTACCTGAAAGTTTGCGAGAAACTGAGCCGTGAACGCGCCTGTGTTGGCTGGCGCCGTGAAGTCTTAAGTCAGTTAGTCAAAGAGTGGGGATGGGACGAAGCACGTCTGGCCATGCTCGACAACCGCGCTAACTGGAAGATCGATCAAGTCCGCGAAGCGCACAACGAACTGCTCGATGCCATGATGCAGAGCTATCGTAACCTGATCCGCTTTGCGCGCCGTAACAACCTCAGCGTTAGCGCCAGTCCACAGGATATCGGGGTATTGACCCGTAAACTGTATGCCGCATTTGAGGCGCTGCCGGGTAAAGTGACGCTGGTGAACCCGCAGATTTCGCCGGATCTCTCCGAGCCGAATCTGACGTTTATCCATGTGCCGCCGGGTCGTGCCAACCGTTCAGGCTGGTATCTCTACAACCGCGCGCCGAACATGGATTCCATCATCAGCCATCAACCGCTGGAATATAACCGTTACCTGAACAAGCTGGTGGCCTGGGCGTGGTTTAACGGCCTGCTGACCTCACGTACGCACCTGTTTATTAAAGGCAACGGCATTGTTGATCTGCCGAAGTTGCAGGAGATGGTGGCTGACGTGTCGCACCATTTCCCTCTGCGTTTGCCTGCGCCAACCCCAAAAGCGCTCTACAGTCCGTGTGAAATTCGCCACCTGGCGATTATCGTCAACCTTGAATATGACCCGACAGCGGCGTTCCGTAATCAGGTCGTGCATTTTGATTTCCGCAAGCTGGATATTTTCAGCTTTGGCGAAGAACAAAATTGCCTGGTGGGCAGCGTGGACCTGTTGTATCGCAACTCATGGAACGAAGTGCGTACGCTGCATTTCAACGGCGAACAGGCGATGATTGAAGCGCTGAAAACGATTCTGGGCAAAATGCACCAGGATGCCGCCCCGCCGGACAGCGTGGAAGTCTTCTGCTACAGCCAGCATTTGCGAGGACTGATTCGCACCCGCGTACAGCAACTGGTTTCTGAGTGTATTGAACTGCGTCTCTCCAGCACGCGGCAGGAAACGGGGCGCTTCAAAGCGCTACGCGTTGCGGGCCAGACCTGGGGACTGTTCTTTGAACGTCTGAACGTTTCAGTGCAGAAGCTGGAAAACGCCATCGAGTTCTATGGCGCCATTTCACATAACAAGCTGCATGGGCTTTCTGTGCAGGTTGAGACAAACCATGTGAAATTACCGTCGGTGGTGGATGGTTTCGCCAGTGAAGGCATTATTCAGTTCTTCTTTGAAGAAACCGGCGATGAAAAAGGCTTTAATATCTACATTCTGGACGAAAGTAACCGGGCGGAAGTGTACCATCATTGCGAAGGTAGCAAGGAGGAGCTGGTGCGCGACGTTAGCCGCTTTTACTCGTCTTCCCACGATCGCTTTACGTATGGTTCCAGTTTCATCAACTTTAACTTGCCACAGTTCTACCAGATCGTGAATACCGAGGGTCGTGCGCAGGTGATCCCATTCCGCACTCAGTCGATTGGTACGGTGCCCCCGGCCAGTCAGGACAACGATACACCGCTGTTACAGCAGTATTTCTCTTGATGCTTGTGCCGGATAAGGCGAAGACCCTATCCGGCAAAAAACTTAACGGAAGCTAACCGCTTCACCCGCTTGCTGCGTTGCCGCTTGCTCAAGCAGCGCCCAGAAGGTCTCGCCGCTGCGGTCGCAGATCCATTCGTCGCCTTTCAGATCAAAATGGTAGCCACCCTGTTTGGTCGCCAGCCACACCTGATGCAACGGCTCCTGGCGGTTGATGATTATTTTACTGCCGTTTTCAAAGGTAATGGTCAGCACGCCACCGTTGATTTCGCAGTCGATATCGCTGTCGCCGTCCCAGTCGTCCAGACGCTCTTCAATGGTCATCCACAGGGTGTCTGCAAGGCGATGAAATTCACTGTCGTTCATTTTTTTATCCCATTTTTCGTGATGTTCGCAGTATAACGCGAAACAAAACACGTTGCAGTTTGCAGGCAAACTCTTGCTTTTACGTCTTCTCCTGCGATGATAGAAAACAGAAAGCATGAACTTACAGGCAATCCATAATGAAAAACGTGTTTCAGGCACTCGCTGTACTTCTTACTCTGTTCAGCCTGACGGGCTGCGGCCTTAAAGGCCCGCTCTATTTTCCGCCAGAGGACAAAAATGCACCGCCTCCGACGCATAAGGTTGAACCGCAAACGCAATCCACCATGCCAGAACGCAATGATCGTGCAACAGGTGACGGCCCTACTCAGGTGAATTACTGACGGTAAACTTCTGTACCCGCGTGAATGGAGCGAATGATGCAATTCTCTAAAATGCATGGCCTTGGCAACGATTTTATGGTCGTCGACGCGGTAACGCAGAATGTCTTTTTCTCGCCGGAGTTGATCCGCCGTCTGTCGGACAGACATCTGGGGGTCGGGTTCGATCAACTGTTGGTTGTCGAGCCGCCTTACGATCCCGAGCTGGATTTTCATTACCGCATCTTTAATGCGGATGGGAGTGAAGTCTCGCAGTGCGGTAACGGTGCCCGCTGTTTTGCCCGGTTTGTTCGCCTGAAAGGGTTGACGAACAAGCGCGATATTTGCGTCAGCACGGCCAATGGCCGCATGGTTCTGAGCGTCACCGACGACGACCTGGTGCGGGTCAACATGGGCGAGCCCAACTTTGAACCGGCGCAGGTGCCTTTTCGCGCCAACAAAGCGGAAAAGACCTATATTATGCGGGTCGCTGAACAAACAGTATTGTGCGGCGTCGTTTCGATGGGGAACCCGCATTGCGTGATTCAGGTTGATGATGTTGATACGGCCGCCGTAGAAACGTTGGGACCGGTTCTGGAAAATCATGAACGCTTTCCTGAGCGCGCCAATATCGGGTTTATGCAAGTGGTCAAACGCGAGCATATCCGGTTACGCGTTTATGAGCGTGGGGCAGGAGAAACCCAGGCCTGCGGCAGTGGTGCGTGCGCTGCCGTAGCAGTCGGCATTCAGCAGGGTTTGCTGGCAGAAGAAGTACGCGTGGAATTACCCGGCGGTCGCCTTGATATCGCCTGGAAAGGTCCGGGCCATCCGTTATATATGACTGGCCCGGCGGCACATGTCTACGACGGATTTATTCATCTATGAAGCAACCAGGGGAAGAACTACAGGAAACACTCATGGAACTGGATGACCGTGCGGTCGTCGAGTATTTACAGCGTCACCCTGAGTTTTTTATCCGCAATGCGCGCGCTGTTGAAGCGATGCGTGTCCCGCACCCGGTGCGTGGAACCATCTCTTTAGTTGAATGGCATATGGTGCGCGCGCGCAACCATATCAACGAACTCGAAGAGAACATGACGCTGCTGATGGAGCAGGCTAACGCCAACGAAAGCCTGTTTAATCGCCTGTTGCATCTCCAGGGGCGACTGGCGTCAGCCAGCAGTCTGGATGAGCTGCTGATACGTTTTCATCGCTGGGCGCGCGATCTGGGGCTCGCAGGGGCAACAATCCGCTTATTCCCCGATCGCTGGCGACTCGGCGCGCCGTCGAGTTTCACGCATCTGGCATTAAGCCGTCAGGCCTTTGAACCGCTGCGTATTCAACGTCTGGGGCACGAGCAGCACTATCTTGGCTCGCTCAACGGCCCGGAACTGCTGGTGGTGCTGCCGGAAGCCAAAGCGATAGGCTCGGTAGCGATGTCAATGTTGGGGCGCGAGGGCGATCTCGGCGTCATGTTGTTCAGCAGTCGTGATGCTCATCATTATCAGCAGGGGCAAGGGACGCAGTTGCTGCATGAAATAGCGCTGATGTTGCCGGAGTTGCTTGAGCGTTGGATTGAACGCATATGACGGATTTGCCGCTTTCTCAGGACGTTGCCCGCTTTTTGCGTTATCTGGGCGTGGAGCGGCAGCTTAGCCCAATAACGCTCCTGAATTATCAGCGTCAGCTTGATGCCATTATCGCGTTAGCCGGGGAAACCGGAATGCAGAGCTGGCAACAATGTGATGCTGCGAGAGTACGCAGTTTTGCGGTGCGCAGTCGTCGCAAAGGGCTTGGTCCTGCCAGTCTGGCGCTGCGCCTCTCTGCATTGCGCAGTTTCTTCGACTGGCTGGTGAGCCAGGGCGAGTTGCCGGCCAACCCGGCGAAAGGGATCTCCGCACCCAAAGCGCCGCGCCATCTGCCGAAAAATATCGACGTTGACGATGTGAATCGCCTGCTGAATATCGACCTCAATGACCCGCTTGCCGTGCGTGACCGCGCAATGCTGGAGGTGATGTACGGCGCGGGGCTACGTTTGTCAGAATTGGTTGGGCTGGATATCAAACATCTCGATCTCGACACTGGCGAAGTGTGGGTGATGGGGAAAGGCAGCAAAGAGCGACGCCTGCCCATCGGACGTAATGCGGTAGCGTGGATTGAACACTGGCTGGATCTGCGTGGCCTGTTTGGCGGTGACGACGACGCGCTGTTTCTCTCAAAACTGGGAAAACGGATTTCAGCGCGTAACGTGCAAAAACGGTTTGCCGAGTGGGGCATCAAGCAGGGGCTGAATAGCCATGTGCATCCACATAAACTGCGCCACTCATTTGCCACCCATATGCTGGAGTCGAGCGGCGATCTGCGCGGTGTGCAGGAGTTACTGGGGCACGCCAATCTCTCGACCACCCAAATCTATACTCATCTTGATTTTCAACACCTGGCCTCGGTGTACGATGCGGCGCATCCACGCGCCAAACGGGGGAAATAATGCGTTTTTACCGGCCGTTGGGGCGCATCTCTGCGCTCACTTTTGACCTGGACGACACCCTTTATGATAACCGTCAGGTTATTCTGCGCACGGAGCAGGAAGCGCTCGCCTTTGTGCAAAACTATCACCCTGCGCTGCGCACATTACAAAACGCTGACCTGCAGCGTTTACGCCAGGCAATACGCGAAGCGGAGCCGGACATTTACCATGACGTCACTGAGTGGCGGTATCGTGCCGTAGAACGTGCCATGTTGAATGCGGGATTATCAGCAGAAGAGGCGACGGCAGGCGCCAACGCCGCGATGATGAATTTCGCAAAGTGGCGTAGTCGGATCGACGTCCCGCAGGAGACACACGACACGCTTACGCAACTGGCAAAAAAATGGCCGCTGGTGGCGATTACCAACGGCAATGCGCAGCCGGAATTGTTTGGGCTGGGCGACTATTTTGAGTTTGTTCTGCGGGCGGGGCCGGACGGTCGTTCGAAGCCGTTTAGCGACATGTATGCCTTAGCCGCTGAGAAGCTCAATGTCCCGATCGGCGAGATCCTGCATGTGGGCGACGATCTCACCACCGACGTCGCTGGCGCCATTCGCTGCGGCATGCAGGCGTGCTGGATCAAGCCGGAGAATGCCGACCTGATGCAGACCAATGACAGCCGTTTGTTACCGCATCTGGAAATTTCCCGGTTGGCATCGCTGACCTCGCTGATATAATCACCAGCAGTATTGTATAAATTAACAGGGTTTTTGCGGAGGGCGTTTGCCGTCCGCCCTACACACGGTGCCATCAATGGACGTTTCTTACCTGCTCGACAGCCTTAATGACAAACAGCGCGAAGCCGTCGCTGCTTCGCGCACCAACATGCTGGTGCTGGCGGGGGCGGGCAGTGGTAAGACGCGTGTGCTGGTACACCGCATCGCCTGGCTGATGAGCGTGGAAAACTGCTCGCCGTACTCCATTATGGCGGTGACCTTTACCAACAAAGCGGCGGCAGAGATGCGTCATCGTATCGGGCAACTGATGGGGACGACGCAGGGCGGGATGTGGGTCGGTACCTTCCACGGGCTGGCGCACCGTCTGCTGCGCGCGCACCACCTGGATGCCAATCTGCCGCAGGATTTCCAAATCCTCGATAGCGAAGACCAGCTGCGTCTGCTGAAGCGCCTGATCAAAGCCATGAATCTCGACGAGAAGCAGTGGCCGCCGCGTCAGGCGATGTGGTACATCAACAGCCAGAAAGACGAAGGGCTGCGCCCACACCATATTCAGAGCTACGGCAACCCGGTTGAGCAGACCTGGCAGAAGGTCTACCAGGCTTATCAGGAAGCGTGCGACCGTGCAGGGCTGGTCGATTTCGCCGAACTGCTGCTGCGCGCTCACGAACTGTGGCTCAATAAGCCGCACATTCTTCAGCACTACCGTGAACGCTTCACCAATATTCTGGTCGACGAATTCCAGGATACCAACAACATTCAGTATGCGTGGATCCGCCTGCTGGCGGGCGATACCGGCAAAGTGATGATCGTGGGCGACGATGACCAGTCAATCTACGGCTGGCGCGGCGCGCAGGTTGAAAACATCCAGCGCTTCCTCAACGATTTCCCCGGCGCGGAGACTATCCGCCTGGAGCAGAACTACCGTTCAACCAGCAATATTTTGAGCGCGGCGAACGCCCTGATTGAGAACAACAACGGTCGTCTCGGTAAGAAGCTGTGGACCGATGGCGCGGACGGCGAGCCTATCTCGCTCTACTGCGCCTTTAACGAACTCGACGAAGCGCGCTTTGTGGTCAACCGCATAAAAACCTGGCAGGACAACGGCGGCGCGCTGGATCAGTGCGCCATTCTCTATCGCAGCAACGCCCAGTCGCGTGTGCTGGAAGAGGCGTTACTGCAGGCGAGCATGCCGTACCGCATCTACGGCGGTATGCGCTTCTTCGAGCGTCAGGAAATCAAAGACGCGCTCTCTTATCTGCGCCTGATTGCCAACCGCAACGATGATGCGGCGTTTGAGCGTGTGGTGAATACGCCAACGCGCGGCATCGGCGACCGTACGCTGGACGTAGTACGCCAGACCTCACGTGATCGTCAGCTGACGCTGTGGCAAGCCTGCCGCGAGTTGTTGCAGGAAAAAGCGCTGGCGGGCCGCGCTGCGAGCGCGTTACAGCGCTTTATGGAACTGATTGATGCGCTGGCACAAGAAACGGCGGATATGCCGCTGCACGTGCAGACTGACCGCGTGGTGAAAGACTCCGGCCTGCGCATGATGTATGAGCAGGAAAAGGGCGAGAAGGGTCAGACGCGTATCGAAAACTTAGACGAACTGGTGACGGCAACGCGGCAGTTCAGCTACAACGAAGAAGACGAAGACTTAATGCCGTTACAGGCGTTCCTTTCCCATGCTGCGCTGGAAGCGGGCGAAGGGCAGGCGGATACCTGGCAGGACGCGGTACAGCTGATGACGCTGCACTCCGCGAAAGGGCTGGAGTTCCCGCAGGTATTTATCGTCGGTATGGAAGAGGGGATGTTCCCGAGCCAGATGTCGCTCGACGAGGGCGGGCGTCTGGAAGAAGAACGTCGTCTGGCCTACGTCGGCGTTACCCGAGCGATGCAAAAACTGACCCTGACCTACGCCGAAACGCGTCGTCTGTACGGAAAAGAGGTTTACCATCGCCCGTCGCGCTTTATCGGTGAACTACCGGAAAACTGCGTGGAAGAAGTTCGTCTGCGCGCGACGGTGAGCCGCCCGGTCAGCCATCAGCGGATGGGAACGCCGATGGCTGAGAACGACACTGGTTACAAACTCGGCCAGCGCGTGCGCCACGCCAAGTTCGGCGAGGGCACGATTGTGAATCTGGAAGGCAGCGGTGAACACAGTCGCCTGCAGGTGGCGTTTCAGGGGCAGGGAATCAAATGGTTAGTGGCGGCGTACGCCAGGCTGGAAACGGTCTAACATCACTAACCTTATGATTCGTAGGCCGGATAAGGCGAAGCCGCCATCCGGCATTCTGCCGCTTAATGTTCTGAAAACATAGATAAATCATCCCTCTCTGCTAACCTTAAAGCATTAGGGGGAATTATTACTTTTTCGCGTTCCGTTGCGTGTTGACGTCAAATTTATGCTGGCGTAACATGCGCGCACGATTACGCTAAGAGGACATTCGCCTTGGACACACCCAGTAGATGCTGGCTCATTATCCTGTCATCCAGGATCAACTCCTAAGGCTATCCCTTTTTGCTGATAGCCTTCGCGGTTGTCAGCGACTTTCTCTCTTTTCCCGTCGCGTTGAGTCAGGCTGTTTAATGGTCTGAAACCCAATTTGTTTCTGTGTGCCCACCGAGCGTCCGATATTTTTATGCATTGGGAGTCCCGGTCATGCTGAGCGCATTTCAACTGGAAAAAAACCGACTAACCCGGCTGGAAGTCGAAGAGTCACAAACCCTGATTGATGCTGTCTGGATCGATTTGGTTGAGCCGGATGACGACGAGCGCCTGCGCGTACAATCTGAACTGGGTCAGAGCCTGGCAACACGTCCTGAACTGGAAGACATCGAAGCATCCGCCCGTTTCTTTGAAGACGAAGACGGTCTGCACATCCACTCCTTTTTCTTCTTTGAAGATGCGGAAGACCACGCCGGTAACTCCACGGTGGCATTTACCATCCGTGATGGCCGCTTGTTCACCCTGCGTGAACGTGAACTGCCCGCGTTTCGTCTTTATCGTATGCGCGCCCGCAGCCAGGCGATGGTGGATGGCAATGCGTATGAGCTGCTGTTGGATCTGTTTGAAACCAAAATCGAACAGCTGGCGGATGAAATTGAAAACATCTACAGCGACCTGGAAAAACTCAGCCGTGTGATCATGGAAGGGCATCAGGGCGATGAATATGACGAAGCACTCTCCACGCTGGCGGAACTGGAAGATATCGGCTGGAAGGTTCGCCTGTGTCTGATGGATACCCAGCGCGCACTCAACTTCCTGGTACGTAAAGCGCGTTTACCGGGCGGACAACTGGAGCAGGCGCGTGAGATCCTGCGCGATATCGAATCCCTGCTGCCGCATAACGAATCCCTGTTCCAGAAAGTGAACTTCCTGATGCAGGCGGCAATGGGCTTTATCAACATCGAGCAGAACCGCATCATCAAGATCTTCTCGGTGGTTTCCGTGGTGTTCCTGCCGCCGACGCTGGTGGCCTCCAGTTACGGGATGAACTTCGAATTTATGCCGGAGCTGAAGTGGAGTTTTGGGTATCCTGGGGCGATTATCTTTATGCTTCTCGCCGGACTGGCGCCATATCTGTACTTTAAGCGCAAGAACTGGCTTTAACGTTTTGCTGCCGGATGGCGGCTAACGCCTTATCCGGCCTACAGGTTGTGTAGGCCTTAAAGCGAAGCGCCATCAGGTACAATCACATCCCTTTGCGCGTTCTGCGCTGGGTATAAATTGCATCCATCACGAAAATCGCCAGCGCCGCCCAGATAAAGGCGAACGTCACCATTTTATCGGCACCCGGCGTTTCACCGTAAAACACGACCGCCAGAATAAACATCAATGTTGGGCCGATATACTGGAAGAATCCCAGGGTGGAGAGGCGCAGACGCGTTGCCGCGGCGGTAAAACAGAGCAGAGGTATTGTGGCGACAATCCCTGCGGCTACCAGCAACAGGTTCAGCGACATGGGGTTTTTATCCATATGGCTGGTGGCGCTGTCGGCAATGCCAAACAGATAAATCGCGGCGACCGGCAAAAGCCACAGCGTTTCAATCAGCATGCCGGTTTGCGCTTCCACCGCAATCTTTTTACGCACCAGACCGTAAAAGGCGAAACTAAACGCCAGCCCCAGCGCGATAATCGGCAGTGAACCGAACGTCCAGAGTTGCACCAGTACGCCGCAAGCCGCCATCGCGACGGCCAGCCACTGCATTCGACGGAAGCGCTCGCCGAGGAAAATCATCCCCAGCACGATATTCACCAGCGGGTTGATAAAGTAGCCCAGGCTGGCTTCCAGCATGTGGTGGTTATTCACCGCCCAGATAAAGAGCAGCCAGTTTCCACCGATCAGAACCGCCGACAACGCCAACAGGAAGATCTTCTTCGGCGTTTGTAGCAGCGTTTTTAAATACGACCACTGACGACTGACGCTGATCAGCGCCACCATAAAAAAGAATGACCAAATTACGCGGTGCGTCAGGATTTCGTCCGCTGGAACGTAAGAGATCAGCTTGAAGTACGCGGGTGCGATACCCCAAATAAAATAAGCAGCAAGAGCGAGTAATACGCCCTGCCGCGTTTGCTTAGCATCCATCGGGAAAACTCATATCAGAAATAGAACGGCAGTTTACCTTTTTTCACGTACTTACCCCACCATATAAGTGGCGGTCGCGCTGGCGATATAAAGGTGGTCCTCGTTATGTAACTCCACGCGTGCCACGGCGACCTTATTGCCCGCCCGGAGTAAACTGCTGGTGGCGGTAAAACGGTTACCACGGCCTGGACGTAAGTAATCGACGCGTAGATCAATGGTGCCCATGCGTGACATCCGCTGGCGTAGTTCATCTTCACTGATGGTTTCGTGACGGGTCAGGGTACTCCCCACGCAAACCAGCCCGGCAGCAACATCTAATGCAGAGGCAATCACCCCGCCATGCAAAATGCTCTGTGACCAGTTCCCAACCATCATCGGCTGATTACTGAAAGCTAATTGGGCAAACTCCTTTTCATAGCGCTCCAGTTCCAGCCCCAATGCCCGGTTAAACGGCATATGGTAGACAAACATTTCACCCACTAATTTCAGGGCTTCTTCAGCAGTAAGTACAGCAGACATACGATTGGACACTCCATGGTTAATGAAATGTTGATATTATGCTTCTTGTTTGTTGTTTTCTACTTTAGGAGAGGATAACTAAACAGGAATTGAGTAAGTATGTAGAATGCTTGGTAGATAATTATACAAATCATCAATATTTAGTTCAGGAGAAGAATACCGATGCGGGCGATTCTGGGATGGTTATTACCAGCAGCAATGCTGCCGTTGGCCGCGTATGCGCAGGAAGCGACAGTGAAAGACGTTCATGATGCACCGGCGGTGCGAGGCAGTATTATCGCCAACATGCTGCTAGAGCATGACAATCCGTTCACACTGTATCCCTATGATACCAACTATCTGATTTACACCAGTACCAGTGACCTGAACAAAGAGGCTATCAGTAGCTATAACTGGTCGGATAATGCCCGTAAAGATGAAGTGAAGTTTCAACTGAGTCTGGCTTTCCCTCTCTGGCGCGGCATTCTGGGGGCGAATTCGGTGCTGGGGGCGTCCTACACCCAAAAATCCTGGTGGCAACTGTCGAATAGCGAAGAGTCCTCGCCTTTCCGCGAAACGAACTACGAACCGCAGCTATTTCTTGGATTTGCCACCGATTATCAGCTTGCGGGCTGGACCTTGCGCGATGTAGAGATGGGGTATAACCACGATTCTAATGGGCGTTCAGATCCGACATCGCGTAGCTGGAACCGTATTTATACCCGTCTGATGGCTGATAATGGCAACTGGCTGGTGGAAGTGAAGCCGTGGTTTGTTGTGGGCAGTACCGATGATAACCCTGATATCACCAAATACATGGGCTATTACCAGCTTAAAATCGGCTACCACCTCGGTGACGCGGTGTTAAGTGCAAAAGGGCAGTACAACTGGAATACCGGATACGGCGGCGCAGAACTTGGACTCAGCTATCCGATAACGAAGCATGTGCGTCTCTATACCCAGGTTTACAGCGGATATGGCGAATCCCTGATCGACTATAACTTTAATCAGACGCGTGTCGGCGTGGGTGTGATGCTGAACGATATCTTCTGATAAGCAGTTAAACATTGCAGTTTCTCTCTCAGGCGCTGAAAATAGCGCCTGTTTTTATACTGGTGAATGGGGTTAATGTGGCGCAGGCGGAAGTGTTGAATCTGGAGTCGGGAGCTAAACAGGTTTTGCAGGAAACCTTCGGCTACCAACAGTTTCGCCCAGGTCAGGAAGAGATTATCGCCACCGTTATTTCCGGTCGCGACTGTCTGGTTGTGATGCCAACCGGTGGCGGGAAATCCCTGTGCTATCAAATCCCGGCGCTGCTTCTGAACGGGTTAACCGTGGTGGTTTCGCCGCTCATCTCGCTGATGAAAGATCAGGTCGATCAACTGCTAGCCAACGGCGTGGCGGCGGCGTGTCTGAACTCAACCCAGAGCCGTGAACAACAGCTTGAGGTGATGACGGGTTGCCGTACCGGGCAAATCCGTCTGCTGTATATCGCACCTGAACGCCTGATGCTGGATAACTTCCTTGAGCATCTGGCGCACTGGAATCCGGTGTTGCTAGCCGTTGACGAGGCCCACTGTATTTCACAGTGGGGGCACGATTTCCGCCCGGAATACGCCGCACTGGGCCAGCTTCGCCAGCGTTTCCCCGCCCTGCCGTTCGTCGCGTTAACCGCGACAGCCGATGAAACCACGCGGCTGGACATTGTTCGCCTGCTGGGGCTGAACGATCCGTTAATTCAGATCAGTAGTTTTGACCGCCCGAACATTCGCTACATGTTGATGGAGAAGTTTAAGCCGCTCGATCAGCTCATGCGTTACGTTCAGGAACAGCGCGGTAAGTCGGGCATTATTTACTGTAATAGCCGGGCGAAAGTGGAAGACACCGCCGCACGTTTGCAAAGCCGCGGGATCAGCGCGGCGGCGTATCATGCGGGCCTGGAAAACGACGTTCGCGCTGATGTGCAGGAAAAATTCCAGCGTGACGATCTGCAAATCGTCGTGGCGACTGTGGCGTTCGGTATGGGGATTAACAAACCCAACGTGCGCTTCGTGGTGCACTTCGACATTCCGCGAAATATCGAATCCTACTATCAGGAAACTGGCCGTGCCGGACGCGACGGTCTACCAGCAGAAGCGATGCTGTTCTACGATCCGGCGGATATGGCGTGGCTCAGACGCTGCCTGGAAGAAAAACCTGCCGGACAGTTGCAGGATATTGAACGCCACAAACTGAATGCGATGGGGGCGTTTGCTGAGGCGCAAACCTGCCGTCGCCTGGTGTTGCTCAACTATTTTGGCGAAGGGCGTCAGGAAGCGTGCGGCAACTGCGATATCTGTCTCGACCCGCCAAAACAGTACGACGGATTAATGGATGCGCGCAAAGCGCTGTCGACGATTTATCGTGTTAACCAGCGTTTTGGTATGGGCTATGTTGTGGAGGTGCTTCGCGGCGCGAATAACCAGCGCATTCGTGAATTAGGCCATGACAAACTGCCGGTCTATGGCATTGGCCGCGAGCAGAGCCACGAGCATTGGGTGAGCGTCATCCGTCAACTGATTCATCTTGGGCTGGTGACGCAAAACATCGCCCACCACTCGGCGCTCCAGTTAACCGAAGCGGCGCGTCCGGTATTGCGCGGCGATGTGGCTCTTCAGCTTGCCGTGCCGCGTATTGTCGCGTTGAAGCCGCGCGTGATGCAGAAATCCTTCGGCGGTAACTACGATCGCAAGCTGTTCGCTAAATTGCGTAAATTACGCAAAGCGATTGCCGATGAAGAGAATATCCCGCCTTATGTGGTTTTCAACGATGCAACGCTTATCGAAATGGCGGAACAGATGCCGGTGTCGCCGAGTGAAATGCTCAGCGTTAACGGTGTCGGCATGCGAAAACTGGAGCGTTTTGGCAAAGAGTTTATGGCGCTGATCCGCGCGCATGTCGATGGCGACGACGAAGAGTAGTCAGCCAGGAAAAAAAGTGCCAGGATGGTGACTCACTGAACTATTTCCCCGCGAGTCATTTTTTATGTTGATGCTATTCCTCACCGTGGCCATGGTGCACATTGTTGCGCTGATGAGTCCTGGACCAGACTTTTTCTTTGTCTCCCAAACGGCTGTCAGTCGTTCACGTAAAGAAGCGATGATGGGCGTGTTGGGCATTACCTGTGGCGTGATGGTCTGGGCGAGCGTGGCGCTGCTTGGGCTGCATCTGATCATTGAGAAAATGGCCTGGCTGCACACCATTATCATGGTGGGCGGCGGTCTGTACCTGTGCTGGATGGGGTATCAAATGCTCCGTGGCGCGTTAAAAAAGCAGGAAACGACGGCTCCCGCGCCGCAGGTGGAGTTGGCTCAGGGTGGGCGTAGCTTTCTGAAAGGCTTGCTGACCAACCTGGCGAACCCGAAAGCGATTATTTACTTCGGCTCGGTGTTCTCACTGTTTGTCGGTGATAATGTTGGCACGACTGAGCGCTGGGGTATTTTCGCGCTGATTATTGTGGAGACGCTGGCGTGGTTTACGATTGTTGCCAGTCTGTTTGCCCTGCCGAAAATGCGTCGCGGTTATCAGCGTATGGCGAAATGGATCGACGGTTTTGCCGGCGCGTTATTCGCAGGTTTCGGCATTCATCTGATTATTTCTCGCTAAGTGATACGCCGGATAAGCGCTCGCGCTTTCCGGCAACATTTCAGGCATGTCTTGCTGAGGCCAATAGCGCGCCGATCAGCATAAACAACGAACCGAACACTTTGTTCAGCGCCTTCATTTGTTTTGGCCCCTTAATCCACGCCGCGATGCGTTGCGCCAGCGTCGCGTAACCGATCATCACAATTACATCGACCACGATGGTGGTGATGCCGAGGATGACGTACTGCATCAGTTGCGGTTCCTGCGGCAGGATAAATTGCGGAAACAGGGCGGCAAGAAAAACAATGCTCTTTGGGTTGGTCAGATTGACAAAGACGGCGCGTTTGAATAATCGGCCACGTGATTGTGTGTTTGCCATCGTGTTCAGATCGATAGCGCCCGCAGCGCGCCATTGCTGGATGCCCAGCCAGATAAGATAGGCGGCACCCGCCCACTTCAGAACTTCAAAGGCGATGACCGAGCGTGAAAATAGCGTCCCCAGACCGATCCCCACCAGAACGATGTGAATGCCGAGTCCGGTTTGCAGACCCGCAATGGATGCCGCTGCGCCACGATAGCCGTGGTTGATTGAAGTGGTCATGGTATTGATGGCGCCGGAACCTGGTGAAAGACTCAAAATAATGGATGTCAGCAGGTAGGCGAACCACCATTCAAAGGTCATGAGAAACTCCCGGATTGTCTATTTTTATGCCACAATACGCTACTGTTGCTGTGTTGTGTCAGACATGACAAAAAAAACGATTTTACGTGGTTAACGAGGCTGGATACCCGATGTTTCAGCAGCAAAAAGACTGGGAAACAAGAGAAAACGCGTTTGCCGCTTTTTCCATGGGACCACTGACAGATTTCTGGCGTCAGCGGGAGGAAGCGGAGTTTACGGGCGTGGACAATGTTCCGGTACGCTTTGTCCGTTTTCGCGCAGAAAAAAATGATCGTGTGGTCGTGATTTGCCCCGGCCGCATTGAAAGCTATGTAAAGTACGCTGAACTGGCGTATGACCTGTTTCAGACGGGTTTTGACGTGCTCATTATCGACCATCGTGGGCAAGGGCGATCCGGGCGGTTATTGTCGGACACGCACCGTGGACATGTGGTGAGTTTTAATGATTATGTCGATGATTTAACCGACTTTTGGCGGCAAGAAGTTCAACCGGGGCCGTGGCGAAAACGCTACATTCTCGCCCATTCCATGGGCGGTGCGATTGCCACCCTGTTTCTGCAACGTCACCCCGCGCATTGCGATGCCATCGCGCTTTGTGCGCCGATGTTTGGTATTGTGATGCGTCTGCCCTCGTTTATGGTGCGCCATATTCTCGACTGGGCGGAAGGGCATCAACGCATCCGTGAAGGGTACGCGATTGGCACGGGTCGCTGGCGGGCACTGCCGTTTAGCATGAATGCGTTAACCCACAGCCGACAACGCTACCGTCGCAACTTACGTTTTTATGCCGACGAACCGCAACTGCGGGTTGGTGGGCCTACATATCACTGGGTACGTGAAGGTATTCAGGCTGGCGAACAGGTATTGGCAGGGGCGGGCGATGATGCGACGCCTACGCTGCTCATCCAGGCAGAAGAAGAGCGTGTGGTTGATAACCGCATGCATGACCGTTTTTGTGAAATCCGCGCCGCAGCGGGCCATCCTGTAGAAGGAGGTCAGCCGCTTGTCATCAAAGGCGCGTACCACGAGATCCTTTTTGAAAAGGACGCAATGCGCTCAGTCGCGCTCAACGCTATTGTTGAATTTTTCAACAGGCATAATTCATCCAGCGAAAATCGCTTTGCATAGAGGTTTAATTTTCTTATGTATCAGGTTGTTGCGTCTGATTTAGATGGTACGCTACTCTCTCCCGACCACACGTTATCCCCTTACGCTAAAGAGACACTGAAACTGTTGACTGCCTGTGGCGTCAATTTTGTTTTTGCGACCGGGCGTCACCATGTCGACGTAGGGCAAATCCGCGATAACCTTGAGATTCAGTCTTACATGATCACCTCCAACGGGGCGCGCGTGCACGATCCCGAAGGAAATCTGGTGTTTACGCATAATCTGGATCGCGACATTGCCAGCGATCTGTTTGGCGTGGTGAACACGAACCCCGATATCATCACCAACGTTTATCGCAACGACGAATGGTTCATGAATCGCCATCGTCCGGATGAGATGCGTTTTTTCAAAGAGGCGGTTTTCAATTACTCGCTGTTTGAACCTGGTTTACTGGAGCCGGAAGGCATCAGCAAAGTGTTCTTCACCAGCAATTCTCATGAAATACTGCTGCCGCTTGAACAGGCGATAAACGCGCGTTGGGGCGATCGTGTCAACGTGAGTTTCTCGACGCTGACGTGCCTGGAAGTGATGGCCGGAGGCGTTTCGAAGGGGCATGCGCTGGAGGCCGTCGCCAAAGCAATGGGCTACAGCCTGAAGGATTGCATTGCCTTCGGCGATGGCATGAACGACGCCGAGATGCTCTCCATGGCGGGTAAAGGCTGCATTATGGGCAATGCGCACCAGCGCCTGAAAGACCTGCATCCGGGACTGGACGTGATTGGCACCAACGCTGACGACGCTGTGCCGCATTACCTGCGTGAGCTGTTTTTATCCTGATGTAACTGTTCTTTCGTTGACCAGTTGTCAACTGAACTCTCCGCTACAATGGATGCTCCTTGTTCAAAGAGACATCCATTGTGGCGCTACTCATCATTACCACGATCCTGTGGGCCTTTTCGTTTAGCTTAATTGGCGAGTATCTTGCCGGGCATGTCGACAGCTATTTTTCCGTGCTGATGCGTGTGGGGCTGGCGGCGCTGGTATTCCTGCCGTTTCTGCGCACGCGCGGGCAGTCGCCGCGGACCATTGTGCTCTACATGCTGGTCGGCGCAATGCAGTTAGGCATCATGTACCTGCTCAGTTTCCGCGCTTACCTGTACCTGACCGTCTCTGAATTTTTACTGTTTACCGTCCTCACACCGCTTTATATCACGCTGATCTACGATCTGTTGAGTAAGCGCAGACTGCGCTGGGGCTATGTGTTGAGCGCGCTGTTGGCGGTGGTTGGAGCCGCTATCATTCGTTATGACAAAGTCAGCGACCACTTCTGGACCGGTTTGTTGCTGGTACAGCTGGCGAATATCAGTTTTGCCATTGGCATGGTGGGTTACAAGCGATTGATGGAGATCCACCCGATGCCGCAGCACAACGCGTTTGCCTGGTTCTACATGGGGGCATTTCTGGTGGCTGTCGCCGCCTGGTTTATGCTGGGGAATCCTAACAAGCTCCCGACGACCCCATTACAATGGGGCATTCTGGTCTGGTTGGGCGTGGTGGCTTCCGGACTGGGGTACTTTATGTGGAACTACGGGGCGACGCAGGTGGATGCAGGCACGCTGGGCATCATGAATAACGTGCATGTGCCCGCAGGACTGCTGGTCAACCTTGCTATCTGGCAAGAACAGCCCCACTGGCCAAGCTTTATCATTGGGGCGACGGTGATCCTGGCCTCACTGTGGGTACATCGCTATTGGGTCGCTCCGCGCTCCGTACGAACGGCAGATGATCGCAAGCGTGGTTCCGCGCTGAACGAATAAAGGCTTCCGTGACCGCCTGCCGTTGTTCGCCGTCGCGGACGGCGGCATAGAGGCGACTCCACAATCCATCACCCAGGGTTTTGGTCACCACCAGACCCTGGCGTTCAAAACTCTCCACCACCCAGTGCGGTAGGGCGGCAATACCCATTCTGGCCGCGACCATTTGGATCAGCAGTAGCGTGTTATCGACGCTTTTCAGCGACGGGCTGACGCCCGCTGGCTGCAGGAAGTGACGCCACACGTCGAGGCGGCTGCGCTGCACCGGGTAGATCAGCAGCGTTTCGCTGGCAAGATCTTCCGGCGTGATCAGCGTTTTGCTGGCCAGCGGATGATCCGGAGCCAATACCAGACGCACTTCAAAATCAAACATAGGTGAATAGTGCAGTCCACTGCGCGGCAGGATATCGGAGGTCATCACCAGATCCAGCTCGTCCTGCTGTAACGCGGGTTGTGGGTCAAACGTCACGCCGGATTTGAAATCCATCTCCACCTGCGGCCATTTCGCGTGGAAATTTTCCAGCGCCGGGGTCAGCCACTGAATACAGCTATGACATTCAATCGCGATACGTAGCCGGGTCTGTTGCGGTTCGTTGCATGCCTGAAGCGCCCGGCTAATCTGCGGCAGCACCTGGTTCGCCAGCTGCAGGAGAATCTCTCCCTGTGGCGTAAAACGCAGGGGCTGGCTTTTACGCACAAAGAGCCGGAAACCGAGGCGCTGCTCCAGATCGCTGAACTGGTGAGACAGGGCGGATTGGGTCTGATGCAACGTTGCCGCGGCGGCGGCCAGCGAACCACTATTCCGCAACGCCTGTAGCGTTTTCAGGTGTTTAATTTCGATCATGAAAGTCCTTCACTTCGGCATGAACAAATTGCGCTTGAGGAATACACATTACATTTACATTATGGATGTGTAAACATCTGGACGGCTAAATAATAAATTCATAAGAGGCAGCGACATGACAATATTGAATCACACCCTCGGTTTCCCTCGCGTTGGCCTGCGTCGCGAGCTGAAAAAAGCACAAGAAAGCTACTGGGCGGGCAACGCCACTCGTGACGAACTGCTGGCAGTGGGACGTGAGCTGCGTGCCCGTCACTGGGATCAGCAGAAACAAGCCGGTATCGACCTGCTGCCGGTAGGCGATTTCGCTTGGTACGACCATGTTCTGACCACCAGCCTGCTGCTGGGTAACGTTCCGGCTCGTCATCAGAACAACGATGGATCGGTGGATATCGACACCCTGTTCCGCATTGGTCGCGGTCGTGCGCCAACCGGCGAACCGGCGGCAGCGGCGGAAATGACCAAATGGTTTAACACCAACTACCACTACATGGTGCCGGAGTTTGTGAAAGGCCAGCAGTTCAAACTGACCTGGACCCAGATCCTGGATGAAGTGGACGAAGCGCTGGCGTTGGGCCACAAGGTTAAACCCGTGCTGCTGGGTCCAGTCACCTACCTGTGGCTGGGCAAAGTGAAAGGCGAGCAGTTTGATCGCCTGAGCCTGCTCAACGATATTCTGCCGGTGTACCAGCAGGTGCTGGCTAAACTGGCAAAACGCGGCGTTGAGTGGGTACAAATTGATGAGCCAGCGCTGGTGCTGGAGCTACCACAAGAGTGGTTGGACGCCTTCAAACCGGCCTACGATGCGCTCACCGGGCAAGTCAAACTGCTGCTGACCACCTATTTTGAAGGCGTGACGCCGAACCTCGACACCATTACCGCGCTGCCGGTGCAGGGCCTGCACGTTGACCTGATTCATGGGAAAGATGACGTGGCTGAACTGCACAAGCGTCTGCCATCTGACTGGCTGCTCTCTGCCGGGCTGGTGAATGGTCGTAACGTCTGGCGTGCCGATCTCACCGAGAAATACGCGCAAGTTAAAGATATCGTTGGCAAACGTTCCCTGTGGGTGGCCTCGTCGTGCTCCCTGCTGCACAGCCCGATCGATCTCAGCGTGGAAACGCGCCTGGATGCGGAAGTGAAAAGCTGGTTCTCCTTCGCCCTGCAAAAATGCGGTGAGCTGGCGCTGCTGCGCGATGCGTTGAACAGCGGCGATACCGCAAAACTGGCGGAATGGAGCGCCCCGATTCAGGCGCGTCGCCACTCAACCCGCGTACATAATGCGGCAGTGGAAAAACGTCTGGCGGCGATTACCGCCCAGGACAGCCAGCGTACGAATGCCTATGAAGTGCGTGCTGAAGCTCAACGCGCTCGTTTTAAACTGCCATCCTGGCCGACCACCACGATTGGCTCCTTCCCGCAAACCACGGAAATCCGCGGCCTGCGCCTGGACTTCAAAAAGGGCAACCTTGATGCCAACAACTACCGCACCGGCATTGCGGAACACATCAAACAGGCGATTGTTGAGCAGGAACGCTTAGGCCTCGACGTGTTGGTACACGGTGAAGCCGAACGTAACGACATGGTGGAATATTTTGGCGAGCACCTCGACGGGTTCGTCTTTACCCAGAACGGTTGGGTACAGAGCTACGGTTCCCGCTGCGTGAAGCCGCCGGTGGTGATTGGCGACGTCAGCCGTCCGGAAGCGATCACCGTCGAGTGGGCGAAGTACGCCCAGTCTCTGACCGACAAACCGGTGAAAGGCATGCTGACCGGCCCGGTGACCATTCTTTGCTGGTCCTTCCCGCGTGAAGACGTCACCCGTGAAACCATCGCTAAGCAGATTGCGCTGGCGCTGCGTGATGAAGTGGCAGATCTGGAAGCCGCAGGGATTGGCATCATCCAGATCGACGAACCGGCGCTGCGCGAAGGTTTACCGCTACGTCGCAGCGACTGGGCGGCGTATCTGGAGTGGGGCGTGGAAGCCTTCCGTATCAACGCCGCTGTGGCGAAGGATGACACCCAGATCCACACTCACATGTGTTACTGCGAGTTCAATGACATCATGGATTCGATTGCGGCGCTGGACGCTGACGTTATCACCATTGAAACCTCGCGTTCCGACATGGAGCTGCTGGAGTCCTTCGAAGAGTTTGATTACCCGAACGAAATCGGGCCGGGCGTGTATGACATTCACTCGCCGAACGTGCCGAGCGTGGAGTGGATTGAAGCACTGCTGAAGAAAGCCGAGCAGCGGATCCCGGCGGAGCGTCTGTGGGTCAACCCGGACTGCGGCCTCAAAACCCGCGGCTGGCCGGAAACCCGCGCCGCGCTGGCGAACATGGTGCAGGCGGCGCAGAATTTGCGTCAGGCGTAGTACTCAGACCGGGTGGCATAGCCACCCGGTTTTTTGTCATTACGTTTACTTCTTTCCGCCATACTGCGCAAACCACGCCAGCATTCTCTGCCAGCCGTCTTTCGCGGATTCT
Organism: Citrobacter sp. GW821-FHT02E08; assembly: GCF_059421685.1. Lineage (NCBI taxonomy): Bacteria > Pseudomonadati > Pseudomonadota > Gammaproteobacteria > Enterobacterales > Enterobacteriaceae > Citrobacter > Citrobacter sp. GW821-FHT02E08. The sequence continues at coordinate 19,637 of NZ_JBWKVL010000020.1, read as the reverse complement.
TCGTGATAGCTCGGACGGTAATCCGCATTAAACGCATGTCCCGCATCCGGGTAGACGACAATCTCCGCTTTGGCGTTGGCGGCACGGAGCGCATGACGCATGGTTTCCACTGAATCAACGGGAATGCTGGGGTCTTGCCCGCCGTATAGTCCCAGAACTGGGGCGTTCAGATCCGTCGTAATATCCACGGGTTGTTTCGGGGAGTTCAGCGTTTTGTCGCCCACCAGTTTGCCGTACCACGCCACCGCAGCCTTTAACTGTGGATTATGCGCAGCATACAGCCAGGTAATACGTCCACCCCAACAGAAACCGGTAATCATCAGACGATGGACATCACCGCCGTTGCGGGAAGCCCAACTGGCGACATGGTCCAGGTCCGCCAGCACTTGCGAATCAGGAACTTTGGCCACCAGGCCGCTCAGTAAGGTGGGAATATCGGCAAAATCGTTGGGATCGCCTTCGCGGAAATAGAGCTCTGGTGCGATAGCCAGAAACCCTTCCAGCGCCAGGCGGCGGCAAACGTCGCGAATATGTTCATGCATGCCAAAAATTTCTTGTACCACGATGACAATCGGCAGCGCGCCCTCACTGTTTTTGGGGCGAGCGTGATATGCCGGCATATCATCTCCCTGAGAGGGAATCGACGTTAGTCCAGCGATGATGGCGTCATCCGTCGTATGAACAATAGTAGAGGCAAGAGGTGAAGCTGCAGGTGCAAAACCCGGTTGTTGTGTCTTCGTCATGGTATTCTCCGTACCCTTAAGAAAATTAGCGCAATGTTAAATATAGACAGCATGCAACAAATCACATTGCCTGAAACGGTCTATCTTTTGTGCAACGGTGAGTGATATCGATAGGTTTGTGTGATGTGGATCGCTATTTTATGGAAATTCAATGCAATTTATTTACATCATGGTGATAGGTGTCACGAAAATGTTTTGAGTCCTTCGGTAGAGTGTCTTTTTGCTGCTTCTGACAAAACCAATTCACAGAGGAGTTGTATATGTCCAAGTCTGATGTTTTTCATCTCGGCCTCACTAAAAACGATTTACAAGGGGCTACGCTTGCCATCGTCCCTGGCGATCCGGAGCGTGTGGAAAAGATCGCTGCGCTGATGGATAAGCCGGTTAAGCTGGCATCCCATCGCGAGTTCACTACGTGGCGTGCTGAACTGGATGGCAAAGCAGTGATTGTTTGCTCTACCGGTATTGGCGGCCCGTCTACCTCTATCGCTGTGGAAGAACTGGCACAGTTGGGCATTCGTACTTTCCTGCGTATCGGCACTACCGGCGCGATTCAACCGCACATTAACGTTGGCGACGTACTGGTCACCACCGCTTCTGTTCGTCTGGATGGTGCGAGCCTGCATTTTGCGCCGATGGAGTTCCCGGCCGTGGCAGATTTTGCCTGTACCACCGCGCTGGTTGAAGCGGCGAAATCCATTGGTGCGACGACGCATATTGGTGTTACGGCGTCTTCTGACACCTTCTATCCAGGCCAGGAACGTTACGATACCTTCTCGGGTCGCGTAGTCCGCAACTTCAAAGGCTCCATGGAAGAGTGGCAGTCAATGGGTGTTATGAACTATGAAATGGAATCCGCAACGCTGCTGACCATGTGTGCAAGCCAGGGTCTGCGTGCCGGTATGGTGGCGGGCGTTATCGTCAACCGCACCCAGCAAGAGATTCCCAATGCAGAAACGATGAAGCAAACGGAAAGCCACGCAGTGAAAATTGTGGTGGAAGCGGCGCGTCGTCTGCTGTAATTCCCTCTTCTCTTGTAAAAGGCCGACGCGTTCGGCCTTTTTATTTTGCGTAGCCCCTCGCAGGAAATTCCTTTTAAACTGGACGTTTATACAGCACAATTCTATTTTGTGCGGGTAAAGTCTGTACCATCAGGCTTACGTCGTTTATGCAGGAGGCGTTGTGGATATCTCAATCATTGTTTATGCGGTTATCGCATTGGTGGGCATTGCGATTGGCTGGTTGATGGCCAGCTACCAGCATGCGCAACAGAAAGCCGAACAATTTGCCGAGCGCGAAGAGCTGGTCGCGGATTTAAGCGCGACAAAACAGCAGCTTGCTCAGAGCGATCACTGGCGCGATGAATGCGAGCTTCTCAACAATGAGTTACGCAGTCTGCGTAGCATTAATACCTCTCTGGAAGCTGACCTGCGTGAAGTCACCACCCGCATGGAAGCAACACAGCAGCATGCAGAAGACAAAATCCGCCAGATGATCAATAGCGAACAGCGTCTGAGCGAGCAGTTTGAAAACCTGGCAAACCGGATATTTGAGCAAAGTAACCGTCGAGTCGATGAGCAAAATCGCCAGAGCCTCAATGGATTGCTGACGCCACTGCGTGAACAGTTAGATGGTTTTCGACGTCAGGTGCAGGACAGCTTTGGTCAGGAAGCGCGGGAGCGTCACACTCTGGCGCACGAAATTCGCAATCTCCAACAGTTGAATGCACAGATGGCGCAGGAAGCGGTCAACCTGACGCGTGCGCTCAAAGGTGACAACAAAACCCAGGGTAACTGGGGAGAAGTGGTGTTGACGCGCGTGCTGGAGGCATCGGGTCTGCGTGAAGGTTATGAATACGAAACGCAGGTGAGCATTGAGAACGATGCCCGTTCCCGGATGCAACCGGATGTGATTGTGCGTCTGCCGCAGGGCAAAGACGTCGTGATTGACGCCAAAATGACGCTGGTTGCTTACGAGCGCTATTTTAACGCACAGGATGATTACACCCGCGAAAGTGCGATGCAGGAACACATTGCTTCGGTACGCAACCATATCCGTTTGCTGGGGCGTAAAGACTATCAACAGTTGCCAGGGCTGCGCTCGCTGGACTATGTCCTGATGTTTATCCCTGTCGAACCTGCTTTTCTGCTGGCGTTGGACAAACAGCCCGAACTGATTACCGAGGCGCTTAAAAATAATATTATGATGGTAAGCCCAACGACCCTGTTGGTGGCGCTACGCACAATCGCCAACTTGTGGCGCTATGAACATCAAAGCCGTAATGCCCAGCAAATTGCCGATCGGGCCAGCAAGCTCTATGACAAAATGCGGCTGTTTGTCGATGATATGTCGTCTATTGGTCAGAGTCTGGATAAGGCGCAGGACAACTATCGGCAGGCGATGAAAAAACTCTCCTCGGGCCGTGGAAACGTCCTGGCCCAGGCGGAGGCTTTTCGCGGGTTGGGAGTGGAAATTAAACGCGAAATCAATCCGGATTTGGTTGAGCAAGCCACGACGCAGGATGAAGAGTACCGTTTACGCTCTGTTCCTGAGCAGGCACAGGACGCCGCTTACCCTGATGATGAGGGTGCAAAGCAGCAATCACGCTAGCCCATTCGGGGTAGTTGAACCCAGTAGAAGGGTAGGGCAAATTGCCCCAATCTGTTACACTTCTCGAACATTTTATTGATGAGCAGGCACTGAGATGGTGGAAGATTCACAAGAAACGACGCACTTTGGCTTTCAGACCGTCGCTAAAGAGCAGAAAGCTGACATGGTGGCCCACGTTTTTCATTCTGTGGCGTCAAAATACGACGTCATGAATGACTTAATGTCATTTGGCATTCATCGTTTGTGGAAGCGCTTCACCATTGATTGTAGCGGCGTTCGACGTGGGCAGACCGTTCTGGATCTGGCGGGCGGTACGGGCGACCTGACCGCGAAGTTTTCACGGATGGTGGGTGAGACAGGTAAAGTCATCCTGGCGGATATTAACGACTCAATGCTCAAAATGGGGCGTGAGAAGCTGCGTAATATCGGCGTCATTGGTAACGTTGAGTACGTACAGGCGAATGCGGAAGCATTGCCATTCCCGGACAATACCTTTGACTGCATTACCATTTCGTTCGGGCTACGTAACGTAACGGATAAAGATAAAGCATTGCGTTCGATGTATCGCGTATTGAAGCCGGGCGGTCGTTTGTTGGTGCTGGAGTTCTCCAAACCCATCATTGAACCGCTGAGCAAAGCCTATGATGCGTATTCATTCCACATCCTGCCGCGAATTGGTTCGATGGTCGCGAGTGATGCGGAAAGTTACCGTTATCTTGCTGAGTCCATCCGTATGCATCCCGATCAGGACACCCTAAAAGTGATGATGCAGGACGCCGGATTTGAAAGCGTCGACTATTACAACCTGACGGCCGGTGTTGTTGCTCTGCATCGTGGTTACAAGTTCTGACAGGAGATCGGGGATGCCTTTTAAACCCTTAGTGACCGCAGGAATCGAAAGTTTGCTCAACACCTTTCTGTACCGTTCGACTGCATTAAAGTCGGCGCGAGCGCGCTTGCAAAGCAAGGTACTGCGTGTAGAGCTGAACGGATTTTCGACGCCATTAATATTGGTGTTCAGTGAACGCCAGGTCGATGTACTGGGGGCATGGGAAGGTGAGGCCGATTGTACGGTGATAACGCATGCCAGCGTATTGCCAAAATTACGCGACCGGCAGCAACTGGCTACGCTTATTCGCAGTGGTGAACTTGAAGTCCAGGGCGATATTCAGGTGGTGCAGAATTTTGTTGCGCTGGCCGATCTGGCTGAGTTAGACCCTGCGGAACTGCTGGCTCCCTACACCGGCGACATCGCTGCGGAAGGGATCAGTAAAGCGTTGCGCGGTGGGGCGAAATTTCTGTGTCACGGGGTTCAACGCCAGCAACGCTATGTCGCTGAAGCGATCACTGAAGAGTGGCGCCTGGCGCCTGGCGCGCTTGAAGTTGCCTGGTTTGCGGAAGAAACTGCCGCCGTGGAGCGTGCAGTCGACGCGCTGGCTAAACGGCTGGAAAAACTGGAGGCCAAATGACGCCAGGTGAAGTACGGCGCCTTTATTTCATCGTTCGCACCTTTTTAAGTTACGGCCTTGATGAACTCATCCCCAAAATGCGTATTACGCTGCCGCTTCGGTTATGGCGTTACACATTGTTCTGGATGCCGAATAAGCACGAAGACAAACCGCTGGGAGAGCGACTAAGACTGGCTTTGCAGGAATTAGGGCCAGTGTGGATCAAGTTTGGTCAAATGCTCTCCACTCGCCGTGATCTTTTCCCTCCTCATATCGCCGATCAGCTTGCGTTACTGCAGGACCGGGTTGCCCCGTTTGATGGAAATCTTGCCAAAGCACAAATTGAGGAAGCGATGGGAGGATTGCCTGTCGATGCCTGGTTTGATGATTTTGATATACAGCCATTGGCCTCTGCGTCGGTTGCTCAGGTGCATACCGCTCGGCTGAAATCGAATGGCAAAGAGGTGGTGATTAAAGTGATCCGCCCGGACATTCTGCCGGTTATCAAAGCGGACATGAAGTTGATCTACCGACTTGCTCGCTGGGTGCCACGCTTATTGCCGGATGGCCGCCGTCTGCGTCCGACCGAAGTGGTGCGCGAGTATGAAAAAACGCTGATTGATGAACTTAATTTGTTGCGTGAATCTGCCAACGCCATCCAACTGCGTCGTAATTTTGAAGGCAGTCCGATGCTTTACATCCCGGAAGTCTATTCCGATTACTGTAGCCAAAATATGATGGTTATGGAGCGGATTTACGGCATTCCTGTCTCGGATGTGGTGACGCTGGAGAAGAACGGTACCAACATGAAGCTTCTGGCTGAACGTGGGGTGCAGGTCTTTTTTACCCAGGTCTTTCGCGACAGTTTTTTCCATGCAGATATGCACCCGGGGAATATTTTTGTTAGCTATGAGCATCCTGAAAATCCCAAATACATTGGTATTGATTGTGGGATCGTCGGCTCGCTAAATAAAGAAGATAAGCGCTACCTGGCAGAGAACTTCATCGCGTTCTTTAATCGTGATTACCGTAAAGTCGCGGAACTGCATGTTGATTCCGGTTGGGTTCCACCAGACACCAATGTCGAAGAGTTTGAGTTTGCCATTCGTACTGTCTGTGAGCCAATCTTTGAAAAACCGCTGGCGGAAATCTCCTTTGGTCATGTGTTGCTGAATCTGTTTAATACTGCGCGCCGGTTTAATATGGAAGTTCAGCCCCAGTTGGTATTGCTGCAGAAGACCTTGCTGTATGTTGAAGGTGTTGGGCGGCAGCTTTATCCGCAACTCGATCTGTGGAAAACCGCCAAGCCATTCCTCGAATCCTGGATTAAAGATCAGGTCGGTATTCCTGCACTGGTGAAGGCATTTAAGGAAAAAGCCCCGTTCTGGGTCGAAAAAATGCCAGAATTACCTGAACTGGTGTATGACAGTTTGCGCCAGGGCAAATATTTACAACACAGTGTTGATAAGATTGCGCGCGAGCTTCAGGCGAATCATGTACGCCAGGGACAATCACGTTATTTACTGGGGATTGGTGCCACCTTATTGTTAAGTGGGACATTCCTGCTCATCAACCGTCCTGAATGGGGGTTGATGCCAGGCTGGTTAATGGCGGGTGGTCTGGTTGCCTGGATTATCGGCTGGCGTAAAACGCGCTGATTTTTTCATCGCTCAAGGCAGGTCGTGTAACGTATAATGCGACCTTAATAATTCATCATCTATCACAGAGGAACATGTATGGGTGGTATCAGTATTTGGCAGTTGTTGATCATTGCCGTCATCGTTGTACTGCTATTTGGCACCAAAAAGCTCGGCTCCATCGGTTCCGATCTCGGCGCGTCAATTAAGGGTTTCAAAAAAGCCATGGGCGATGATGATACGAAGCAGGATAAAACCAGTCAGGACGCTGATTTTACTGCTAAATCTATCGCTGATAAGCAAAGCGAGCCTAAAAAAGAAGACGCCAAGAGCCACGATAAAGAGCAGGTATAATTCGTGTTTGATATCGGTTTTAGCGAACTGCTATTGGTGTTTGTCATTGGCCTCATCGTTCTGGGGCCTCAACGCTTACCTATAGCGGTAAAAACGGTAGCGGGCTGGGTTCGCGCATTGCGATCCCTTGCAACCACAGTTCAGAACGAACTGACCCAGGAGCTTAAGCTCCAGGAGTTTCAGGACAGCCTGAAGAAGGTTGAAAAGGCGAGCCTGGATACCTTGACCCCTGAACTGAAGGCATCAATGGATGAACTTCGTCAGGCTGCGGAGTCAATGAAGCGTTCCTACAGTGCTAACGATCCTGAAAAGTCGAGTGACGAAGTACACACCATCCACAATCCGGTGGTGAAAGGAAACGAAGCGCAGCACGAGGGCGTCACCCCTGCCACCGCTGAAACACAGGCCAGTTCACCGGAACAGAAACCGGAAACGGCTGCTGCAACGCCTGCGCCGACGGAGACCGTTTCCGCAAATGTGACGGACGTAGAAAAGAAATCCGCCGCGCCTGTTCTCGAATCCTCCCCTTCGCCGAGTGATAAACCGTAAACATGGCTGTAGATGATACTCAACCCCTTATTACGCATCTGATTGAGCTGCGTAAGCGCCTTTTGAACTGCATTATTGCGGTTATCCTGATTTTTCTGGCGTTGGTTTACTTTGCCAACGACATTTATCATCTGGTTGCTGCGCCGCTGATCAAACAGTTGCCTCAGGGGGCGACGATGATCGCCACAGATGTGGCCTCGCCGTTTTTCACCCCGATCAAACTCACCTTCATGGTGTCGTTGATTTTGTCAGCGCCAGTGATCCTGTATCAGGTGTGGGCGTTTATTGCTCCTGCACTGTATAAGCACGAACGCCGTCTTGTCATGCCGCTGCTGGTATCCAGTTCACTGCTGTTCTACATCGGTATGGCGTTCGCCTACTTTGTGGTCTTCCCGCTGGCGTTTGGTTTTCTGGCTAACACCGCACCGCAAGGCGTACAGGTTTCTACTGATATCGCCAGTTATCTCAGCTTTGTGATGGCGCTGTTTATGGCATTTGGCATCTCCTTTGAGGTTCCGGTCGCCATTGTGCTGCTTTGCTGGATGGGGGTAACGACCCCCGACGATTTACGCAAGAAGCGCCCTTATGTGTTAGTCGGCGCGTTCGTGGTGGGGATGTTGCTGACCCCGCCTGATGTCTTCTCGCAAACACTGTTAGCGATACCGATGTATTGCTTGTTTGAAGTTGGCGTCTTCTTCTCTCGTTTCTATGTGGGTAAACGACAAACGCGAGATGAAGATAACGAGGCTGAGAACGAGAAAGCTGAAAACGCTGAGAAAGCAGAGAAACCCGAAGAATAAACACAACCGCCCGTCAGGGCGGTTGTCGTATTGGAGACAGCATGTTTGACATCGGGGTAAATTTAACCAGCTCGCAGTTTGCGAAAGACAGAGACGAGGTCGTGTCGCGTAGCTTTGCTGCAGGTGTGGACGGCATGCTTCTGACAGGGACCAATCTGCACGAAAGCCAGCAGGCGCAAGCGCTGGCGCGGCAATATACGCGTTGCTGGTCGACGGCTGGCGTTCATCCGCATGATAGTAGCCACTGGCAAGCATCAACCGAAGAGGCGATAGTCGCGCTGGCAGGTCTGCCAGAAGTCGTGGCAATTGGCGAATGCGGTCTGGATTTCAATCGCAATTTCTCCACGCCGCAAGAGCAGGAGCGGGCATTTCTGGCGCAGTTGCATATTGCCGCAGAATTGCAGATACCTGTTTTCATGCACTGCCGCGATGCGCATACTCGTTTTTTGACGCTACTGGAACCCTGGCTGGATAAACTACCTGGCGCTGTACTGCATTGTTTTACCGGCTCTCGCCAGGAGATGCAGGAGTGTGTGGACAGAGGGCTTTATATCGGCATCACGGGGTGGGTTTGCGATGAACGTAGAGGACTTGAGCTGCGCGAGTTGTTACCCTTTATTCCAGCAGAAAAACTGCTGATTGAGACGGATGCGCCGTATCTTCTGCCCCGGGACATCTCTCCCAAACCTGCATCAAGACGCAATGAACCTGCCTGGTTGCCGCATATTCTTGAGCGTATCGCGACGTGGCGTGGGGACGACCCGCAACACCTGGCAGCAATAACAGACGATAACGTCAGAGCGCTGTTTGGGATCGCGTTTTAAATCTTACGAAATCCGGTATTTTTCACGCTCTGCTTTACCTCTTTATTCAACAGGTTAAGCAGCAGCATTGAACGTGCTTCGCCATCGGGTTCGGTAAAGATAGCCCTCAGTCCCTCAAATGCCCCTTCTGTGATGAGCACGCTGTCGCCTGGATAAGGCGTTTCTGGGTCGACAATATCGTGAGGTTTGCAGATAGAGAGCTGATGAATCACGCTGGAGGGGACTGTTGCGGGCTGTGCGCCAAACCGTACGAAATGACTGACGCCGCGCGTGGCGTTGACCGTCGTGGTATGAATCACTTCCGGATCAAACTCGACGAACAGATAATTAGGGAAAAGAGGTTCACTGACTGTGGTACGTTTACCGCGTACTATTTTTTCCAGGGTGATCATCGGCGTCAGGCAATTCACCGCCTGTCTTTCGAGGTGTTCCTGGGCACGCTGAAGTTGCCCGCGTTTGCAGTACAGTAAATACCAGGATTGCATAATGACTCTTATTTCCTTATTCAGGGCGCAAGCATAGCAAAAGCTATGCGCTAAGTTAATTATAATCCCCGGGTTTGCTTGCTTCGCCGAAGTTCACGCTAATTTAACAAAAATACAGCATCACGATGATGAACGCCGTATAATGAGGCGCTTACGAAGAGGCCATAATGGACGCCATGAAATATCACGATTTACGCGACTTCCTGACGCTGCTTGAACAGCGGGGCGAGCTCAAACGCATCTCGCTTGAGGTCGATCCTCATCTGGAAATCACCGAAATTGCTGACCGCACGTTGCGTGCCGGTGGGCCTGCCCTGTTGTTTGAAAATCCCAAAGGTTATTCAATGCCGGTGCTGTGTAACCTTTTTGGTACGCCGAAGCGTGTTGCTATGGGGATGGGGCAGGAGGATGTTTCTGCTCTGCGGGAAGTGGGTAAGCTATTGGCGTTTTTAAAAGAGCCGGAACCGCCGAAAGGGTTTCGCGATCTGTTTGATAAACTTCCGCAGTTCAAACAAGTCCTCAATATGCCAACAAAGCGTCTGCGCGGCGCGCCCTGCCAGCAGAAAGTGTTCTCTGGTTCAGAGGTGGATTTAAACCGCATTCCCATCATGACCTGTTGGCCGGAAGATGCTGCTCCGCTCATCACCTGGGGTCTTACGGTGACGCGTGGTCCGCACAAAGAGCGGCAGAATCTCGGTATCTATCGTCAGCAATTGATTGGTAAGAACAAACTGATCATGCGTTGGCTGTCTCATCGCGGCGGCGCGTTAGATTTTCAGGAGTGGTGCGCTGCGCATCCGGGCGAACGTTTCCCCGTGGCGGTGGCGCTGGGCGCCGATCCGGCGACGATTCTCGGTGCGGTAACGCCGGTGCCTGATACCCTTTCGGAATATGCGTTTGCAGGTCTGTTACGTGGCACAAAGACAGAAGTCGTCAAATGTATTTCCAACGATCTTGAAGTCCCTGCCAGTGCGGAAATCGTGCTGGAAGGCTATATCGAGCCGGGTGAACTGGCGCCGGAAGGTCCTTATGGCGACCATACTGGCTACTACAACGAAGTGGATAGCTTCCCGGTCTTTACCGTGACGCACGTGACGCAGCGTGATGATGCTATCTATCATTCGACATACACCGGCCGGCCACCCGACGAACCCGCAGTGCTGGGTGTGGCGCTAAACGAAGTCTTCGTTCCCATTTTGCAAAAGCAGTTTCCGGAAATCGTCGATTTTTATCTGCCGCCGGAAGGCTGCTCTTATCGACTGGCCGTGGTGACAATTAAAAAACAGTACGCCGGTCATGCCAAGCGCGTCATGATGGGGGTGTGGTCATTTTTACGCCAGTTTATGTACACCAAATTTGTTATCGTCTGCGATGATGATGTCAACGCACGCGACTGGAATGATGTCATTTGGGCGATCACTACCCGTATGGACCCGGCCCGGGACACCGTGCTGGTAGAAAATACGCCAATTGATTATCTGGATTTTGCCTCGCCAATCTCTGGGCTTGGTTCAAAAATGGGGCTGGATGCCACCAACAAATGGCCTGGTGAAACCCAACGTGAGTGGGGGCGTCCCATTAAAAAAGATCCTGACGTTACCGCGCGTATCGATGCGATCTGGGATGAGCTGGCCATATTCAACAACGGTAAAGGCGCCTGAGGCGCGATCGTTTTGCCCTATAGACCCGACAGAGGGAGCGCATGACAACCTTAAGCTGTAAAGTGACCTCGGTAGAAGCTATCACCGATACCGTATATCGCGTACGTTTAGTGCCAGACGCGGCGTTTTCATTTCGCGCTGGTCAGTATTTGATGGTGGTGATGGACGAGCGGGACAAACGTCCGTTTTCTATGGCATCCACGCCGGATGAGCAAGGGTTTATTGAGTTGCACATTGGTGCCTCGGAACTCAATCTGTATGCCATGGCAGTGATGGACCGCATCCTGAAAGACAGCGAAATCGTGGTGGATATGCCGCACGGCGAAGCCTGGCTACGTGATGATGAAGAGCGTCCGCTGATCCTGATCGCCGGGGGAACCGGATTCTCTTACGTGCGTTCAATTCTGCTTACTGCGCTGGCGCGTAATCCACAACGCGATGTCACTATTTATTGGGGCGGTCGGGAAGAAAAGCATCTTTACGATCTCTCTGAGCTGGAAGCGCTTTCGATCAATCATCCCAATCTGCGTATTGAACCGGTGGTTGAGCAACCAGAAGCGGGGTGGCGTGGCCGTACGGGAACGGTATTAACTGCGGTCTTACAGGATCATGGTACGCTGGCCGGACATGATATCTACATCGCCGGACGTTTCGAGATGGCGAAAATCGCTCGCGACCTGTTCTGCAACGAACGCAGCGCGCGGGAAGACCGTCTGTTTGGTGATGCCTTCGCCTTTATTTAACGCAATAAAAAACCCGCCCCTGACAGGCGGGAAGAACGGCAACTAAACTTTCTTTCTTCGCCATTGGCACCAATGGCGTTGAGATAACACTGTTGTAGGCCGGGCAAGCGAAGCTCCCCCGGCTTTTTGCCCGATTAAACCCGCTCAAACACCGTCGCGATACCCTGACCCAATCCGATACACATCGTCGCCAGACCAAACTGCACGTCTTTGCGTTCCATCAGGTTTATCAGGGTGGTGCTGATACGCGCGCCAGAACAACCGAGCGGATGACCCAGAGCGATCGCGCCGCCATTCAGGTTGATCTTCTCGTCGATCTGCTCCATCAGCCCCAGATCTTTAATGCACGGCAGGATCTGTGCGGCGAACGCTTCGTTCATCTCAAACAAACCGATATCACTGGTCGATAGCCCTGCTTTTTTCAGCGCCAGTTTTGAGGCTGGTACAGGACCATAGCCCATGATTGAAGGGTCACAACCCACGACGGCCATTGAGCGAATGCGCACGCGCGGTTTCAGGCCCAGTTCACGTGCACGGCTTTCGCTCATCACCAGCATGGCGGCAGCGCCATCGGAGAGGGCCGAAGACGTGCCTGCGGTGACCGTACCGCTAACCGGATCAAACGCCGGTCGCAGCGTGGACAACGCTTCGACGGTGGTTTCCGGGCGGATCACTTCATCGTAGTTAAACTGCTTTAGCACGCCGTCGGCATCATGACCGCTGGTCGGGATGATTTCGTTTTTAAACGCGCCGAACTGCGTGGCCGCCCAGGCACGGGCGTGTGAACGCGCAGCGAAAGCATCCTGCATTTCACGGCTGATACCGTGCATGCGGGAGAGCATTTCTGCCGTTAATCCCATCATGCCCGCGGCTTTTGCCACATTGCGGCTTAAGCCAGGGTGGAAATCGACGCCGTGACTCATTGGCACATGGCCCATGTGCTCCACACCGCCGATCAGACACGCCTGCGCATCGCCGGTCATGATCATGCGTGCGGCGTCATGGAGCGCCTGCATTGATGAACCACACAGACGGTTGACGGTGACCGCAGGGACAGAGTGCGGGACTTCCGCTAACAGCGCTGCGTTACGGGCAATGTTGAAGCCCTGTTCCAGCGTCTGCTGTACACAACCCCAATAAATATCGTCAAGGGCAGCGGGTTCCAGCGCGGGGTTACGCGCCAGCAGACTACGCATTAAGTGTGCGGAGAGATCTTCCGCCCGCACGTTACGAAACGCGCCACCTTTCGAACGGCCCATTGGGGTACGGATCGCATCAACAATTACAACCTGTTCCATTGTGACTCCTTAAGCCGTTTTCAGGTCGCCAACCGGACGGGCAGGCTCAACCGGGGGATAGTACGGTTCGTTATGACGCGCTTTGTTACGCAGACCTTCCGGCACTTCATACATCGGACCGAGATGCTGATACTGTTGCGCCATATCGAGATATTTTGCACTGCCGAGCGTGTCCAGCCAGCGGAATGCGCCGCCGTGGAACGGAGGGAAGCCCAGACCGTAAACCAGCGCCATATCGGCTTCTGCCGGACTGGCAATGATGCCTTCTTCCAGGCAACGCACCACTTCGTTGACCATCGGGATCATCATGCGGGCGATAATCTCTTCGTCGCTGAAATCACGCTTCGCTTTGCTGACGTCAGCCAGCAAGTTGTCCACGGTGGCGTCTTCTTCTTTCTTCGGCTTGCCTTTGCTGTCTTCTGTATAGCGCCAGAAGCCCAGGCCATTCTTCTGACCGAAACGGTTAGTTTCAAACAGCGCGTCGATCGCGTCGCGATAGTCTTTCTGCATACGCTGTGGGAAGCCTGCTGCCATCACTGCCTGCGCGTGGTGTGCGGTATCAATGCCCACGACATCCAGCAGATAGGCCGGGCCCATTGGCCAACCAAACTGTTTCTCCATCACTTTGTCGACTTTGCGGAAATCTGCGCCGTCACGCAGTAGCTGGCTGAAGCCTGCGAAATACGGGAACAGTACGCGGTTAACAAAGAAGCCAGGGCAGTCGTTCACCACAATCGGTGTCTTGCCCATCTTGCTGGCCCAGGCCACCACTTTGGCGATGGTTTCATCTGAACTTTTCTCGCCGCGAATGATCTCAACCAGCGGCATCCGGTGAACCGGGTTAAAGAAGTGCATGCCGCAGAAGTTTTCCGGGCGCTTCAGGACGCTTGCCAGTTCGCTAATGGGAATAGTGGACGTATTCGACGCCAGTACGGTGTCCGGACGAACCTTATCTTCCGTCTCCGCCAGTACGGCTTTTTTCACTTTCGGGTTCTCAACGACCGCTTCCACCACCACGTCGACGCGCTCAAAACCGACATAATCCAGCGTTGGATGAATGGTGGAAATCACGCCCGCCATTTTCAGACCGTCGATCTTACTGCGCTCAAGCTGTTTGTTCAGCAACTTGGCGGCTTCGGTCATACCGAGGGCGAGCGATTTGTCGCTGATATCTTTCATGATCACCGGTACGCCTTTCCAGGCGGACTGATAAGCGATACCCCCACCCATGATTCCGGCACCCAGTACGGCAGCCTGCTTCGGCGTTTCAACGTCTTTGGTGAGCGTCTTCGCTTTGGCCTTAACGAACTGATCGTTGAGGAATATGCCGACCAGTGCGCGGGCTTCTTTGGTGTGTGCCAGCGGGACAAAACTTTGGTTTTCCAGTTTCAACGCTTCTTCACGACCAAAACGGGCAGCGGCTTCAATGGTCTTCACCGCCGTGATCGGCGCCGGGTAATGTTTACCTGCGGTTTGCGCGACCATCCCTTTGGCGATGGTAAAACTCATTGCAGCTTCAATTTTGCTGAGTTTCAGCGGCTCGAGCTTCGGCTGACGTTTGGCTTTCCAGTCAAGGTCACCGTTGATCGCCTGATGTAGCACCGCCAGTGCGCCATCAATCAATTTCTCTGGCTTCACCACGCCATCGACCAGACCGATTTTCAGCGCCTGCTCGGCACCGACATCTTTACCTGCCGCGATGATCTCCAGTGCGCTGTCCGCGCCCAGCATACGGGGCATACGGACGGAGCCGCCAAAGCCTGGCATGATCCCCAGCTTTGTTTCCGGCAGGCCGATACGCAGGTCCGGCGTCGCCAGGCGGTAATCGGTCGCCAGAACGCATTCGCAGCCGCCGCCCAGCGCATAGCCGTTGACAGCGGAAAGGGTGGGAACGGGTAAATCTTCCAGACGATTAAAGACGCTGTTGGCAAAATGCAGCCACTGGCTTAACTGCTCTTCGGGAACGAGAAACAGTGAAAGGAATTCGGTGATATCTGCACCGACAATAAAGGCCGCTTTATTGGAACGTAGCAGCAGCCCTTTTAAATCTGTTTGCTTTTCCAGCACGTCAAGCGCCTGGCCGAGGCTGGCGACGGTTGCCGTGTCGAGTTTGTTGACCGAGCCTGGAGCATCGAACACCAGTTCGGCAATGCCATTTTCCAGCCAGTCAAGGTACAGGGTGTCGCCTTTGTAAAGCATGTCAGTCTCCTGAATCCGCAAGGTGATCTGGTCATACCAGATTAAGCGAGTGTGTATTTTGTGTTAATAAAATGCAAATGACTGATTAAAAAAATGACGATTCGATCACGCTCGGCAGAAATCACGCAGCCACAATGTGATGTGCTAAGATGCGGAGACTTGAGGTCAAAAACAGAAGGGAAAAAAATGGAATCACTGGCCGCACTCTATAAAAATCATATTGTTACCTTGCAAGAACGGACTCGTGATGCACTGGCGCGTTTTAAGCTGGATGCGTTACTTATTCACTCCGGTGAGCTGGTCAACGTCTTCCTCGACGATCATCCGTATCCCTTCAAGGTCAATCCGCAGTTTAAAGCCTGGGTGCCGGTGACTCAGGTGCCCAATTGCTGGTTGCTGGTCGATGGCGTAAACAAGCCAAAACTGTGGTTCTATCTGCCGGTTGATTACTGGCACAACGTTGAACCGTTACCGACCTCCTTCTGGACTGAAGACGTTGAAATCATTGCGCTGCCAAAAGCCGACGGCATTGGTAGCCAGTTGCCAGCCGCACGCGGCAATATTGGCTATATCGGTCCGGTTCCGGAGCGCGCGCTGCAGCTGGATATTGCTGCCAGCAACATCAACCCGAAAGGGGTGATCGACTACCTGCATTATTACCGTTCCTATAAAACGGATTATGAACTGGCCTGCATGCGTGAAGCGCAGAAAATGGCGGTGAGTGGTCACCGTGCTGCAGAAGAAGCCTTCCGATCCGGCATGAGCGAGTTTGACATCAACCTGGCTTATCTGACGGCGACCGGGCATCGTGACATAGATGTACCGTACAGCAACATTGTCGCGCTCAACGAACATGCCTCAGTCCTGCATTACACAAAGCTGGATCATCAGGCACCGTCTGAAATTCGCAGCTTCCTGTTAGATGCCGGCGCGGAGTACAACGGTTATGCGGCTGATCTGACCCGTACCTGGTCTGCCAACAGCGATAATGACTACGCTCAGCTGGTTAAAGATGTGAATGACGAACAGCTGGCGCTGATTGCTACGATGAAAGCAGGCGTCAGCTATGTGGATTATCACATTCAGTTCCATCAGCGCATCGCGAAGTTGCTGCGTAAACATCAGCTTGTGACCGATATGAGCGAAGAGGCGATGGTGGAAAACAATCTTACCGGGCCGTTTATGCCACACGGTATTGGTCATCCGCTGGGTCTGCAGGTACATGATGTGGCCGGTTTTATGCAGGATGATACTGGAACGCATCTCGCTGCGCCGTCGAAATACCCTTATTTGCGTTGCACCCGTGTGCTCGAACCGGGAATGGTATTAACCATTGAGCCGGGGATTTATTTCATCGAGTCACTATTGGCTCCGTGGCGCGAAGGTCAATTCAGCAAACACTTCAACTGGCAGAAAATCGAAGCGCTGAAACCTTTTGGCGGTATTCGTATTGAAGATAACGTGGTGATCCACGAAAACAACGTTGAAAACATGACGCGTGATTTGAAACTAGCGTAATGGACAGTTGGTTAATCCCTGCATCGCCGGTCACTGTTGTTGAAGAGATCAAAAAGAGCCGCTTTATTACGCTGCTGGCCCATACGGACGGCGTAGAAGCGGCGAAAGCGTTTGTGGAATCCGTCAGAGCGGAGCACCCGGCTGCTCGCCACCACTGTGTGGCGTGGGTGGCGGGTGCGCCGGACGACTCGCAGCAACTGGGTTTCTCGGATGACGGCGAACCGGCGGGCACGGCAGGGAAACCGATGCTCGCCCAATTAATGGGCAGTGGTATAGGTGAGATAACCGCCGTGGTGGTTCGCTACTATGGCGGTATTCTGCTGGGCACTGGTGGGCTGGTGAAGGCTTACGGCGGCGGAGTGAATCAGGCGCTGCGACAGTTAACCACGCAACGCAAGACGCCATTAACCGAATATACTTTGCAGTGTGAATATGGTCAGTTGACCGGGATTGAAGCATTGCTGGGACAGTTTTCCGGTAAGATCGTTACCAGCGATTATCAGGCATATGTTCTGTTACGGGTGGCGCTTCCTTATGCAAAAGTGGATGAATTTACAGCAAAACTGGCAGATTTTAGCCGTGGTTCATTGCAATTATTAGCGATTGAAGAATAATCCCCACCTCATTTTTAGAACAAAGGAAGCGGCAGAGATGCATTTTCGCGCCATTACCCGAATCGTTGGACTACTGGTCATCTTATTTTCGGGGACAATGATTCTCCCAGGGTTGGTTGCGTTGATCTACCGTGATGGGGCGGGTCGGGCATTTACCCAAACTTTCTTTGTTGCGTTGGCAATTGGTTCTTTACTGTGGTGGCCAAACCGCCGGGAGAAAGGCGAGCTGAAATCCCGCGAAGGGTTTCTCATCGTGGTTCTGTTCTGGACCGTACTGGGTAGCGTGGGTGCGCTACCGTTTATCTTCTCTGAGCAACCGAACCTCACAATTACTGATGCGTTTTTTGAATCCTTTTCCGGGTTGACGACAACCGGCGCGACCACGCTGGTGGGGCTTGATTCGCTGCCACATGCCATTCTTTTTTATCGTCAGATGCTGCAATGGTTTGGCGGTATGGGGATCATCGTCCTGGCGGTGGCCATTCTTCCTATCCTCGGCGTTGGGGGGATGCAGCTTTATCGGGCAGAAATGCCAGGGCCGTTGAAAGATAACAAAATGCGCCCGCGCATTGCCGAAACAGCAAAAACTCTGTGGCTGATTTATGTGTTACTGACTGTGGCGTGCGCGCTGGCGCTGTGGTTTGCGGGTATGCCCGCCTTTGATGCCATTGGGCACAGCTTTGCCACCATCGCCATTGGCGGTTTTTCAACGCATGATGCCAGCGTGGGGTATTTTGACAGCCCTGCTATCAATACCATTATTGCTATCTTCTTACTGATCTCCGGTTGTAACTACGGCCTGCACTTCTCTTTATTAAGCGGGCGCAGCCTGAAGGTTTACTGGCGTGACCCAGAGTTCCGGATGTTTATTGGCGTACAGTTGACGCTGGTGGTCATCTGCACCCTGGTTTTATGGATCCACAATACTTACGCCTCGGCGCTAACGACCCTGAATCAGGCTTTTTTCCAGGTGGTGTCGATGGCGACAACTGCTGGGTTTACAACGGACAGCATTGCGCGCTGGCCGCTCTTTCTGCCTGTTCTCCTGTTGTGTTCTGCCTTTATCGGCGGTTGTGCGGGATCAACCGGTGGTGGCCTGAAGGTGATCCGCATTCTGTTGCTGTTTAAGCAGGGGAATCGCGAACTGAAGCGACTGGTTCACCCGAACGCGGTGTACAGCATAAAGTTGGGGAACCGTGCGCTGCCGGAACGTATCCTGGAAGCCGTCTGGGGTTTCTTCTCTGCTTATGCGTTGGTCTTTATCGTCAGCATGCTGGCTATTATTGCCACCGGTGTGGATGACTTCTCTGCGTTTGCTTCTGTTGTCGCAACGCTCAACAACCTGGGACCAGGACTGGGCGTCGTTGCAGACAACTTTGCCAGCATGAACCCGGTTGCGAAATGGATCCTGATCGCCAATATGTTGTTTGGTCGTCTGGAAGTCTTCACTTTGCTGGTGCTGTTTACCCCCACTTTCTGGCGTGAATAATGGAGTAACACGTGAAAACACTCATTCTCTTCTCTACCCGGGATGGACAAACGCGCGAGATTGCCTCGTATCTGGCCTCTGAATTAAAAGAGCTGGGGATCTGGGCGGATGTCGTTAATCTTCATCGTACTGAGGAGCCGGACTGGCAAAGTTATGATCGCGTCGTGATTGGGGCGTCTATTCGCTACGGTCATTATCATGCTGCTTTTCAGGAGTTCGTGAAGACACATTCTGCAAGATTGAACGCAATGCCGAGTGCGTTCTATTCGGTGAATCTTGTTGCGCGTAAGCCGGAAAAGCGGACGCCGCAGACAAATAGCTATGCACGCAAGTTTCTGATGAACTCGTCGTGGCGTCCCGATCGTTGCGCAGTGATTGCAGGGGCGCTTCGTTACCCTCGTTATCGCTGGTACGACCGCATCATGATTAAGCTCATTATGAAGATGTCAGGCGGTGAAACGGACACGAGTAAAGAAGTGGTATATACCGACTGGGAACAAGTGGCGATTTTTGCCCGTGAAATCGCGCAATTAACCAGCAATCCGTCGTCAAAGTAGTCGCAAAGAATAAAAAATAAGCACTTGGAAGATTATTTTAAATTTCCGCTTGTCAGCCTGAAATAACTCCCTATAATGCGCCTCCACTGACACGGAACAACGGCACGC
>NZ_JBWKVL010000019.1:0-83828 GCF_059421685.1 Citrobacter sp. GW821-FHT02E08 | reverse complement strand
TGGAAACCGCCAGCCCGTTCCCCGGAAGAAAGCATGGTCTGGCAAAAATGTAGCGGTATTAGACGCAGCTATTTAGTCAGGTTTTCAAAAAGTGCGAGGAACTAAAACGGGTCTATTTACAGTCTAATCAAGCATGATCAGCAACTGTAACTTTCAAATCTTTTGAACGGACCAACCTTCCTTGATCTACAAAATCTTCATTTATGGCATTAATCAATAGCGATACATCAAATTTTTGCATATCATCACCAATCTCTGTTCGCTTATATTCCGATGTGGTTAATTGCACAGCAACCTCGCTATTCGGCCCCCACAGAACATTATTTTCATATATGCCATCGTGCAACCTATTGTTATAAATGCAATATTGAGGAATATTCAAAACACTGGCAAGATGAACTATTGCCGTATCAACAGTGATGACAAAAGTAGCGTGACCAACAAGGGCAAAGCAGTTACCTGCGTCTTTGAATGGTGTCATCATGACATTATCAAAATGAGCACACTTAATAGATCGACCCATATTAAAAACAATGGTGACAAATCCATTGAGATTATTTAGATAATGTAACACCTCATTAATCTGTGGTATAGATAATGCACGATCATCCTGAGAACCGAAAGGATTAAATATAACCAAGCCTTTGAAGTCTTTTTTTAATGTTCTGGCAAATGCGTGAGCACTATTGAAATCACACCTATCGAGTTTCAAAAACCCAGAATAATCGCAACTATTAAACCCAAGAGTAGTTAAAACTTCCCTCATCCTTCCCGTTATATGTCCGCGGGTTACCCCTCCATCAACAATATTAGTGTCAAATATGGTGTTTCTTGGCTGATTAAAACCTATTGCATATTTTGGGTTTATTGATAATAAAGTTTTCAACCTATGCATTACCGTCCCATCAAAATTCGAAAAATCAACCACCAAATCAATTTGATATTGTTTCATTTCTTTTAACAAATCAATTGCCCGCTCCTTATTAAACGGAATAAAACCATCAACCCCTATAATATCAATGAATAGAAAGCGTACTCTTTCAGGCGCAATAACGTAAACCTTTAAACCTCTATCCATCAATGATTTTATAAACCCAGAGGTTACTATACCATCCCCAATAGCCTGTGTGTGCATAAATATGCAAACCGATTTATAGGATTCAGAGGCTAATAAAGCCCTTTTTCGATAGCGTAATTTTATTACGAAAAGTTTTAGTTTTATTTTTATTTTTTTGGTTTTAATATTTCTCTGTCTATTAACTGCCCTTATACTTTTAATGATACTCATACGCCACCATGGTATTCTCGGTAATATTATTATAGCAGTGTATGCTTTTCATCCATAACACAGCAACATAACCATCATTAAAACATGTTAATATCTTATACATTTTGAAAGTACATATTTATTTTAAAATACATTCATCACGCAAATATAAATTAAGGTAGGTTTCAAATGTTGTTAATTACATTAAGATGTAAACGTTATTCCAGTTGGCTGTATCGGACAAATGACGGGGCTTTGAGTCAAACCAGTAGCACCTCAGTGAAAACGTTGTCGTATGCCCCATAATTTCCCCTTTCACTCTCCATTGAAGTTCGTTATCCACGGTTTACCCTCTTGACCTGTGGTTTCTTGCTGGCTATTCAGCAGGGACCGTTCTTAACGCCACTTACACGGCTCAAAACGTTCTGGATAAAGGATATGTAGTTCATTAATTTCACCATGATAAAAACCCACCAGCTTTACCGCGAGATCGACCGAAGTCACCTGTTGACAGCGCTCAATGCGGCTAAACGTCGCGGATCTACTCGCAACATGAGATATCGTAAAACCATGCGCACTGCGTAACTCTCTTAGTGGTGTTCGTATTTAACCTCTCTAGATAGAGTCTCGCTTGCTCGAACGCAAGACTAGAGCGCTAACCAAATTGGTAAACAAGCTGAATGACGGTGAGGATCGCGATAACTGGAGCAAAAAATTTCACTCCATTTAACCATGCGAATGCCGGGCAACTAGAAAGAAGACCGGTAGCTGTAATTGCGTAATCAATACGACCAATGACCCGATGAAATGAAAGCTCAAGATAATAGGAAAGATTTAAGTCAAACAAATTATCTTCACGAGTCATAAGTCCTCTTTCAATCGTCTATAAATCTCGTTGTGGAGTTGATTCAGGTCGTTTAAACGGCGGTGTATCGTGCGCTTCATAGCCACTTCGGATCATTACAATTCCTTTAATGATGTTGGGGATATCCAGGCTAACTAAATCCTTGTTGTTGGGGAATAGTAGGATCCACCGCGCCTGATGTGGTTAAAAGCAAGCCAAAGCAATAAGAAGTACATCCCTGTTCTGGCGGCTCGGTGTTTTCCCGTTTGTACTCAGTAACCGCCAGTTTTTTCAGGTCACCTGGTACCAAAGGAATTCACATTAGAGGTTCTGCTGCACGATGCCGCCGAAGCCTATTTGCAGGATATCCCCTCCCCGCTTAAACGACTGCTCCCGGATTACCAGGCTATCGAAGCGCGGGTAACCTCATTGTTGAAGTGATCAGTTACATGATTTTAGTGGTCAAGCAAAGTCTGAAAGCAAAAGATTAGTAAGCCAGTTTTGATAACTTATTTTGATAAAATTTTGATAACCGTTCGAATCCTAATAATAAAAAAACGGGAGCCAACTGGCTCCCGTTCTCACACAACCCAGAAACTGGATTACATGTTTTCGATGATCGCGTCACCAAACTCTGAACATTTCAGCAGTTTAGCGCCGTCCATCAGACGTTCGAAGTCATAGGTGACGGTCTTCGCGGCGATCGCACCTTCCATACCTTTAACAATCAGGTCTGCAGCTTCGAACCACTGCATGTGGCGCAGCATCATTTCGGCAGACAGAATAATTGAACCCGGGTTCACTTTATCCTGACCTGCATATTTCGGTGCCGTACCGTGGGTAGCTTCAAACAGTGCACATTCGTCACCGATGTTTGCGCCCGGCGCGATACCAATACCGCCCACTTGAGCTGCCAAAGCATCGGAGATGTAGTCACCGTTCAGGTTCATACACGCGATAACGTCGTACTCAGCCGGACGCAACAGGATCTGCTGCAGGAACGCATCGGCGATCACGTCTTTAACCACGATCTCTTTGCCGGTGTTCGGGTTCTTGATTTTAACCCACGGGCCGCCATCGATCAGTTCGCCACCGAATTCTTCACGCGCTAACTGGTAACCCCAGTCTTTGAACGCGCCTTCGGTGAACTTCATGATGTTGCCTTTGTGCACCAGGGTCACAGAATCGCGATCGTTAGTGATTGCATATTCAATCGCCGCACGCACCAGACGTTTAGTCCCTTCTTCGGAGCACGGTTTGATACCAATGCCACAATGTTCCGGGAAGCGAATTTTCTTCACGCCCATCTCTTCACGCAGGAATTTAATCACTTTCTCTGCATCAGCAGAGTCAGCTTTCCATTCGATACCCGCGTAGATGTCTTCAGAGTTTTCGCGGAAGATGACCATGTCGGTCAGTTCAGGATGTTTAACCGGGCTTGGGGTGCCCTGATAATAACGAACCGGGCGCAGACAGACGTACAGGTCAAGTTCCTGACGCAGTGCAACGTTCAGAGAGCGAATACCGCCACCGACTGGGGTCGTCAGGGGACCTTTAATGGCTACGCGGTAATCACGAATCAGATCCAGGGTTTCAGTCGGCAGCCAGACGTCCTGACCGTAAACCTGGGTGGATTTCTCACCGGTGTAGATTTCCATCCAGGAGATTTTACGCTCGCCTTTATAGGCTTTCTCGACTGCAGCATTCACAACTTTGATCATCGGAGGGGTTACATCAACACCGATGCCGTCGCCTTCAATGAATGGGATAATCGGATTG
The DNA here is from genome assembly GCF_059421685.1 of Citrobacter sp. GW821-FHT02E08. NCBI lineage: Bacteria > Pseudomonadati > Pseudomonadota > Gammaproteobacteria > Enterobacterales > Enterobacteriaceae > Citrobacter > Citrobacter sp. GW821-FHT02E08. Next base: position 79,938 of record NZ_JBWKVL010000019.1, on the reverse strand, counting down.
TGCGGCACGTTCAGTTTGCCGTTTTGCAGGGTGATCTTTTTGCCTTCAGCCGGAACAACTACTTTACTTTCCATTCACCTCTCCTTCGAGCGCTTCTGGTTTGCTCGTCTGTCATCACGCTGCATGTGCAATTGCGTCCTGCTACACGGATGCGTTAGAGCAATTTTTTGTTAATGTTTTGTAATGAGCGTGTCAATACTACCCTATTGTTTGTCGCCATGAAAGACACTCGTTATTAGGCTATAATGCGTCAATTGATAAGGCCTGAAAATACCATGCAAAAAACATCTTTTAGAAATCACCGCCTTGAGCGATTCAGCTCACGACAAACCACCAGGCAGCGCAAAGAAAACCAGCCAAAACGCGTGGTTTTGTTCAATAAACCTTACGATGTTTTGCCGCAATTTACCGATGAAGCGGGGCGCAGCACGTTGAAAGATTTTATTTCCGTGCAGGGTGTCTATGCCGCTGGCCGTCTCGACAGGGACAGCGAAGGGCTTTTAGTGCTCACCAACGACGGTGCATTGCAGGCACGACTCACGCAGCCAGGCAAACGCACCGGCAAAATATATTATGTGCAGGTTGAGGGTGAACCCGGCAGTGAAGCGCTGAATGCCCTGCGTCACGGCATTACGCTGAATGATGGTCCTACCCTACCCGCAGGGGTGGATATTGTGGCTGAGCCGGAATGGCTGTGGCCAAGAAACCCGCCGATTCGCGAACGCAAAAATATTCCTACCGCGTGGCTTAAAATCACGTTATATGAAGGGCGTAATCGCCAGGTTCGCCGAATGACCGCCCATGTCGGGCATCCGACGCTGCGGCTTATCCGCTACGCTATGGGTGACTATACGCTTGACGGACTGGCGAACGGCGAGTGGCGGGAACATCCGTCGTCGCACAGTGTCTGACGAAGCACATTACCCGACATCATCATGGAAGAAGAATTATGGATACCCGTGTTATCGCCGCGTTAGTGTTATCCGTTATATCGCCATTTTGCGTGGCAAAGCAGGACTGCGAAGCCATTGCGGGCGATAGCGCAGGCGCGGCGGAATATCTTTATGAAACCGCCGAGGTGAAAACGAACTCTCGCCTGCATTTCTATTCTGCGCCACATGCGGAATGCCGACTCCCCGCCCATTTGATCAACGGCGACACGGTGGAAGTCCTGAGAAGCCAGCAAATCAAGCAATCGAAAGATGCCCCCATCCAGACGTTTCGCTACATTCGTTATCGTGATGCTAAAGGCTTGTTTGCAACCGGATGGGTCACCGCTGAAGGTCTGGCTCCCGTGGCGAATCCCTTGCCTGTAAACGAAACCTGTCAACAGTGGGCGAATAATGCAATGCCCGGGCGGGTCCGGCACGCACCGGCCACGGATAACCATCACCAGGTTCAGGGGAGCGGGCGCGCCTCTTTTTATACGATGCCGAATGAACAGTGTCGCAGTACCTTCCTATTCCTGATCCCTGGCGACGTTGTTTCCGCCCAAGAACAATCAGAAGATGATTTTATTGAGGTGGTGTATTACACCGCCGATCGCCGCGCCGTTCGCGGCTGGTTAAAGAAATCGCAACTGCAGCCTGTAAACAGCGGTGATCGTTATCGCGATGATATCAATCCGTTATCTACGGATAAGGCGACTCGCATCGCCACACTCAATTTGCGTCATGACTATCAATGTGTCTTTTATGAGAGCTGGAACGCGAAAAAGGCCATCGAGTTTATCGTGCGCGAAGACCATCAGGCCGCGTTATGCCGTGGAGGCGCCGATCCCGCAACCTCTCCGCCAACGGCCTATATAAGTATCGATAAGACCAGCGGCGAGATTAGCTGGCCGGATGTCGCTGAAGGATTTAAAGAAGAATAAGAGGTCACCGATGTTTAAACCGCACGTCACCGTCGCCTGCATTGTGCATGCAGAAGGAAAATTTTTAGTCGTTGAGGAAACCATCAATGGCAAAGCGCTGTGGAACCAGCCCGCCGGACATCTGGAAGCGGATGAGACATTAGCCGAGGCCGTCGCGCGTGAACTGTGGGAAGAGACCGGCATCAGCGCGCAGCCTCAGCACTTTATTCGTATGCATCAGTGGATTGCCCCTGATAAAACGCCGTTTTTACGTTTTCTGTTTTGCATTGAGCTTGCCAATATGTGCGATACCGAACCCCATGACAGTGATATAGATTGCTGCCGCTGGGTGAGCGCACAAGAGATACTCAATGCGCCAAACCTGCGTTCTCCGCTGGTTGCCGAGAGTGTGCGCTGTTTCCAGAGCGGGCAACGTTATCCACTGGCGATGATCGGTGAATTTAACTGGCCGTTTACAGAGGGTGTCAAGTAAATGGCTGCGTGATAGAATATGCCGCCTTGAAGTTCAATGTCGTGAGTATTCCAATGTCTGAAAGCCCAAAAAAAGTGATCGTCGGCATGTCCGGCGGTGTCGATTCCTCCGTTTCTGCCTGGCTGTTGCTGCAACAGGGTTATCAGGTAGAAGGCCTGTTCATGAAGAACTGGGAAGAGGACGACGGTGAGGAATATTGCACAGCGGCCGCCGATCTTGCGGATGCTCAGGCCGTCTGCGATAAGCTCGGCATTGAACTGCATACCGTTAACTTTGCCGCAGAATACTGGGACAACGTTTTCGAACTCTTCCTCGAAGAGTACAAAGCCGGTCGTACGCCGAACCCGGATATTCTGTGCAATAAAGAAATCAAATTTAAAGCCTTCCTCGAATTTGCCGCTGAAGATTTAGGTGCCGATTACATCGCCACCGGTCACTACGTGCGCCGTGCCGATGTAGACGGTAAAAGCCGCCTGCTGCGCGGCCTTGACGGCAATAAAGACCAGAGCTATTTCCTCTATACGCTCGGCCATGAGCAGATCGCGCAAAGTCTGTTCCCTGTAGGTGAACTTGAAAAACCGCAGGTACGCAAAATTGCCGAAGATCTGGGGCTCATCACCGCGAAGAAAAAAGATTCCACCGGTATTTGCTTTATCGGTGAGCGTAAATTCCGTGAATTCTTAGGTCGTTACCTCCCGGCACAACCCGGCAAAATCGTCACTGTTGACGGCGACGAGATCGGCCAGCATCAGGGGTTGATGTACCACACCCTTGGCCAGCGCAAAGGTCTGGGGATTGGCGGGACCAAAGAAGGTTCTGAAGATCCGTGGTATGTCGTAGACAAAGATGTTGAGAACAACATTCTGGTTGTTGCTCAGGGTCATGAACACCCGCGTCTGATGTCTGTCGGGCTGATAGCGCAACAATTGCACTGGGTTGATCGCGAGCCGTTCAGCGGAACCCTGCGCTGCACGGTGAAAACCCGTTACCGTCAAACCGACATCCCTTGCACGGTTAACGCCCTGGACCATGATCGCATTGAAGTTGTCTTCGATGAGCCGGTTGCAGCCGTTACGCCGGGTCAGTCAGCGGTCTTTTACATGGGTGAAGTGTGTCTCGGCGGCGGTATTATCGAGCAGCGCCTGCCCCTGCCGGTATAATTATTCTCTTAGACTGATACAAGGAAGCAGTGATCGTGGCAAAGAATTTTTATGACATCACCCTCGCGCTGGCCGGTATTTGCCAGTCGGCACGCCTGGTGCAAGAACTGGCGCACCAGGGACACTGTGATGCCGATGCGCTACACGTTTCACTGAACAGCGTCATCGATATGAACCCCAGCTCTACGCTGGGCGTGTTCGGTGGCAGCGAGGCCAATCTGCGCCTCGGACTGGAGACCCTGCTCGGCGTGCTCAACGCCAGCAGCCGTCAGGGCTTAAACGCAGAACTTACCCGTTACACCCTGAGCCTGATGGTGCTGGAGCGCAAATTGGCGGCAGCAAAAGGGGCGATGGATACGCTGGGCGAGCGAATCAACGGTTTACAGCGCCAGCTTGACCATTTTGATTTGCAGTCGGAAACGCTGATGAGCGCCATGGCGGGCATCTATGTTGACGTCATTAGCCCACTGGGGCCGCGCATTCAGGTGACCGGTTCTCCTGCTGTTCTGCAAAGTCCTCAGGTTCAGGCAAAAGTTCGCGCCTCTCTCCTTGCAGGTATCCGTGCGGCCGTGCTCTGGCATCAGGTTGGCGGAGGCCGTCTGCAATTAATGTTTTCTCGCAATCGTCTGACCACTCAGGCCAAACAAATTCTTGCTCATTTAACCCCGGAGTTATGATTTATGGAATTATCCTCACTGACCGCCGTTTCCCCTGTCGATGGACGCTACGGCGATAAAGTCAGCGCGCTGCGCGGGATTTTCAGCGAATACGGTTTGCTGAAATTCCGTGTACAAGTTGAAGTACGCTGGCTGCAGAAACTGGCCGTGCACGCAGCGATCAAGGAAGTTCCTGCTTTTGCTGCCGACGCAAACGGTTTCCTTGATACTATCGTGGCGAACTTCAATGAAGAAGATGCTTCGCGTATCAAAACCATTGAGCGCACGACAAACCACGACGTGAAGGCAGTAGAGTATTTCCTGAAAGAAAAAGTGGCCGGAAACCCGGAACTGCATGCGGTTTCTGAATTCATCCACTTCGCCTGCACCTCCGAAGACATCAACAACCTGTCTCACGCATTGATGCTGAAAACCGCCCGTGATGAAGTGATCCTTCCGTACTGGCGTCAACTGATTGATGGCATCAAAGATCTGGCAGTACAGTATCGCGATATTCCGCTGCTGTCGCGCACCCACGGTCAACCCGCTACACCGTCGACCATCGGCAAAGAGATGGCTAACGTGGCGTACCGTATGGAGCGCCAGTTCCGCCAGTTAAATCAGGTAGAAATTCTCGGTAAAATCAACGGCGCCGTCGGCAACTATAACGCCCACATCGCTGCGTACCCGGAAGTTGACTGGCACCAGTTCAGCGAAGAGTTCGTCACCTCGCTGGGCATCCAGTGGAACCCGTACACCACGCAGATCGAGCCGCATGATTACATCGCCGAACTGTTTGATTGCATTGCCCGCTTTAACACCATTCTGATCGACTTTGACCGTGATGTCTGGGGTTACATTGCCCTCAATCACTTCAAACAGAAAACCATCGCCGGTGAAATTGGTTCTTCAACCATGCCGCACAAGGTTAACCCGATTGACTTTGAAAACTCCGAAGGCAACCTGGGCCTGTCTAACGCGGTACTGCAACATCTGGCGAGCAAACTGCCGGTATCCCGCTGGCAGCGTGATCTGACAGACTCTACCGTACTGCGTAACCTGGGTGTCGGTATCGGCTATGCGCTGATCGCCTACCAGTCCACCCTGAAAGGCGTGAGCAAACTGGAAGTGAACCGCGATCGTCTGCTGGACGAACTGGATCATAACTGGGAAGTACTGGCGGAGCCGATCCAGACCGTCATGCGTCGTTACGGCATTGAAAAACCGTATGAGAAGCTGAAAGAGCTGACCCGCGGTAAGCGCGTCGATGCCGAAGGCATGAAGCAGTTTATCGACGGTCTGGCACTGCCGGAAGAAGAGAAAGTTCGCCTGAAAGCCATGACCCCGGCCAACTACATTGGTCGCGCCATCACCATGGTTGACGAGCTGAAGTAAATACATTGCCCGGTGGCGCTGACGCTTACCGGGCCTACGATCGTGTAGGCCTGATAAGGTGCTCGCGCCGCCATCCAGCACATCCCTCCCCTCCGGTTTAGTCAATGTTTATCCCCACAACAACATAATCGCGTTAAACTATTCATACCATTTACTTAGGGAGAAAAGAGAATGCGCGTACTGGTTGTTGAGGATAATGCATTGTTACGCCACCACCTGAAGGTTCAACTGCAGGATTTAGGACACCAGGTGGATGACGCAGAAGACGCAAAGGAAGCCGATTATTACCTTAACGAACATCTGCCTGATATTGCGATTGTCGATTTAGGTCTCCCGGATGAAGATGGTCTGTCCCTTATCCGCCGCTGGCGTAGCAACGAGGTTTCTCTGCCCGTCCTCGTATTAACCGCGCGTGAAGGCTGGCAGGACAAAGTCGAAGTGCTCAGTGCCGGGGCCGACGACTACGTGACAAAACCGTTTCATATTGAGGAGGTGATGGCACGTATGCAAGCATTGATGCGCCGCAACAGCGGTCTGGCCTCACAGGTCATTTCACTGCCGCCTTTTCAGGTCGATCTCTCCCGCCGCGAACTGTCGGTCAATGACGAAGTGATTAAGCTGACGGCGTTTGAGTACACTATTATGGAAACGCTGATCCGCAATAATGGCAAAGTCGTCAGTAAAGATTCGTTGATGTTGCAGCTTTACCCGGATGCCGAACTCCGTGAAAGCCATACTATTGATGTTCTCATGGGGCGCCTGCGCAAAAAAATCCAGGCCCAGTACCCTAACGACGTGATCACCACCGTGCGTGGTCAGGGATATCTTTTCGAACTGCGCTAATGAATAAATTACTGCGTCACTTTTTTCCCCTGTCGCTGCGGGTCCGCTTTTTACTGGCAACGGCGGGCGTTGTGCTGGTCCTTTCCCTGGCTTACGGCATGGTGGCGCTGATCGGTTACAGCGTTAGCTTCGATAAGACAACGTTCCGCCTGCTGCGCGGGGAAAGCAATCTTTTCTATACCCTCGCAAAATGGGAAAACAACAAGCTCCAGGTAGAACTCCCTGAACATCTCGATATGCAAAGCCCAACGATGTCGTTGATTTATGACGAGAACGGCAAACTGTTATGGGCGCAGCGCGACGTGCCGTGGCTGGTCAAACAGGTTCACCCTGACTGGCTGAAAACCAATGGCTTCCACGAAATTGAGGCCGACGTCGACGCAACCAGCGCATTGCTGAGTGACGATCATTCCGTCCAGCAGCAGCTTAAAGAAGTGCGCGAAGATGACGACGATGCCGAAATGACCCACTCTGTGGCCGTGAATATTTACCCCGCCACCGCGCGCATGCCGCAACTCACTATCGTCGTTGTTGATACTATCCCCATCGAGCTGAAACGCTCTTATATGGTGTGGAGTTGGTTTATCTATGTGCTGGCTGCCAACCTGCTGTTGGTGATCCCCCTGCTGTGGGTCGCCGCCTGGTGGAGTCTGCGGCCTATTGAGGCGCTGGCGCGAGAAGTGCGTGAGCTGGAAGAGCATCATCGCGACATGCTTAACCCTGAAACCACACGCGAACTAACCAGCCTTGTGCGTAACCTCAACCGACTGCTGAAAAGCGAGCGCGAACGCTACGACAAATACCGCACCACCCTGACCGACCTTACACACAGCCTGAAAACCCCACTGGCGGTACTGCAAAGTACACTGCGTTCCCTGCGCAGCGAAAAGATGAGCGTCAACGAAGCCGAACCGGTCATGCTCGAGCAAATTAGCCGTATTTCGCAGCAGATCGGCTATTACCTGCACCGCGCCAGCATGCGTGGCAGCGGTGTTTTGCTGAGCCGCGAACTGCATCCTGTCGCGCCGCTGCTGGATAATCTGACCTCTGCGCTGAATAAGGTCTATCAGCGTAAAGGGGTCAATATCAGTCTCGATATCTCGCCAGAAATCAGTTTTGTCGGTGAGCAGAACGACTTTGTCGAAGTGATGGGCAACGTGCTGGATAATGCCTGTAAATACTGCCTTGAGTTTGTCGAAATCTCCGCCCGCCAGACCGACGATCATCTGCATATTTTGGTTGAGGATGACGGACCGGGGATCCCGCACAGTAAGCGCGCGCTGGTCTTTGATCGTGGCCAGCGTGTTGATACCCTGCGACCCGGGCAAGGCGTCGGACTGGCGGTGGCACGTGAAATTACCGAGCAGTATGACGGGCAAATTATCGCCAACGACAGCTTGCTGGGTGGTGCGCGCATGGAGGTTATTTTCGGTCGACAGCATCCGGGCCAGAAAGACGAATAACGCGGCATGTAATATTTGTGTATATAGTTCACCGCATCGGGTTACGCATCCGTTATAATCGGTGTCAGATACCAGCCTGCGGATACTCAATATGGAATACCAATTAACCCTCAACTGGCCCGAGTTTCTCGAACGCCACTGGCAAAAACGTCCGGTGGTGTTGAAGCGTGGGTTCACCAACTTTATTGATCCGCTCTCTCCTGACGAACTGGCGGGGCTAGCAATGGAAAGTGAAGTCGACAGTCGTCTTGTCAGTCATCAGGATGGCAAATGGCAGGTGAGCCACGGTCCCTTCGAAAGCTACGACCATCTCGGTGAGAACAACTGGTCGCTGCTGGTGCAGGCCGTGAACCACTGGCATGAACCGACTGCCGCGCTGATGCGCCCTTTCCGCGCGTTGCCTGACTGGCGTATCGACGACCTGATGATCTCGTTTTCCGTTCCCGGCGGCGGCGTAGGCCCCCATCTGGATCAGTATGATGTCTTTATTATTCAGGGAACGGGCCGTCGTCGCTGGCGGGTGGGCGAAAAGCTGCAGTTGAAGCAGCATTGCCCGCATCCCGACCTGTTACAGGTTGATCCTTTCGACGCCATTATTGATGAAGAGCTGGAGCCTGGCGATATTCTGTATATTCCACCGGGATTCCCACACGAGGGTTATGCGCTGGAAAATGCCATGAACTACTCCGTCGGGTTCCGCGCGCCCAATACTCGCGAGCTGATCAGCGGTTTTGCCGATTATGTTCTGCAGCGCGAACTGGGCAGCACGTATTACAGCGACCCCGATATGCCGCCTCGCGATCATCCTGCCGACATCCTGCCGCAGGAAATGGATAAATTGCGTGAAATGATGCTCGGGTTAATCAATCAGCCGGAACATTTCAAACAGTGGTTTGGTGAGTTTATTTCTCAGTCTCGTCACGAACTGGACATCGCGCCGCCAGAGCCGCCCTATCAGCCCGATGAGATTTATGACGCCCTGAAGCAAGGCGATGTGCTGGTTCGTCTTGGTGGGTTGCGTGTACTGCGCATTGGTGACGATATATACGCAAACGGTGAGAAGATCGACTCTCCACACCGTCCGGCACTGGAAGCGCTCGCCAGCCATATCGTGCTGACCGCCGAAAACTTTGAGGACGCGCTGGACGATCCGTCGTTCCTTGCGATGCTGGCCGCGCTGGTCAACAGCGGGTACTGGTTCTTCGAAGGGTAATTATTACGATAGTTGCCGGATAGTGACTTACGCCTTATCCGGCAACTATCGATACTCATTACTTTTGCTTTGCCGTCAGTTCTGCAATACGCACAATCACCTGTACCGCTTTTTCCATCCCTTCCAGCGTCACAAATTCATGCTTGCCATGATAGTTGTACCCCCCGGTGAAAAGGTTCGGACACGGTAATCCCATGAACGACAGCTGCGCCCCGTCAGTACCGCCGCGAATCGGTTTCATTACCGGCTCAATGTCACAATCACGCATTGCCTGCTGAGCGATATTCAGAATGTGTGGATGCTCAACAACCTTTTCATGCATGTTGTAGTAGCTATCTTCAATCACCAGCTCAATGTAGCAGTCCGGATGTAGCCCCTTGCCGACCTTCTTGGCAATATCCATGATTTTACGCTTACGCGCTTCAAACTGCTTGCGGTCAAAATCGCGAATAATGTAGTGCATATCGGCCCGATCGACGGTGCCTTTCATGCTGGCAAGATGGTAGAAGCCTTCGTAACCGTCTGTGGTTTCAGGGCTTTCATCCGCCGGAACTTCCGCATGAATTCGCGCAGCCAGTGACAGCGCATTCACCATCACCCCTTTTGCAGTGCCCGGATGCACATTGTTACCCACGATTTTGATATTGACGGAGGCGGCGTTGAAGTTTTCAAACTCCAGTTCACCAACACCGCCACCATCAACGGTGTAAGCCCATTGCGCATTAAAGGCGGCAACATCGAAGTGTTTCGCCCCTTTGCCAACCTCTTCATCTGGCGTAAAGGCGACGCGAATATCGCCGTGCGGAATCGCTTTGTGTTTCAGTACCGCCAGCGCGGTCATGATTTCTGCCACACCCGCTTTGTCATCCGCGCCGAGCAGCGTTTTACCGTCAGTGGTGATCAGCGTTTGCCCCAGCAATTGATGCAAAACCGGGAACATCACCGGCGATAACACTTCATCACCAATGCCCAACGCAATATCGCCACCGCGATAGTTTTCCACAATTTGCGGATTCACGTTTTTACCACTGAAATCCGGTGAGGTATCCACATGGGAAATAAAACCGATGGCAGGAATATCACCAGGGACATTGGCTGGCAACGTCGCCATCACGGTCCCTTTGTCACTTAACGTAACGTCAACCAGCCCCATCTCTTCGAGCTGTTGTTTGAGTAACTGTAGTAGCTTCCACTGTCCCTCGGTGCTGGGAACTTGTCGCACACCCGGCTTTGACTGGGTATCCAACGACACATAGTGCAAAAAACGCTCAAGTAGTTTATCCATGCAGTCACCCTCACTTTTTGTGACAACATTATCAATAAGCAAGAAAAGACAAATATTGCGTCAGGTCACTTTTATCCCCTAAACGAGAATATTTCGATCTGTAGCCCTTCCTGAATATAAAGCTAACCCCGCAATTCGCAACAAGGATTGGCGATTTCAGTGGTTTGCCGTAGAATAACCGCCCTCATTAAGAGTCACCAAGGTGGTCAACCACAAACCCCGCATCGGTCAGCCATCCGTTGCGTCTACATGGGACAGAGTAAAAAATTGAATAAACAACCGCGTTCGCTTTCACCGCTGGTGCAATTGGCGGGAATTCGCAAAAGTTTTGATGGCAAAGAGGTCATTTCTAACCTGAATTTGACCATTAATAATGGTGAATTTCTCACGCTGCTTGGCCCCTCTGGCTGCGGTAAAACAACCGTTCTACGCCTGATTGCCGGTCTGGAAAATGTGGATTCCGGTCATATCATGCTGGATAACCAGGACATTACCGATGTTCCGGCGGAAAACCGCTATGTGAATACGGTATTCCAAAGTTATGCGTTATTCCCTCACATGACGGTGTTTGAAAACGTGGCTTTCGGATTACGCATGCAGAAAACCCCCGCCGCCGAAATCACACCCCGCGTTACCGACGCACTGCGCATGGTGCAACTCGAAGAATTTGCCCAGCGTAAGCCGCATCAACTGTCCGGCGGACAACAACAACGCGTGGCGATCGCCCGTGCCGTGGTGAACAAACCGCGTTTGCTTCTGCTGGACGAATCGCTTTCTGCGCTGGATTACAAGTTGCGCAAGCAGATGCAGAACGAACTGAAAGCGTTGCAGCGTAAACTCGGCATCACTTTTGTGTTCGTTACCCACGATCAAGAAGAAGCGTTGACCATGTCTGACCGTATCGTGGTGATGCGCGACGGCGTTATTGAACAGGACGGCACCCCGCGCGAGATCTACGAAGAACCGAAAAATCTCTTCGTGGCCGGTTTTATCGGCGAGATCAATATGTTCAACGCCACCGTGATCGAGCGTCTTGACGAGCAGCGCGTTCGTGCAAATGTGGAAGGTCGTGAATGCAACATTTACGTCAATTTTGCGGTTGTTCCAGGGCAAAAGTTACATGTTTTGCTGCGCCCGGAAGACCTGCGCGTTGATGAAATCAATGACGACAACCACATTGAAGGTCTGATTGGTTACGTTCGCGAGCGCAACTACAAAGGGATGACGCTGGAATCGGTCGTCGAGCTGGAAAACGGAAAAATGGTAATAGTGAGTGAATTCTTCAATGAAGACGATCCCGATTTTGATCACTCGCTCGACCAAAAAATGGCCATCAATTGGGTAGAAAGCTGGGAGGTCGTACTGGCTGATGAAGAACACGAGTAAGTTCCAGAATGTGGTGATTGTCACCATCGTCGGTTGGCTTGTGTTGTTTGTCTTTTTGCCCAACCTGATGATCATTGGTACCAGTTTTTTGACCCGTGATGACGCTAATTTCGTCAAAATGGTCTTTACGCTGGAAAACTACGCGCGTCTGCTCGATCCGCTCTATTTTGAGGTGCTGCTGCACTCGCTCAATATGGCGTTGATTGCCACCCTCGCCTGTCTGGTACTCGGTTATCCGTTCGCCTGGTTTCTGGCAAAATTGCCGGAAAAAGTCCGTCCGCTATTGCTGTTCTTGTTGATCGTTCCGTTCTGGACTAACTCACTGATCCGCATCTACGGGCTGAAAATTTTTCTTAGCACCAAAGGCTATCTCAACGAGTTCCTGCTCTGGCTGGGCGTTATCGATACGCCGATTCGCATCATGTTTACCCCTAGCGCCGTCATTATTGGTCTGGTCTATATCCTGTTGCCGTTTATGGTGATGCCGCTCTACTCCAGCATTGAAAAACTGGATAAGCCACTGTTAGAAGCGGCGCGTGATTTGGGTGCCAACAAGTTGCAGACCTTTATCCGCATTATCCTTCCACTGACCATGCCGGGGATTATCGCGGGCTGTCTGCTGGTGATGTTACCCGCGATGGGACTGTTCTATGTCTCCGACCTGATGGGGGGCGCCAAAAACCTGCTGATTGGTAACGTCATTAAGGTGCAGTTCCTGAACATCCGCGACTGGCCGTTTGGTGCCGCCACCAGCATTACGCTGACCATTGTGATGGGTCTGATGCTGCTGGTTTACTGGCGTGCATCGCGTCTGCTGAACAGAAAAGCAAGCGAACTCAGTGATTAAACCGCCACGTTCATTGCATTGATGATGGCAAAAACCGGCACCGCAAGGTCGCCGGTTTTTTATTGCTCACTCGCCTTCTATTTCCACACTGACTTACCGTTCACTATTTTATCTATTTCACAGGTTTCATCCGAAAGTGTTAAACAATATTATACACAGACGCGGGATAATACCTCTTTCAACATAAGACAATTCCCAGATAATTATTAAAACCGCCTCTCAATTAATTAACAGTAAAAATTAACTGCTGCATACCAAAAACCAATATCCTTAAAACAAGCCGATAACACAATAACTGCCATGGGAATAATGACGTGGTAAAACAAGAATTTAAAAGAACATATAATGCTATATTTATTTGTTGAACAACCGACAACTTTAATAGAATAATCTCATCAGACCACTCATAAAGCTATCTTTGCATAGGGATGCAAGTACAACCACTGCGTAAAAAACACAGGAAGGAGATAGTTTTCTGAGTCATATAACCTGAGAGTAAAATAATGAATAAAGTATCAATGCTGTTAGCTATCGGTAGTTTGTCAGTCTTGTTATCCGGGTGTGTTATTGCACCGCCGCAAGGCCACAATGGGTATGCCAAAAACCTTGAGCAGCAAGGCTGTACGCAGGTAGAAGATGCCAATGGAACCTGTGGTAATAACCCGCAGCGCCACCACAAACATCACCATCAGGATAAAAACATGATTACCCGCGATGGCATCACACTACCCGCATGTGCAGACATTCCCGATGCAAGCCAGGCCGATAATGGTTCCCGCTGCTGGTATTAATGGCGTTAAACGAGGTTCACCCTCTCACAGGGAATAAAATACTGAGCTTGCAGGAAAAACGCCTGCCTGCATTACCCTTTTATCTCCTTGCCAGTCAGCGTGTTATTTGTGTAAGTCGTATGTAATAAAAATCCCGGCATAATATTTTGCTGAGCGATACAAATATTAGCACTGCCGAAAACGAATAACTCTGATGTTATTTTTATTTTGGCAGGTAAAAAATTGAGAGTTAAAAATATGAAAAGTAAAAATATTACAGCAGCACTCATTATGGTGTTCGGCGGACTCTATTTTCATAGTGCTTTTGCTATCAGTGAGTCTTATCGGGCACAGCTGGAAAGTTCGGGTTGTACACAGGTTAGTGAAACAAACGGAACATGCAACCCTCATCATTCTAAGCAACAGAATGCCGCACAAGCGAACCGCCACCACCAGGCAGACCCCGACGCCGCGGCTGACGTCGCCCGCACAATTGATCGCCACATTGCCGGAAAGTATCAGGGGGAAGCGGTCGATTACATGGAGTCCCAGGGATGGCAATCGCAAAACGAAGAACGCACCCACTGGCGCAAATCCGGCTTTACCGCCAGGTTTGATATGAACCAGAGTAACGGGATGGTGATGGGGGTCATCGTACAGTAATCCTCCATCCGGCTGTATTGGTGGGCAAAACGTATAACGCCCGTCATTAAATCAGCCATTTTTTCCCGATAGCCAGGAAAATTGTTGTAAAATGCGCGGCCTCATGTGATGGCCGCGTTTTTTTGCGCGCTATTTAATCAACGAGTTTTGGAGATATTTTGGAGATAAAGGAAAAATTGAATAATTTCAATACTCTGAAACTGTCCCTTCTGCAACGCAAGGAGGTGGGTCTCGAATGATCGGTAGACTGCTTCGCGGTGGTTTTATGACCACCATTTATGCTTATCTGTATATTCCAATCATCATCTTGATTGTGAACTCCTTTAACAGCTCGCGCTTTGGCATCAACTGGCAAGGGTTTACCACTAACTGGTACAGCTTATTGCTCAACAACGACAGTCTGCTTCAGGCTGCACAGCATTCACTCACGATGGCCGTTGTCTCGGCAACCTTTGCCACGCTCATTGGCTCACTCACTGCCGTCGCACTGTATCGCTACCGCTTTCGCGGCAAACCCTTCGTCAGCGGTATGCTGTTTGTCGTCATGATGTCACCGGACATCGTCATGGCCATCTCCCTGCTGGTGCTGTTTATGCTGCTTGGCATTCAACTGGGGTTCTGGTCGCTGCTCTTCTCCCACATCACGTTCTGTCTGCCATTTGTCGTCGTGACTGTCTATTCACGTCTGAAAGGCTTTGATGTACGGATGCTGGAAGCGGCAAAAGATCTGGGCGCCAGCGAAGTCACTATTCTGCGCAAGATCATTTTACCGTTGGCCATGCCCGCCGTGGCGGCGGGTTGGTTGCTGAGTTTTACCTTGTCGATGGATGACGTCGTGGTGTCGTCATTTGTCACCGGACCTGGCTATGAAATTTTACCGTTGAAGATCTATTCGATGGTGAAAGTGGGCGTATCACCCGAGGTGAATGCGCTGGCAACAATATTGTTAGTTCTGTCGCTGGTGATGGTGATTGCCAGCCAGCTTATTGCTCGTGATAAAACGAAGGGCCGTTAAGGTCCGTAATTCAGGGGACGTTAAATGAACAAATGGTCACGCCACCTGCTTGCCGCGGGTGCTCTGGCACTGGGTATGAGCGCAGCTCACGCCAAAGATAACAACACGCTCTATTTCTACAACTGGACCGAGTATGTTCCGCCAGGACTGCTTGAGCAGTTCACCGAAGAGACCGGTATTAAGGTTATCTATTCGACCTATGAGTCGAATGAGACCATGTACGCCAAGCTCAAAACGTACAAAGACGGTGCCTACGACCTGGTGGTTCCTTCCACCTACTACGTCGACAAAATGCGCAAAGAGGGCATGATCCAGAAGATCGACAAGTCGGCGTTAACCAACTTCAACAATCTCGACCCTGAGATGCTCAACAAGCCGTTTGACCCGAACAACGACTACTCTATCCCTTACATTTGGGGTGCCACGGCGATTGGCGTCAACAGTGAGACGATCGACCCGAAAACCGTCACCAGCTGGGCCGACCTGTGGAAGCCGGAGTACAAAGGCAGTCTGTTGCTGACGGATGATGCGCGTGAAGTGTTCCAGGTGGCGCTGCGTAAACTGGGTTATTCAGGTAACACAACCGATCCGAAAGAGATTGAAGCGGCCTACAACGAGCTGAAAAAGCTGATGCCAAACGTGGCGGCGTTTAACTCTGACAACCCGGCTAACCCGTATATGGAAGGCGAAGTGAATCTGGGAATGGTGTGGAACGGCTCTGCCTGGGTTGCGCGTCAGGCCGGTACACCGCTGGAGGTGGTCTGGCCGAAAGAAGGCGGGATCTTCTGGATGGACAGCCTGTCGATTCCGGCAAACGCCAAAAACAAAGAAGGCGCGCTGAAACTGATTAACTTCCTGCTGCGCCCGGATGTCGCGAAACAAGTGGCGGAAACTATCGGTTATCCGACGCCTAACCTGGCGGCCCGTAAACTGTTAAGCCCGGACGTCGCCAACGACAAAACGCTGTACCCTGATGCAGAAACAATCAAAAAAGGGGAATGGCAGAATGACGTCGGTGCGGCCAGCGCCATTTATGAAGAGTATTACCAGAAGCTGAAAGCAGGACGCTAATTCAGCAGGAAGGCCCGATGTCGCAGTGCGAACCGGGCCTTTTATTTTACAAGCCTTTCAACAACTTCTCGACAAACTCCGGCACCACCTGACTCGCCGGGCCGTAATACTTCTCTTCAAATTCGCTGCCGACCTGGCTCGGTTCAAGGTTCAGTTCGATCGTATGTGCG
The DNA here is from genome assembly GCF_059421685.1 of Citrobacter sp. GW821-FHT02E08. Classification (NCBI taxonomy): domain Bacteria; kingdom Pseudomonadati; phylum Pseudomonadota; class Gammaproteobacteria; order Enterobacterales; family Enterobacteriaceae; genus Citrobacter; species Citrobacter sp. GW821-FHT02E08. Next base: position 63,656 of record NZ_JBWKVL010000019.1, on the reverse strand, counting down.
CCGTGCAGTCGCGCTTCATGGACAAAACCCGCCGCCGGATAAACATGCCCCGAGGTGCCAATCGCGATAAAAATATCCGCCATTGCCAGCGCCATGTAGATGTCATCCATCCCCAGCGGCATTTCGCCAAACCACACCACATGCGGGCGCAACGGCGCCGGGAACTGGCAACAGTGACACTTATCGTCGGGGGTGACATCGCCTGTCCACTCCAGGATCTGCCCGCTCTGGGAACAGCGCACCTTCAACAACTCACCATGCATGTGGATAATATTCTCGCTGCCCGCACGCTCATGAAGATTGTCGATATTCTGCGTCACCAGTAAGAAGTTCTCACCGAGGGCTTCTTCCAGTTTTGCCAGTGCAATATGCGCCGCATTCGGCTCAATTTCGGGTTGCTGCAGTTGCTGTCGACGCGCGTTATAAAATGACTGGACCAGTGTAGGGTTGCGCGCAAATCCTTCCGGGGTCGCCACATCTTCCACGCGATGCTCTTCCCAGAGACCATCGGCCGCACGAAACGTACGAATGCCGGATTCTGCTGAGATCCCTGCCCCTGTAAGTACTAATACTCTTGGTTTTTCCATCACTTCCGGCACCACTCTGTCTCTGAAAAAGATCCGTTGACGCAGGCGTTCGCGTAAATGGCGTTTGTTTTTACGAAAACGAGTTAATCGATGACCCCGACGCGACTGCATAACAACCTCTTTTGATTAGTCGGTAAGATGTAAGAAGGCGGCGCCGCGCATTCCCCCCGCATCCCCATGTCGTGCTCGTTCAATACGCGGCACCCGGGCGACGGGCAAGAGATGTTGTGGCAATCGGTCCGCCAACTGCGTTGTTATCGCTGTGAAATTCGATAAACCGCCGCCGATCACGACCAGGTCGGGATCGACAATAGTCAGGATATTGCCCAGACAGACCGCTAATAAATCCAGATAGCGTTCAACGTGGGCTCGCGCCTGAACATCACCCTGCTCCCACAGCGCAATGATTTCAGGAGCCTGCAAAGGTTGATGATAGTAATGCTGATACAGCCATGCAAATCCACGGCCGGAAAGATAGTTTTCGATACAGCCCAGTTGCCCACAACCACAGCGGCGTAATGGGAAGTCAAAACCCATCAGCGTGAGTGCATCCACCGGTAAACGGATATGACCAAATTCACCGGTAATGTAGCTGTGTCCGGCGATCGATTTTCCATTGATGATCAGACCGCCGCCGACACCGGTGCCGAGGATCAGCCCCATCACCAGCGGATACTGCGTAAACTCATCGTCCCAGGCTTCGGAGAGGGCAAAACAGTTGGCGTCGTTATCCAGGCGAACATCACGATCCAGGCGAGCGCTGAGATCGGCACGTAAAGGTTTTCCGCTGGCGGCAGGCACATTGGCGGCGTACAACGTACCGTCCGCCGTCTCAGGCATTCCGGGAATACCGATGCCGACGCTGCCTTTCTCGCCAAATCGCGCATCGGCCTCAGCGACCAAATCACACACGGCATCCAGAAAAGCCTCATAGCTGTCGCGGGGGGTTGGCACACGCTTTTCCCACTGCAAATGCCGTTTGTTATCAAAAACGCCTAACGCAATTTTGGTCCCGCCAATGTCAAACCCGTAATACATCGCCGCTCCTTGTTTCTGTGTACCGCAGTTACTGGCCGCTGAGAACTCTCGCTGGATCGATATTACTGGCGCGCCGCGCCGGATACCAACTGGCTAACAAACTCAGCAACAATGCCGTGACCAGCACGTAAAGGACATCCAGCCAGTGTAATTCGGATGGCAGGAAGTCGATAAAATAGATATCCCCGGACAAGAACTGATGGCCGATAATCGTCTCAATACCTTCGATGATGGGGGTCAGTTGCAATGAAACGACAACACCGATAACCACCCCACACAGGCTGCCAAACAGCCCCGCCAGCAGTCCATACCAGACGAAAATGGCACGAATCAAACCGTCTTTGGCGCCCAGTGTTCTTAATACGGCAATATCGCCACTCTTGTCTTTTACCGCCATCACTAAAGTCGAGACGATATTAAAACAGGCCACGCCGATCACCAGCACCATCGCCAGATACATAATGGCGCGGATCATCTGAATATCGCGGTACATATAGCCGTAAGTCCCAATCCAGCTTTTAATGTAAACATAGCTATTGGTGACTTCGCCCGCGTCACGCACCAGTTTGTTGGCGTTAAAGACATCGTTAACTTTGATCGCAATACCCGAAACACTGGATCCCATCTCCAGATACTGTTGAGCATCGGTCATCGGGATCATCGCGAAACTGTGATCCAGCTGGCCGCTCAGTTGCAAAATCCCCGCAACATGCAGACGCACGCGTTTGGGCTGCATCAGTTTATGATCCGCATTTGAATTTGGGATCATGATCGAAACCCAGTCGCCCTGTTTGACTTTCAGGGCATCTGCCACGCCTTTGCCGATGATAATTTGCTGTTCACCGGCCTTAAAGTTATCCCAGGCATGGTTTTGCACAAACGAGGGAAGCGCGCTCAGTTGCTGTTCCTGTTTAGGATCGACACCTTTCACCTGAATAGCGCGCAGATTAGCGCCGCTCTCCACCAGTCCGGTAAAGTTGATGTAGGGTGCTGCCGCCGCAATGCCCGGCACCTTCTGTACGTTTTCCAGCGCGTCGCGCCAGTTGGTCCACGGCTGATTAACCGCTTCAATTTCACCGTGCGGAACCACTGCCAGAATACGGTTATTCAGCTCACGTTCAAAACCGTTCATCGCGCTTAAACCGACGATCAGCACCGCCACCCCCAGCGCAATGCCGATCGTAGAAATCACAGAGATCAGCGAGACCATTCCGCCACGCCGACGACCACGGCTAAAACGCAGCCCAATCAATAACGATAAAGGCGACGCCATTACTCTGCTCCCATCAGGCTCAATTCCGCCGTCAGGCGACCGTCGCGCATCTCAAGCTGACGGTTCATCCGTTTCGCCAGTTGCAGGTCGTGGGTGACGACCAAAAATGCGGTGCCCTGTGAACGATTCAACTCGCCCAAAAGCTGGAAAATACTGTCGGCGTTACGCGCATCCAGGTTCCCCGTGGGTTCATCCGCCAGTACCAGCCGCGGGTTGTTGACCAGCGCACGCGCAATCGCCACACGCTGGCGCTCGCCGCCGGAAAGCTCAGAAGGACGGTGACTGGCGCGATGATCCAGTCCCACCGCTTTCAGCATTTCACGCGCGCGTTCGCTAATTTCCGCCGGTTTCTTTTTGCCGATCAGCAACGGCATGGCAACGTTTTCCAGCGCACTGAAATCCGGCAGCAAATGGTGGAACTGATAGATAAAGCCGAGTTTTTGATTGCGCAACTCCGCTTTTGCGGTCGAGGAGAGTTTACTCATCGGTTGGCCGCTAAATATCACATCGCCTGAGGTCGGCGTATCCAGTCCGCCCAGCAGATGCAGCAAGGTACTTTTACCCGAACCGGAGCTGCCCACGATCGCCATCATTTCGCCTTCGCCTACGCTAAAACTGACATCATGCAACACGTCGGTTTGCACAGTGCCTTCCTGATAGCGTTTGCACAGGTTGTCGCATTGCAACAGGATCTTATTCATAACGTAAAGCCTCAGCGGGTTGAGTGGCGGCAGCGCGCCAGGAAGGATAAAGCGTAGAAAGCAGTGCGATAGCCATTGCCACCAGCGCGATGACAATAACCTGCAGCGGCTCAATGGCCACAGGCAGCGCGGCGCCGTCCAGGATCGCACCAATCACCGGCATCAGATTATTCAACTGACTGGCAAGTAATGCGCCCAGCGCCGCCCCCAGCAGTGCGCCGATGATACCGGCACTCGCGCCCTGAACCATAAAGACCATCATGATTTGGCGCGGCGTCAGCCCCTGCGTTTGCAAAATAGCCACTTCTCCTTGCTTCTCCATCACCATCAAGCCCAGCGAAGTAATAATGTTGAATGCGGCGACCGCCACGATCAGGCTTAACAACAGCCCCATCATGTTCTTTTCCATTCTTACCGCCTGGAACAGTTCGCCTTTGCGCTCACGCCAGTCCTGCCATTTTGTCCCTGCCGGCAATGTTTGCTGGCTGAGGGTGTCGACTTTCAGCGGTTCGTTCAGCCACAAACGCCAGCCGGTGATATTCCCTGCCGGATAGCGCATCAAACGCGAGGCATCCTGAATATTGACCAGCATCTGGTAGCCATCGACCTCGCTATTCGCCGCGAACGTGCCAATCACCGTAAATAAGCGCTGGCTTGGCAGCCGTCCCATCGGGGTAAACTGGCTGGCGGAAGGCACCATCACGCGAATTTGATCGCCGCGATTCACCCCCAACTGCCCGGCGAGCTGTTCGCCAAGGATGACATTATACTTGCCCGCTTCGAGGGAGGTTTGCTTCACATTGACCAGATACGGCGTTAGCGGATCTTTTTGCGCCGGATCGATACCCAGCATGACCCCAACCGCCACACTGCGCGCACTTTGCAGGACGACATCGCCTGTCGTCAGAGGCGCAATACGATTCACGCCGTTTAAGGCAACGGCTTTTTCCGGTAACTGCTGAGGATTAAGGGAACCCTGCTCAGACGAGAGAATTGCCTGAGGCATCAGGCCAAGAATATTGTTTTGCAGTTCACGTTCAAAACCGTTCATGACCGACAATACCGTCACCAGCGCCATCACCCCAAGGGTAATGCCAATGGTGGAGAGCCAGGAGACAAAGCGACCGAAGCGATCTGCTGCACGCCCACGCATGTAGCGCAGGCCGATGAATAGAGCGACAGGTTGATACATGAAATCCGTCTGGTTGCGGTTAGCAAAGTCACGAGTATATAAGCGAAAGCGGAATGGGTAAATGACTGAACCGCAAGTGTTCGTCAGTGTTATTCCTAAAAGTATCCACAAATCAACTTACTAAAGTGACCCACTCCGCGCCCTCATCCTGACCTGATCTTTATCTTAAAAATATAAAAAGCAGATTGTTACGCATTACAGCAACGCGCATGACCCGCAGGATCGTAGGCTACGTCGAACACTACGGGCAGGCCGTTTTTATGAAACAAAAAGAATTATGGATTAACCAAATCAAAGGGTTATGTATTTGTCTGGTGGTAGTCTATCACTCGGTAATCACCTTCTACCCTCACCTCACCACCTTCCAGCATCCCTTTTCGCAGGTGCTGTCTAAATGTTGGATCTATTTCAATCTCTACCTTGCGCCGTTTCGTATGCCCGTTTTTTTCTTTATTTCGGGGTATTTGATCCGCCGCTATATTGATGCGGTCCCCTGGAAGGCGTGCGTGGAAAAACGCATCTGGAGTATTCTGTGGGTCCTCGCGCTGTGGGGTGTAGTGCAATGGCTGGCATTAACCTCGCTCAATCACTGGCTGGCGCCTGACCGGGATATCAGCAGTAGCGCAAATGCAGCCTACGCCACCAGCGTAAACGCGTTTCTGCACGGGATGCTCACCGCCAGTACCAGCCTGTGGTATCTGTATGCGCTGATGGTCTATTTTGTCCTGTGTAAACTCTTCACCCGCTGGGCAAAACCGCTGTTTGCCGTCTTTGTCGTACTGAGCGTCACTATCAATTTTCTCCCGACACCGTGGTGGGGGATGAACAGCGTTATCCGCAATCTCCCCTGGTACAGCCTCGGTGCCTGGTTTGGCGGGTCGCTCATGACGGGCATAAAACAGACGCCGCTACGGCGTCATCCTGTTGCCATGCTGACCCTCGCGGTAGTGGCTGTTGCCGCATGGCTGGCAAACATCGCATTGCTTCTTTCATTTGTTTCAATCGTACTGATCATGAAAACGTTTTATCAGTTCGAGCAGCGTTACGGCATGCGTTCTTCCGGTCTGCTCAACATCATTGGCTCTAACACCATTGCTATCTACACCACCCACCGTATTCTGGTTGAAGCGTTCAGCTTAACCCTGACGCCCAAACTGAATCAGGCGTCATGGTCGCCTCAGATTGAGTTCGCGCTGTTGCTGGTCTATCCCTTCCTCAGTCTGCTGCTTTGTACTCTGGCGGGACTTGCCGTGCGCACTGTATCGCAGAAGGTCTTCGCCGATCTCTTCTTTTCTCCCCCTTCCCGCCAGGCCGTCACGAGCCCGTCCGCGTAAGTTTTTCGCCCCTGTACGGGGGCGAATCATTTGCTAATGAGTGTTGATCAAGGATAATAAAGAGCATTGCTTATCAGTCATATGCCCCCATAGTGTGGTGTATACCCAAAAGAGATCCTGACAACCGAATGCCTGAACAACAACGTTATACTCTGCCGACGAAAGCCGGCGATCAGCGCCAGTTGGGTGAGCTTACCGGTGCTGCTTGCGCCACACAGGTCGCGGAGATTGCCGAGCGTCACACGGGCCCCATCGTGCTCATTGCGCCGGATATGCAGAATGCCCTGCGTCTGCATGATGAAATTAGCCAGTTCACCGACCAGATGGTGATGAATCTGGCAGACTGGGAAACGCTCCCCTACGACAGTTTTTCGCCGCACCAGGAGATCATCTCCTCGCGTCTCTCCACGCTGTATCAGCTCCCGTCGATGCAACGTGGCGTATTGATCGTGCCGGTCAATACCCTGATGCAGCGCGTCTGCCCGCACAATTATCTGCATGGTCACGCGCTGGTGATGAAAAAGGGCCAGCAGTTGTCGCGCGATGCCTTACGCGCGCAACTGGAGAGCGCCGGGTATCGTCATGTCGATCAGGTTATGGAACACGGAGAATACGCCACCCGCGGCGCGTTACTGGATCTGTTCCCGATGGGCAGCGAGCAGCCTTACCGACTCGATTTCTTTGATGATGAGATCGACAGCCTGCGTCTGTTCGACACCGACACCCAACGCACGCTGGAAGAAGTTGCGGCGATTAACCTGCTACCTGCGCACGAATTCCCGACGGACAAAGCGGCCATTGAGTTGTTCCGTAGCCAGTGGCGCGACACCTTTGAGGTGAAACGCGACCCTGAACATATTTATCAGCAGGTCAGCAAAGGCACGTTACCGGCGGGAATCGAATACTGGCAGCCGCTGTTTTTCAGCGAGCCGCTGCCGCCGTTGTTTAGTTACTTTCCGGCGAATACGCTACTGGTGAACACCGGGAACCTGGAAAACAGCGCCGAGCGCTTCCAGGCCGATACCCTGTCACGTTTCGAAAATCGCGGCGTTGACCCCATGCGCCCGCTTTTACCGCCGGAATCGCTCTGGCTACGCGTTGATGAACTCTTTTCCGAGCTTAAACGTTGGCCCCGAGTACAACTCAAAACCGAACATCTGCCGGAAAAAGCCGCCAATACCAATCTGGGTTTCCAGAAACTTCCCGACCTGGCGGTGCAGGCGCAGCACAAAGCCCCGCTGGATGCCCTACGTAAGTTCCTGGAAGCCTTTACTGGTCCGGTCATTTTCTCCGTAGAAAGCGAAGGTCGCCGGGAAGCCCTCGGTGAACTGCTTGCCCGCATCAAGGTAGCGCCTAAGCGAATTTTACGTCTGGATGAAGCGAGCGATTCAGGTCGCTACCTGATGATTGGCGCGGCGGAACATGGATTTGTCGACACCCAGCGTAATCTGGCGCTGATCTGCGAAAGCGATCTGCTCGGTGAGCGCGTCGCGCGGCGTCGCCAGGATACCCGCCGGACTATCAACCCGGATACGCTGATCCGCAACCTGGCGGAGTTGCATCCGGGTCAGCCTGTCGTCCACCTTGAGCATGGCGTCGGTCGCTATGCCGGTATGACCACGCTGGAAGCTGGCGGCATCACCGCTGAATATCTGATGCTCACCTACGCCAATGACGCCAAATTGTATGTTCCGGTGTCGTCGTTGCACCTGATCAGCCGTTACGCAGGCGGTGCGGAAGACAATGCGCCGCTGCATAAACTGGGCGGTGACGCGTGGTCGCGCGCCAGGCAGAAAGCGGCGGAAAAAGTACGCGATGTGGCGGCAGAGTTGCTGGATATTTATGCCCAACGCGCCGCTAAAGAGGGCTTCGCCTTTAAGCACGATCGTGAGCAATACCAGTTATTCTGCGACAGCTTCCCGTTTGAAACCACGCCTGACCAGGCGCAAGCCATCAACGCGGTCCTCAGTGATATGTGCCAGCCGCTGGCGATGGACCGTTTAGTCTGCGGTGATGTCGGTTTTGGTAAAACCGAAGTGGCCATGCGCGCTGCGTTTCTGGCGGTGGAAAACCACAAACAGGTGGCGGTACTGGTCCCCACCACCCTGCTTGCCCAGCAGCATTTCGACAACTTCCGCGATCGCTTTGCCAACTGGCCGGTGCGTATTGAAATGCTCTCTCGCTTCCGTAGCGCCAAAGAGCAGACGCAAATCCTTGAGCAGGTCGCCGAAGGTAAGATCGATATTTTGATCGGCACCCACAAACTGCTGCAAAGCGATGTAAAACTGAAAGATTTAGGCCTGTTGATTGTCGACGAAGAGCACCGTTTTGGTGTCCGTCACAAAGAGCGCATTAAGGCCATGCGCGCCGATGTAGACATTCTGACGCTGACGGCAACGCCGATCCCACGTACGCTGAATATGGCGATGAGCGGTATGCGCGATCTCTCTATCATTGCCACCCCGCCCGCCCGTCGTCTGGCGGTCAAAACCTTTGTCCGTGAATACGACAATCTGGTGGTGCGTGAGGCGATCCTGCGTGAGGTGTTGCGTGGAGGCCAGGTGTATTACCTGTTCAACGATGTGGAAAATATTCAGAAAACGGCGGACCGGCTGGCGGAACTGGTGCCCGAAGCGCGTATCGCGATTGGGCACGGACAGATGCGCGAACGTGAACTGGAACGCGTGATGAATGACTTCCACCATCAGCGCTTTAACGTCCTGGTCTGTACCACGATTATCGAAACCGGGATCGACATTCCCACCGCCAACACCATCATTATCGAACGCGCCGATCACTTCGGTCTGGCGCAATTACACCAGTTGCGTGGCCGTGTTGGTCGCTCGCACCATCAGGCGTATGCCTGGCTGCTGACGCCGCATCCAAAAGCCATGACCACCGATGCGCAAAAACGCCTTGAGGCCATCGCGTCGCTTGAGGATCTGGGGGCGGGCTTCGCGCTGGCAACGCATGATCTCGAAATTCGTGGCGCGGGGGAATTACTCGGCGAAGACCAGAGCGGCTCGATGGAAACCATCGGTTTCTCGCTGTATATGGAACTGCTGGAAAACGCCGTCGATGCACTGAAAGCCGGGCGCGAACCGTCGCTGGAAGACCTTACCAGCCAACAGACAGAAGTCGAACTGCGTATGCCGTCGCTGTTGCCGGATGATTTTATCCCGGATGTGAACACCCGTCTCTCGTTCTACAAGCGTATCGCCAGTGCGAAAAGCGAAAACGAACTGGAAGAGATAAAAGTCGAACTGATCGACCGCTTTGGGCTGTTGCCTGATCCCGCCCGCACGCTGCTGGAGATTGCCCGTCTGCGCCAGCAGGCGCAAAAACTCGGCATTAAAAAGCTGGAAGGCAACGAGAAAGGCGGCATCATCGAGTTCGCTGAGAAAAACCACGTCAACCCGGTCTGGCTTATCGGTCTGTTGCAGAAACAACCGCAGCACTTCCGTCTGGACGGGCCAACCCGACTGAAATTTATTCAGGAACTGGGTGAACGTAAAACCCGCATCGAATGGGTACGTCAGTTCATGCGACAACTGGAAGAAAACGCCGTCGCGTAATCACTGTGCCGGGAGAGGTCAGTCTTCACCCGGCTCAGGATTTACAAACTCTTTGCATTTCCCTGCACTTCCCGACATAGCCAGCCGTCATAATCCCCGTTTACGTTATCGCAACAATAACCCTGTGATTTACATGGATTTATAGTGATGAGATTACACATGCGTTTTTCTCGGTGGCTGGCATTTTGTGCCCTCGCCGCGACCGTGGCGGTTGCGCTGCCTGCCAAAGCGAACACCTGGCCACTGCCTCCGGCGGGCAGCAAACTGGTGGGCGAAAACAAATATCACGTCGTTGAAAACAACGGCGGCTCGCTGGAATCGATCGCAAAGAAATACAATGTCGGTTTTCTGGCGCTGTTACAGGCCAACCCGGGCGTTGACCCTTATGTTCCGCGCGCGGGCAGCGTACTGACTATTCCGTTGCAAACCCTCCTGCCAGACGCGCCGCGCGAAGGGATCGTTATCAACCTGGCGGAATTACGTCTGTACTATTACCCGCCGGGGAAAAACGTGGTCACCGTCTACCCGATCGGTATCGGTCAGTTAGGCGGCGATACGCTGACGCCAACGATGGTGACAACCATCTCTGACAAACGCGCCAATCCTACCTGGACTCCGACGGCGAATATTCGCGCCCGTTACAAAGCGCAAGGGGTTGACCTCCCTGCCGTGGTCCCTGCCGGACCGGATAATCCTATGGGGCATCATGCGATTCGCTTAGCTGCCTACGGCGGGGTTTATCTGCTGCATGGCACCAATGCCGATTTTGGTATCGGCATGCGCGTCAGCTCAGGGTGTATTCGCTTACGTGACGGTGATATTGAGACATTATTCCGCCAGGTCACGCCTGGGACAAAAGTGAATATCATCAATACGCCAATCAAAGCCTCTGTAGAACCGGGAGGTGTGCGTCTGGTGGAAGTGCATCAGCCGTTGTCGAAGAATCTGAACGATGACCCGCAGGTATTGCCCATCAACCTGAACAGCGCCATGCAGGCATTTAAAGCCTCAGCGCAGACCGATGCGGCGGTCATGGAACATGTTATGGAAGTGCGTTCCGGTATGCCGGTGGATGTCACCCGCCATCAGGATGCCACACCACAGGCGATGTAGAGACTCAGCATATAAAAAACCCCGCAAACATCGCGGGGTTTTTTGTGGCAATTAAACAGGCATTGATGAGGGAGTCATGCTTATTTGTAAATAACCGCCGTTCCGTGAAGAGTGTTAGGACCGGTAACGGAAGTAATACGGAAGGATTTCGCCCCCATCTCATCCGCTTTCTGCGCCAGTTGATCTTCCAGAGAACCCAGGTTAGTCCCTGCATTCGCAGAGATGGTGCCCACTTTTTGTTGACCGGCAGGCGTAGCCTGAACTTCAACGGCCGCAAAGCTGGCAAATGAAAGTGAGCTCAGAACAGCGGCAGCGATAAGGGTTTTTACGTTTTTCATGATAGTGACCTGTAGCAGATGAATGATGTCGTTAGAATTAACTTAACGATCGATAGGTAAATCATAGATGTGATCCAGGTCACACGTCAATGTATTTTTATAATGGTCGTTAGTTTAATTATAAATGCCTTATTTTTCAGCGCCGTAAGATTAATTTATTTTTATCCTTAATCCGCTGGAGACTGAGCGGGTTTATTTTTATAATGGTTGTTCAATAAACCTAACCTGGTACAACGGCACCATGACAACTACCCCAACAAGTTGCGCAAAAAAAAGCCGTGGCCGACCAAAAGTGTTCGACAGGGAAGCCGCGCTTGATAAGGCCATGACACTCTTCTGGCAACATGGCTATGAAGCGACATCGCTCTCCGACCTCGTAGAAGCAACCGGGGCGAAAGCGCCGACGCTGTATGCGGAATTTACCAACAAAGAAGGGTTATTTCGCGCCGTGCTGGATCGCTACATTAGCCGTTTTGCGGCAAAGCACGAGGCACAGCTCTTCTGCGAAGAAAAAAGTGTTGAATCGGCACTCGAAGATTACTTCACTGCCGTTGCGACCTGCTTCACCAGTAAAGAGACCCCCGCCGGATGCTTTATGATTAACACCTCCGCGACACTGGCAGCCTCTTCTCGTGATATTGCGCATACGGTCAAATCACGCCATGCGATGCAGGAACAGACACTGACCCAATTTCTGCGTCAACGACAAGAGCGCGGCGAAATTCCAGCGCACTGTGATCCGCAGAGTCTGGCGGAGTATCTGAACTGTATATTGCAGGGGATGTCGATAAGCGCCCGCGAAGGCGCAACCTTCGAGAAGCTGATGTTGATCACCCACACCACGCTAAAACTGTGGCCTGAGCTGCTGAAATAGTCTGTCGGGCCTGGGCGTATCGTGATGCCGATAGAGTATCGGACTCACTCGCCCGCTCCTGATAGTCATCGCAGACATAAAAAAGCCCCTCAGCCTGAGCGAATGAGGGGCAAGTGTGCAGAGTAGAGCTATTTTTACGCTTTGTTAGTCAAAATGAGCTGGCCGTTGTTATCCAGAGGGATCTGCGCACCTGGATCTTTATCCATGCGAATCTTGCCCTGCTGGTCGCCAATTTTATAAGTGACATCATAACCCAGCATCTTTTCAGACTTGTCATACACCGTTTTGCAACGCTGCTGGGTTGAGGTGTAGGTGTCATTGTTCTGCATTGAGCCCTGGATCTGGTTGCCGGCATAACCGCCGCCCAGCGCACCCACGACCGTGGCCACATCTTTACCGCGACCACCGCCAAACTGATGACCAATAACCCCACCGGCAACCGCGCCAAGTACAGAACCGGCGATACGGTTTTCATCCTGGACGGGTTTACGGTGCGTGACCGTGACGTTATGGCACTCCTGACGCGGAGTTTTAACCGTTTCCTTAATCGGTGTTGCAGAAACAACCTGAGCATACTGCGGGCCACGCTCTAAGACATTAAGACCGGCGACAGCCGCAACGCCCAGCGCAGCCGCTACGCCAATCCCGATACCCGCCAACATTGATTTATTCACGGGAACTCCTCCTTTTTTGCTATTAGTAACAATTTTGCAACGGGTGGGGAAGTAAGCAAATCAGACAACGGATGAAAAGTAGGGGTTTGAGTGGCGAAACAGGAGGATTCGGAGTACTCCGAAGCGCATAACAAGGACTGGCGGGATAACGCCGTTAGTTTAAAACCGAGATATCCGGGGCGACCACCGGGTTTGGCGTCCCTCCGGGAACCCAATCCCGGTGTTTCCCCTCAGTCATTAGCTTAAATGGCCGGTGTTAACTGATGGGAGGATTTTCTGTAAAAAACTCACCGGCACGAATGGCCGGTGAGTAAAGAGTTTATTAATGCAGTTTCAGACGTGGGCGAATCACACGGTTAATGCTGCCAACCAGCATCATCAACCCGGTTTTGAAGTAGCCGTGCAACGCAATCTGGTGCATACGGTACAGCGAAACATAAACGAAGCGGGCGATACGCCCTTCCACCATCATTGATCCGCGCGTCAGATTCCCCATCAGACTCCCCACGGTAGAGAAGTTGGAGAGAGACACCAGAGAGCCGTGATCTTTATACTGGTACGCCTTCAGCGGTTTGCCGTTCATCTGCGCCAGGATATTGTTCATCGCGCAGGTTGCCATCTGGTGTGCCGCCTGAGCACGCGGCGGTACAAAGCCCCCTTCCGGACGCGCACAGGACGCACAGTCGCCAATGGCATATACGTCAGGGTCGCGGGAGGTTTGCAGGGTCGGTTCCACCACCAGTTGATTGATACGGTTGGTTTCCAGACCGCCGATATCTTTCATAAAATCTGGCGCTTTAATACCTGCCGCCCACACCATCAGATCGGCTTCGATATATTCGCCATCTTTGGTGTGAAGCCCGCCGACATCAGCACTGGTCACCATTGTCTGCGTCAACACACGAACACCCAGCTTGGTCAATTCGCTATGCGCTGCGCCAGAAATACGCGGCGGCAATGCTGGCAGAATACGTTCACCGGCTTCAACCAGCGTCACATTCAGCGCTTCGTTGGTCAGCCCTTTGTAACCGTAACTGTGCAGTTGTTTCACTGCATTATGCAGTTCTGCCGAGAGCTCAACGCCCGTTGCGCCCCCGCCCACAATGGCGATGTTAACCTTACCGTTCGCCCCCAGGTTAGCGGAGTATTTCAAAAACAGGTTCAACATTTCGTGATGGAAACGGCGCGCCTGATGTGGGTTATCGAGGAAAATGCAGTGCTCTTTCACGCCTGGCGTATTGAAATCATTGGAGGTACTTCCCAGCGCCATCACCAGCGTGTCATAGGCAATTTTACGCTCCGGCACCAACAGCTCCCCTTTTTCATCGCGCAGTTCGGCAATGGTTATCGTTTTTGCTTCACGATCGATATCCATCACTGATCCAAGCTGAAACTGGAAGCCATGATTGCGCGCATGCGCCAGGTAGCTCAGCGCATCCACACCTTCATCCAGCGAACCGGTCGCCACTTCGTGCAACAGCGGTTTCCACAAATGGCTGTGGTTTCTGTCCACCAGCGTGATTTTCGCTTTTTTCTTGCGACCCAGTTTTTTGCCCAACTGCGTCGCCATTTCCAGCCCGCCAGCACCACCGCCGACAATCACGATTTTTTTCAATGGTGTAGTCAAGGTGACCCCCTTAAATTTATTAACCAATTGTTAATTAAACGTTATAGGCATAGCCTTTAATTAACAACAAGTTACGACAATGAAAAGCGACTTCGAGAGTGAGAATAACACGAACGGTGCATTGGTCATACCAAAATTGATGTGCATCAAGTTTTCTCGCTGAAAAGTTAGACAACACTGGCAATATGCATAAAAAAACCAGCCCGAAGGCTGGTCTTACAAAACAGTCTGACCCTGTTAACCCAGGGTCTTAAAGGCTTTAATTCGCTGCAAATGAGACGAGATATTCTTGAACTTATGGGTTTGCTCCTCATCCCACACAATTTCGTAGAAATGGTGCAACTCTTCTGACGAACGTTGGCTGTTCAAGGCTTCATCATGGCGAGAAAGGATCACCAGGCAACGATCGCGGTTCTTTTCCCGAAAGTTGGTAACGCACTTGGTGGCGATATCGGCGTACTCTTCCGGACGGTCGATTTTGCCTTCCATGTTCTCATAAGGGAACAGATTCGGATTAAACACCACCTGGCGAATGTCACAGAGAAAACCGATTCGTTCCGCCCAGTAGCCGCCAAGACCCACACCACAAATCAACGGGCGTTCGTCCACGTTGAGCTGCAACATTTTGTCCACTTCTTTCAGCAGATGCTGCATATCATGTTTAGGATGCCTCGTGCTGTAGCTGATCAGCCTGACATCCGGGTCAATAAATTGCAGTTGCAGCACTTTCTCGTGGTTACCCGGACTGTTAGAGTCAAAACCGTGTAAATAGATAATCATCGCATCCTCACCAAAACCCGACTCCCCTGACGGGAGTGTTATTGACCTGCTTTCTCTTCCTGCCAGCGTTCATGCAGTTGGATAAGCTGGGCGCTGACGGTTTTCCAGCGCTCAGAATCCATGAGTTCCTGGCGCGAAAATGAACCTTTATGATACAAACGTGTAACACGTTCTGCATTGATCGGCGACAGATTATCTAACACGCTGACCGCACCTTTACGATTATTGCAGACCAGGATCATATCGCAACCTGCATCCAGTGAAGCCTGACCACGTTCTGCGTAGCTGCCCATAATCGCCGCGCCTTCCATCGACAAATCGTCAGAGAAAATCACGCCGTCAAACCCCAGCTCACCGCGCAGTACTGTTTTCAGCCAGTGCGCAGAACCGCTCGCCGGACGCGGATCCACATCGCTGTAAATCACATGCGCAGGCATAATGGCGTCGAGCTTGTTCCCGGTGATCAACGCCTGGAAAACAGACATGTCTTTGGCGCGGATTTCCGCTTGTGGACGCGGGTCGCGAGGCGTTTCTTTGTGTGAGTCCGCCGTAACCGCCCCGTGGCCCGGGAAGTGTTTGCCAGTGGTTTTCATGCCCGCGGCATGCATACCGTCAATGAAGCGCGTGGCCATGATCAGCGCTTTTTGCGGATCGGCATGATAAGAACGCTCGCCAATGGCCGCGCTGATATGCCCGACATCAAGAACCGGCGCAAAGCTGATATCGATATCCATGGCGATCATTTCACTGGCCATCAGCCAGCCCGCCTCCTGAGCCAGCTTTCCGCCCTCTTCCAGCCCCTTCAGCGCAGCAAAAGATTGCGCGGCCGGTAAGCGAGTAAAGCCTTCGCGAAAACGTTGTACGCGTCCGCCTTCCTGATCGACCGCCACCACCAGATGATTACGCGACGCCGCCCGAATTTGGCGTACCAGTTCACGCAACTGCTCCGGATCATGGTAATTACGGGTGAAGAGAATGAGACCGCCTACCTGCGGATGCGCCAGAATCTCGCGCTCTTCGGCATCCAGTTCAAATCCTTCAACATCCAACATTACTGGGCCCACACTGCTCTCCTTATTTTTTCGTTGTTAGCTGACGCCAGGTTTCATCGGCCAGCCTGATAAATTGTTGTTCGCCGGTCTGCTGCCAGCGGTACTCAAACCATCCCGCTTTCAGCATCATCACCCAGGGATGCCATAACCGGACCTGTCGCCAGAGGCGTCGGGGATCGATATGCGCACGCTTAGCGTAGGCGGAGATCAACTGCTGATGCTGTGACGCATCATCCACCCACACCGCCGCCAGTTCCAGAGCAATATCGCCGTCTCCGGCATATTCCCAGTCAATCAATCGTAACCCTGACGCCGTGTGCACCAGATTGCCGCCATGAACATCCATATGCAAAGGCCCGAGACGCAGAGGGCGAGGTTCACGCACTGTTCGCAGCCGTTTTAACCGTCGTAACCAGTCCGGCGTGCGACGAGCAGGATCGCAACACTGCCAGTATTGCTCCAGCAACGGCAGCAGCGTGACCCGCCAGCCAAAGCACGGTTGCTGATGCAGATGATACAGCAAGCCCGCCAGCGCGTCGGCGTCCGGTAATCCGGATTTTACGTCGCCCGCTAAATAGTCCACGGCCATCCAGCCTAGCGTATAGAATCGGGGACGGGTCACAAGCGTGTCGGGCAAGTGTGAGAGCGCCCGGTACTGCCGCAAAAATTGCGACTCCGGCGCCTGAGGATCATGATGACAACGAAGAACCAGACGATGGGTCGCATTTTCAATGATGACGCTCCCGCCGCTTAATCCGTGGTTGTTCGCGGCGACGGGATGATATTGCGGGAAATAGCGCGACAACACGTCGTCGCGCGTCAGTCGGTTATTTTTGCTGGACTGCACCTTTACCCGACCAGATTATCTCGCCAGTTTGTACCAGCATGAGCTGCATTTGCAGCGTAGGGGCATTGACGTTACCCGTCGCACTGGAATAGAGCACATATTGCGCGCCCACGTTACGGGCGATCCCGATGGCTTTACTGCGGGTTCCCAGACTGTCTTGCGGAGACAACCCTAACTGTTGTTTTGCCAGCGACAACTGCTGCACCGACACCAGCGTAAATTTGCCGTTATTCGCCAGCGCATTGCGTAACGTATCCGTCGCTTCACCCGCATTGAGGGAGCCATTGGTACGGTTGTTTACGCTGTCGACCAGCAGGACATTCCCTGCCGCAATCCCCCCCGCCTGCAACATTTTTCCGACCATCGGTTGCATGGCGCCGTTCCAGTCATAGTGACGGACGCGCGGTGCGGGTTGCGCAGTCTGATCTTCATGCTCAATGGGACCCGGTTGCTGAGGAACCGTCGGCACCGTCGGTACGACAGGCACTGGTTGCTCCGGCTGAACAGGCTGTTCAGGTGTCGGTTTCGCTTCATCGACCGGCGCGGGTTGTTCTCGTTGGGTCACACATCCCGAGAGGAATATCGCCAGCGCGGCTACCAGTGCGTAGCGATGTATTTTAGTTATCAAGATTCACCTCTTACAAATAAAGATAAAGTCTAACTTTGTGCGCCCCCAGATAATTGGCGCTTCCGTATAACGTAACCGACGAGTGCGCCGGAATTGTTACGCTACGCGGCTTCTCCAGAGGGTGCATTTCCAGTCCTCTGGCGTCATACCAATAAAAGCGATAATGAACGGTAACGGGTTCTTGTCTTTCGTTATAGAGTCGCGAGGAGGCAGAAGTCTGAATATCGGACGTCGTCAATGCCGGAGGCTCAGCGGTGATCCCCGCCGCCAGTAGCGTTGATTCCATGACCAGCGTCTGCTCATCACTCACCGGTATTTCAGGATGTGAACGGCAGCCAACGAGCAACAGCACCGCCAACGACAGCGCAACGCATCCTCTCGTCATCATCAAAGACCTTTATGCGCAAGCATTGGACCCAGTGCGCGACCGCCTAACAGGTGCATATGGATGTGATACACCTCTTGTCCGCCATGGCGATTGGTATTCATAATTAAACGATAACCGTCAGCAGCAATACCTTCCTGTTCGGCGATTTTCGCCGCCACTGTGATCATCCGACCCAGCGCCTGCTCGTGCTCAGCCGTCACGTCATTGACGGTGGGGATCAGAATATTAGGAATAATGAGGATATGTGTCGGCGCCTGGGGAGAGATATCACGAAATGCAGTGACCAGATCGTCCTGATAAACGATATCCGAGGGAATTTCACGACGGATGATTTTGCTGAAAATAGTTTCTTCTGCCACGACGTTTTCCTTTTTCATAATTAGCTCTTACGTTTCACCATGCTACGCTGAGCCGCATTGCGAGTATAGAGTATGAGCGAGTTACTCACGCTCTTTCAACTTTAACCCGCGATTTATTCAGTAAAAGCTTATCTGGTGCTGCGCTTATCGCCATTTCCCCCTCCCGAAGCAAGCCTATCGTTTCGGGTGAGCGCCTTACAGAAACAAAAAAGCCGGTACACATTGTGTACCGGCTTTAGAGGAACATGCTAAACGGGTTAGTCGAAGCGCAACTGCGGCAGGACGTCTTTCACCTGGGCCAGGTAATCACGGCGATCCGATCCGGTCAGCCCTTCCGTACGCGGCAGTTTCGCCGTCAACGGGTTCACCGCCTGTTGGTTGACCCACACTTCATAGTGCAGATGCGGACCGGTTGATCTTCCGGTATTCCCTGAAAGCGCGATGCGATCGCCACGTTTCACTTTTTGCCCCGGTTTCACTAACAGTTTACGCAAGTGCATATAACGGGTGGTGTAGGTGCGTCCATGACGGATCGCGACGTAGTAACCCGCCGCACCGCTGCGTTTTGCGACCACCACTTCACCGTCACCTACCGACAGTACCGGCGTACCTTGCGGCATGGCGAAATCGACGCCTTTATGCGGCGCAACACGTCCCGTAACCGGGTTCAGGCGACGAGGGTTAAAGTTGGACGAAATGCGGAACTGTTTCGCCGTCGGGAAACGCATGAACCCTTTAGCAAGACCGGTACCATTGCGATCGTAGAACTTACCGTCCTCAGCGCGAATCGCGTAGTAGTCTTTACCGTCAGAACGTAACCGCACGCCCAACAACTGGCTTTGTTCACGTTTTCCATCCAGCATCTCACGTGACATCAATACCGAGAATTCATCGCCTTTTTTCAGTTTGCGGAAGTCCATCTGCCACTGCATGGCTTTGATCACAGCG
The DNA here is from genome assembly GCF_059421685.1 of Citrobacter sp. GW821-FHT02E08. Classification (NCBI taxonomy): domain Bacteria; kingdom Pseudomonadati; phylum Pseudomonadota; class Gammaproteobacteria; order Enterobacterales; family Enterobacteriaceae; genus Citrobacter; species Citrobacter sp. GW821-FHT02E08. Next base: position 44,328 of record NZ_JBWKVL010000019.1, on the reverse strand, counting down.
CTGATTTCCGCGCTGGTGAGTCCTGCCTCTTTCGCACTGGAGACAAAACTACCGCCGACGGTGCCTTTCATCAGGCTGTTAACCCAGTCACCTTGCTGCATCTCGCTGCTCATCTTGAAGCCATTGGCAGCCGTGCGATCGTAAGTGCGGGTTTCGCGGCGGGAAACTTCCCAAGTCAGACGTTGTAAATCGCCGTCGGCAGTCAGCGTCCAGGAGAGTTGCTGACCAATTTTCAGATTACGCAGTTCTTTGTCTGCGGCGGCAAGCTGGCTGATATCGCCCATCTCAATGCCGTACTGATTCAGGATGCTGCTCAGTGTATCTCCGGTAGAGACCACATATTCGTGGACACCCACCTCACCTGAGGTTTTGTCATCCAGTTCATCCTGAGGAATCTCTTCATCTTCCTGCGCAGCCTGATCGATAGGTTCGCTCGCCTCAGGCAACAGCGACCGAATCTCACTTTTTTCCAGTTCGATGGTTTTGACGATAGGCGCGGACTCAGGGTGATAAACGTATGGGCGCCACACCGCGACAGCAAGCGTCAGAACAGTAAGTGACCCCAGCATGACGCGATGGGGTCTGGGCAGATTATTAAATGCCAGAGCGACAGAGCGGGCTATCTGTTGCACGTATTCACTTCCTCGTTAATCTCCTTTCAGGCAGCTCGCATACTGGTTCGCTAATTGAGTCAGAAACGCTGAATAGCTCGTTTTACCCAGTGCAATATGCGTTCCGAGGGGATCCAGCGTTCCCATTCGAACGGACGTCCCTCTCGCAACGGCTTCAACGACCGCTGGCCTGAACTGTGGCTCAGCAAAAACGCAGGTTGCTTTTTGCTCAACCAACTGTGTTCTTATTTCATGTAAACGCTGCGCACCAGGTTGAATCTCAGGGTTGACGGTGAAGTGACCAAGCGGCGTCAGTCCGAAGTGTTTTTCGTAGTAACCATAAGCGTCATGAAAAACGAAGTACCCTTTCCCCTTGAGCGGTGCGAGCTCGTTACCGACCTGTTTATCGACCTGGGCTAATTGTGCCTCAAAATCCTTCAGGTTGGCGTCAAGTTTGGCTCGACTTTGCGGCATAAGTTCCACTAATTTATCATGGATTGCAACCGCTGAAGACCGCGCTATCTCTGGGGAAAGCCAAAGATGCATATTGTAGTCGCCGTGATGGTGATGGTCGTCACCTTTTTCATCATGAGCAGGGTCGTGATCATGCCCGTCATCGTCGTCGTCCCCCCCTTTCATGAGCAACGGTTTCACCGACGGAAGCTGCGCAATCGTTACCTGTTTTGATTCTGGAATGTTCTTTACTGACTTTTCCATGAACGCTTCCATCTCTGGACCAATCCAGACAACTAAGTCCGCGCCCTGTAAGCGTTTTACGTCGGAAGGACGCAGTGAGTAATCATGTTCCGAGGCGCCATCCGGCAATAAAACCTCGGTCTCTGTTACACCATCAGCAATCGCGGAAGCAATGAACCCCAGGGGCTTAAGGGAGGCAACGACAGAGGCATTTGCGGCGTGTGTTGCACTCCCCCAAAGAGCAGCGGATAATGCTGCGAAAAGAAGCGTATTTTTATGTAACATAATGCAACGAATCATCGTAATGAATGTGTGAAATGTGATATTATAACATTCTATAACTTCTGCAAGCCTAAAATTGACATGACGACTTTGGTTTCACTGGAAAATGTCTCGGTCTCTTATGGTCAACGCCGCGTCCTTTCTGACGTGTCGCTTGAACTCAGACCCGGAAAAATTTTGACTCTCCTTGGCCCTAACGGTGCCGGGAAGTCCACCCTGGTACGTGTGGTATTAGGGCTCGTAACACCTGATGAAGGCGTTATCAAGCGTAACGGCCAGCTACGCGTCGGCTATGTCCCGCAGAAACTGTATCTCGATACCACGCTCCCACTCACCGTAAACCGTTTTTTACGCTTACGTCCTGGCACGCATAAATCAGACATTCTGCCTGCTCTTAAACGCGTTCAGGCTGGCCATCTGATTAACGCGCCCATGCAAAAGTTATCCGGCGGGGAAACGCAGCGTGTGCTGTTGGCGCGCGCGTTATTAAATCAACCGCAGTTGCTGGTGCTGGATGAGCCAACGCAGGGCGTCGATGTCAACGGTCAGGTGGCGCTTTACGATCTCATCGACCAGTTGCGTCGCGAACTCGACTGCGCGGTGTTGATGGTGTCGCATGACCTGCATCTGGTGATGGCCAAAACAGACGAAGTGCTGTGTCTGAATCACCACATTTGCTGCTCCGGTACGCCGGAGATTGTCTCAATGCACCCGGAGTTTATCTCCATGTTTGGGCCGCGCGGCGCTGAGCAGTTAGGCATTTATCGCCATCATCATAATCACCGCCATGATTTACAGGGCCGTATTGTATTGCGCCGGGGAAATGGTCACTCATGATTGAATTTTTGTTACCCGGCTGGTTCGCCGGGATCATGCTGGCCTGCGCTGCAGGTCCGCTGGGCTCGTTCGTGGTCTGGCGTCGGATGTCCTATTTTGGCGATACGCTGGCGCACGCTTCGCTGTTAGGCGTGGCATTTGGTTTACTGCTGGATGTCAATCCGTTTTACGCGGTCATCGCCGTCACGCTGGTGCTGGCGGCAGGTCTGGTGTGGCTTGAGAAACGCCCTCACCTGGCGATCGATACTCTGCTGGGCATTATGGCACACAGCGCCCTGTCGCTGGGTCTGGTGGTGGTCAGTCTGATGTCGAACATCCGTGTCGATTTGATGGCCTATCTGTTTGGCGATTTACTGGCAGTCACGCCTGAAGATCTGATCTCCATCGCCATTGGCGTCGTCATTGTTCTGGCGATTTTGTTCTGGCAGTGGCGCAATTTGCTGTCCATGACCATCAGCCCGGACCTGGCGTTTGTTGATGGGGTGAAAATTCAGCGCGTGAAACTTCTGCTGATGCTGGTGACGGCGTTAACGATCGGGGTGGCAATGAAGTTTGTCGGCGCGCTGATCATCACCTCATTGCTGATAATCCCGGCAGCCACGGCGCGTCGTTTTGCCCGTACGCCAGAGCAGATGGCAGGTGTTGCGGTGATTGTAGGAATGGTAGCGGTTACAGGTGGGCTGACCTTTTCGGCATTTTACGACACGCCAGCCGGCCCTTCGGTCGTTCTGTGCGCTGCGCTGCTGTTTATCCTTACCATGATGAAAAAACAGGCCAGTTGAGGCCTGTTTTTTTACCGGATCGCACTGTCTTCCCTGGCCGGATAAGATGCGCTCGCATCGCTATCCGGCGCTACGCTCAGGGCATTTCCGGCGGAGTGATCCCAAAGTGATTCCACGCACGCACCGTTGCCATACGACCACGCGGGGTACGCTGTAAAAAACCCTGCTGAATCAGATACGGTTCCAGCACGTCCTCAATCGTTTCGCGCTCTTCGCCGATAGCCGCAGCCAGGTTATCTAACCCAACAGGCCCACCAAAGAACTTATCGATCACCGCCAGCAACAGTTTGCGGTCCATATAGTCGAACCCTTCGGCATCGACGTTAAGCATATCCAGCGCCTGAGCGGCAATATCCGCCGAGATAGTGCCGTCGTGCTTCACTTCGGCAAAGTCACGCACGCGGCGCAGCAGACGGTTGGCGATACGTGGCGTGCCACGCGCGCGACGGGCGACTTCCAGTGCGCCTTCATCGCTCATCTCCAGTCCCATATAACGTGCGCTGCGCCCGACGATATGCTGTAGATCGGCAACCTGATAAAACTCCAGACGCTGAACGATGCCAAAACGGTCGCGCAACGGCGAGGTTAATGAGCCCGCGCGGGTGGTTGCGCCAATCAGCGTAAAGGGCGGCAGATCGATTTTTATCGAGCGCGCTGCCGGACCTTCACCAATCATGATATCGAGCTGATAGTCCTCCATCGCCGGGTACAATACTTCTTCAACCACCGGAGACAGGCGATGAATTTCGTCGATAAACAGAACGTCGTGCGGCTCGAGGTTAGTGAGCATCGCCGCCAGATCCCCTGCTTTCTCCAGCACCGGACCGGAGGTGGTGCGCAGGTTCACTCCCATTTCATTGGCGACAATATTCGCCAGCGTGGTTTTACCCAGACCCGGCGGGCCGAAAATCAGCAGGTGGTCAAGCGCATCACCGCGCAGTTTCGCCGCCTGGATAAAAATCTCCATCTGCGAGCGCACCTGCGGCTGACCAACGTACTCCGCCAGCAGTTTGGGACGAATCGCCCGGTCTGCCACATCTTCTGGCAACGTGCTTTCTGCTGAAATCAGGCGGTCTGCTTCTATCATCCTCTACCTCACAGCGCGGCGCGGAGCGCTTCGCGGATCAATGTTTCGCTGCTGGCATCCGGGCGGGCAATTTTGCTGACCATCCGGCTGGCTTCCTGAGGTTTATAGCCTAGCGCCACCAGCGCAGCAACCGCTTCCTGTTCAGCATCATCCGTTGCCGGGCTGGCCGGTGAGGTCAGCACCAGATCGGCGGCAGGGGTAAACAGATCGCCATGCAACCCTTTGAAGCGATCTTTCATTTCAACAATCAGACGTTCGGCGGTTTTCTTACCAATGCCCGGTAGTTTCACCAGGGCGGCGGGATCTTCACGCTCGACAGCATTAACAAACTGCGGTGCCGACATGCCGGAGAGGATCGCCAGCGCCAGCTTCGGGCCGACGCCATTCGTCTTAATCAATTCTTTAAACAGGGTACGTTCCTGTTTGTTGTTAAAGCCATACAGCAGTTGGGCATCTTCACGCACCACAAAATGGGTGAAGATAATTGCCTCCTGCCCCGCTTCCGGCAGCTCATAGAAGCAGGTCATCGGCATATGCACTTCATAGCCGACGCCGCCCGTCTCCAGCAGTACCAACGGGGGTTGTTTTTCGAGAATAATGCCTCTGAGTCTGCCTATCACATGACGCTCCTGCGTTAATGGCTCTTGATACAAAGGTGTATCATAAAAAAATGCTGGATAGATATCCAGCGGGGATGAAATTAAAATCCAGAGTTCGCACAGCGTGCTAACGGAGCAGGGCTGCGACAAGCCGTTATCTTCAGGACGCGCGTTTTCCATGGCGATGCTTTTCTGCCGTGGAGAGTGAATGCTTCGACATCCGGCGTAATTTAAACCTGTGCAAAGCCAGGGTAAGAAAAGCGAATGCGCTTATCGCCCAAATGGAGATCAGCACCGGCAAAGGACTGACGTTAAAAAACACATTTTCGCAAGGTTTGCCGACCGCAGGTTTCTTTTTAACGATATTTACGCACATTGTGCTGGCGGGTTCTGTACGCGCGCCCTCGACATGGTAAGTCCAGGCTTTGTATGCCCCCCACCCGCTCAGGTCATAATCATATAATGCAGAACAATCTGTTCTGCCACCCCGGAGGTGGCTACAGGTGTTGGTTGTCCGACGTTCAAAACTGCTGGTGTAGCGCACGGCAGAAACGTTGGCTGTGGTGGTGATGCTATTGCGATGGTAATAGTATTCCATGAATGCCGCATAACCCGTATACAGTAGCAATAGCGTATAAAAGAACGCGATCGGTTTTCTGTACCGTTGGTAGTGCGTAATGAGGGCCCAGCAGGCAAATAGCAGTACCAGTGCATAAATAATTGGCATGAGGGTCTGGTTATCCATGTTGAAATGACTCTTCCGTGTCGCTTAACACGCGCGCATAACTACAAAACATAGTTTCCTTCAACGCTAATTGCACGCTATTTACCAGACTGATTCGTCATAAAGACCATACCTTCACCTGGCGAGTTGCATGCGTTTTTGCTCATCGCTGCCGCGACCAGACTTTACCCAATCTGCATACTTTTCATCTAAAGACGCCCAAGGAGATACATCTCTTTCCATTATTAATTACAGCCAAATAATATTTTTGTTTTATATCATGGTGGCGTCTGCCCATCATTAATTCGTTGCTAAACCCGCGTTATTATCAATTTCAACCGAAACCTGGTTAGCGTAAATTGGGTATTCATTATAATCATTTCTATCGAGGGAACTCGGTAATTCAAAGCATCGCATAAAACATTCCTTGTCATTATTTAAATACAATGCTAGTTCTTTATCAGGATGAAAAAAGACGTTGTTCCACATATCAATAATGGATTAGAACCGTGAAAATTAATTACCCTGCCAAATACGAGACCGGCGATATCGTATTTACCTGCATAGGTGCTCGTCTGTTTGGGCAGATCTCCGCGGCATCACAGTGCTGGTGTAATCATGTAGGGATTATTGTGGGACACAATGGCGATGATTATCTGGTGGCGGAAAGTCGCGTGCCGCTCTCGACGGTCACCACGATGTCGCGTTTTATTCAGCGCTCTACCGAACAACGTTATGCCGTCCGTCGTCTGGCTGGCGGATTAACGACAGAACAGAAACTGTCGCTGGTCGAAAAGGTCCCTGGCCGCCTGCATAAACTCTATCACACCGGCTTTAAATACGACTCTGCACGTCAGTTCTGCTCCAAGTTCGTCTTCGATATTTATAAAGAGGCATTATGCATTTCGGTCGGGGAAATAGAGACATTTGAAAATCTGTTGCACAGCAACCCGAACGCAAAACTTGCCTTCTGGAAGTTCTGGTTTTTAGGTTCAATTCCGTGGGAACGTAAAACCGTGACCCCTGCCAGCCTGTGGCATCATCCGGATTTAGTACTGATTAATGCTAGTGGGATAGAAACGTCTCAGCCAGCAGAGGCTGAGACGGTATAACTAGCGCAGTCGTCCGCGCGCCAGATTGAGTCTGGAGTCGCTCATTTGCATCGCGTTTTGGCTTACATGGCAATGGGTGATGGCAATCGCCAGCGCATCGGCGGCATCCGCCTGCGGGTTAGCGGGGAGTTTAAGCAAGGTACGCACCATATGCTGAACCTGACTTTTCTCCGCGCTGCCTATCCCGACGACGGTCTGCTTGACCTGACGTGCCGCATATTCAAACACCGGCAGATCCTGATTTACGGCAGCGACAATCGCCACACCACGCGCCTGACCCAGTTTGAGCGCGGAATCCGCGTTCTTCGCCATAAAAACCTGCTCAATGGCAAAGTAGTCCGGCTGAAACTGGGTAATGATTTCCGACACGCCCGCATAAATCAGCTTCAGGCGCGACGGTAAATCATCCACTTTGGTACGAATACATCCGCTGCCCAGGTAGGTCAGTTGCCGACCGACCTGGCGGATCACGCCATAACCGGTGATGCGTGAGCCCGGGTCAATGCCGAGAATAATGGACATCACGCATCTCCTGTTATGTTATCGCTTAACCACGTCATTCTAAGGTAGCGGCAACCTCATCGGAGATTTCACCGTTGTGGTAAACTTCCTGCACATCATCACAATCTTCCAGCAGGTCGATCAGACGCATCAGTTTAGGTGCGGTTTCCGCATCCATATCCGCTTTGGTCGACGGGATCATTGAGACTTCAGCGCTGTCGGCTTTCAGACCGGCGGCTTCCAGTGCATCACGCACTTTGCCCATCTCTTCCCATGCGGTATAGACATCAATCGCGCCGTCGTCAAAGGTCACAACGTCTTCAGCACCGGCTTCCAGCGCCGCTTCCATGATGGTGTCTTCGTCGCCCTTTTCAAAGGAGATAACGCCTTTTTTGCTGAACAGATACGCCACGGAACCGTCGGTACCGAGGTTGCCGCCAGTTTTGCTGAATGCGTGACGCACTTCCGCTACCGTACGGTTACGGTTGTCGGACAGACATTCAATCATCACCGCGGTGCCGCCAGGACCATAACCTTCATAGATGATGGTTTCCATGTTCGCGTCATCATCACCGCCCACGCCACGCGCGATTGCACGGTTCAGCGTGTCACGCGTCATGTTGTTTGACAGTGCTTTATCTATAGCTGCACGCAGACGCGGGTTAGCGTCCGGATCGCCGCCACCCAGTTTGGCCGCCGTCACCAGCTCACGAATGATCTTGGTGAAAATTTTGCCGCGCTTAGAATCCTGCGCTGCTTTGCGATGTCTGGTGTTGGCCCATTTACTATGACCTGCCATAAATAATCTCTCCAAAAAGCGCGCCTTCTCAGGCGACGTTAATAACAAATTCTTCGATCGCCTGCCGATTACTCCACGACTTGGTTAACTGTGCAGCCTCAGCCGCATTAACCCAACGATAGGTCAGATGTTCGGTGAACACGATCTCTCGTTCTGAGGGAAGTGCCAGGCAAAACCAGGATTCGGTATTACGTTCGATTCCCGGCGCATAGCGATGACGTAAATGGCGAAAAATCTCAAACTCCACCGTGCGCTGGCAGTCAATTAAGGTCAGTTGCTCTGTCGCAACATCAATGGTGACCTCTTCCTTTACTTCGCGCATGGCGGCTTGCGACGCGGTTTCACCCTCTTCCAGACTGCCGGTAACCGACTGCCAGAAATCGGGATCGTCGCGTCGCTGTAACATCAGCACCCGCTTCGTATCTTGGGCAAAAATAACGACCAGAACCGAAACGGGACGCTTATACACTTTATCCTTCACGCTGCCTCTTTGTTGGCTGCCATCGTTCATCCCATTCACATAGTTCTCTATGCTCATGGGTATTCACTCAGTTGCCGCCGCGATGCAACGCGAATGATTTCGTGTACAGCAGCCATATCAGTTATTCTCGGCCTTCTTCACAACCTGAATGCTCAGTTCTGCCAGCGCAGCTTCATTAGCAAAGCTTGGCGCTTCAGTCATCAGGCAGGCAGCAGCCGTGGTTTTCGGGAAGGCAATAACGTCACGAATGTTATCAGTTCCGGTCAGCAGCATGGTCAGACGATCCAGACCAAACGCCAGGCCTGCGTGCGGCGGCGTGCCATATTTCAGCGCATCCAGCAGGAAGCCGAACTTCTCACGCTGCTCTTGTTCGTTGATGCCCAGAATACCAAACACGGTTTGCTGCATTTCGCCGTTGTGGATACGAACGGAACCGCCGCCCACTTCGTAGCCGTTGATCACCATATCGTACGCGTTGGCAACAGCATTTTCAGGCGCAGCCTGAAGCTCAGCAGCCGTCATGTCTTTCGGTGCAGTAAACGGATGGTGCATCGCCGTCAGGCCACCTTCACCGTCGTCTTCAAACATCGGGAAGTCGATAACCCACAACGGCGCCCATTTGGTTTCGTCGGTCAGGCTCAGATCTTTACCCAGTTTGAGGCGCAGTGCGCCCATAGAGTCGGCAACCACTTTCTTGCTGTCAGCGCCGAAGAAAATCATATCGCCGTCTTGCGCAGCGGTACGATCCAGAATAGCTTCCACGATTTCAGCGTTCAGGAACTTGGCAACAGGGCTGGTGATCCCTTCCAGACCTTTTGCACGCTCGGTGACTTTAATGTAAGCCAAACCTTTCGCACCGTAGATCTTGATAAAGTTACCGTAGTCGTCGATTTGCTTACGACTTAAGCTGGCACCACCCGGCACACGCAGAGCAGCCACGCGGCCTTTCGGATCGTTCGCCGGGCCGGAGAATACGGCGAAATCGACGGATTTCAGCAGATCGGCAACATCCACCAGTTCCATCGGGTTACGCAGATCCGGCTTATCGGAACCGTAACGACGCTCAGCTTCGGCGAAAGTCATGATCGGGAAATCACCCAGATCCACCCCTTTCACTTCCTGCCACAGATTACGCACCAGCGCTTCCATCACTTCACGCACCTGCGGTGCCGTCATGAAGGAGGTCTCCACGTCGACCTGGGTAAATTCAGGCTGGCGGTCGGCACGTAAGTCTTCGTCGCGGAAGCATTTTACAATCTGATAATAGCGATCAAAGCCAGACATCATCAGCAGCTGTTTGAACAGCTGTGGAGACTGCGGCAGCGCGTAAAATTTACCTTTGTGAACGCGTGAAGGCACCAGATAGTCACGCGCACCTTCTGGCGTGGCTTTGGTCAGCATCGGGGTTTCGATGTCGAGGAAACCGTGGTCATCCATAAAGCGACGCACCAGGCTGGTAATTTTGGCGCGTGTTTTCAGACGCTGCGCCATTTCCGGACGACGCAGGTCCAGGTAGCGATACTTCAGACGCGCTTCTTCGGTATTAACGTGGTTAGAGTCCAGCGGCAGTGATTCTGAACGGTTGATGATGGTCAGATCGGACGCCAGTACTTCAATTTCGCCCGTCGCCATATCGGCGTTAACGTTTTTCGCGTCACGCGCGCGTACGGTACCCGTAACCTGGATGCAGAACTCATTACGCAGTTCGGAGGCCAGCTTTAATGCGTCCGCACGGTCCGGGTCGAAAAATACCTGCACGATACCTTCGCGGTCGCGCATATCGATAAAGATCAGGCTACCAAGATCACGACGACGGTTGACCCAACCACACAGAGTCACCTGCTGCCCCTCGTGGGACAGACGTAGCTGCCCGCAATATTCTGTACGCATGAGATATCCCTTAACTTTGCCGCAGGCGGAATGTCGCCTGCCTCGCAGGTGACCAAGTCGCAGCGTTAGCTGAATGTCACAACTGAATGAAAAAAGGCGGCTATTATACTGGAAATTCTGCCGCACGATAAGAGTCTATCCCATCAAGGTTCGATTACTTACCACTTTGAACCAGAACAGACTCCGAACCAGACACTGACTGTACGCATGTTTACGCCGCAGGTATTGCGTATACGCAAAAAAAAGACAAAATTTGTTGCCCCTCGCCTCCAGGACCGCGACTAAGATAGAGCGAAATAGCGTTGAAAATACGGGAGTCTTTATGCTGGAACTGAACGCCTCAACCACCGCGCTGGTGGTCATTGATTTGCAGGAGGGCATTTTACCCTTCGCCGCAGGCCCACATTCCGCACCAGACGTTGTGGATCGCGCTGCACGTCTGGCGGAAAAATTCCGTGTTCACGGTTCACCGGTGGTGATGGTGCGTGTCGGCTGGTCGCCGGATTACGCAGAAGCACTAAAACAGCCTGTCGATGCCCCATCCCCTGCAAAAGCATTGCCAGAAAACTGGTGGAATTACCCGGCGGCATTGGGCAAAGCCGACAGCGATCTTGAGGTCACTAAACGCCAGTGGGGGGCGTTCTACGGCACTGACCTGGAACTGCAACTGCGCCGTCGCGGCATTGACACGCTCGTCCTGTGCGGGATCTCCACCAACATCGGCGTGGAATCCACGGCCCGCAACGCCTGGGAACTGGGCTTTCGGCTGATCATTGCCGAAGATGCCTGTAGCGCGGCAAGTACCGAGCAACACCAGAGCAGCGTCACGCACATTTTCCCGCGCATCGCCCGCGTGCGTCGCGTGGAAGAAATCCTGAAAGCGCTATGATTTACATCGGCTTACCGCAATGGTCGCACCCAAAGTGGGTGCGTCTGGGGATAACCAGCCTTGAAGAATATGCCCGCCACTTCAATTGTGTGGAGGGCAATACCACCTTGTACGCGCTTCCTAAAGCCGAGGTGGTTGAACGCTGGCACGCGCAGACGACCGATGATTTTCGCTTCTGTTTTAAGTTTCCGGCGACCATCACGCATCAAGCCGCGCTGAAAAACTGTGACGATTTAGTGCTGGAGTTTTTGACCCGCATGTCGCCGCTTGAGGGGCGCATTGGTCAATACTGGCTCCAGCTTCCCGCCACATTTTCACCTCGCGAACTTCCGGCATTGTGGCAATTTCTTGATGCCCTGCCCGGGCGCTTCACGTACGGTGTTGAAGTCCGGCATCCGGGATTCTTTGCAAAAGGCGAAGAGGAACAACAGCTCAATCGTGGCTTACACGAGAGAGGCGTCAACCGGGTCATTCTCGACAGCCGTCCAGTCCATGCCGCCCGCCCTCACAATGAGGCGATACGCGAGGCGCAGCGCAAGAAACCCAGAGTCCCTGTACATGCGGTTGTCACTGCCGGTCATCCGATGGTGCGATTCATCGGCAGCGATGACATGGTACAAAATCGTGATTTTTTCACCGCCTGGTTAAACAAATTACCGCTCTGGGAACAGTCCACGACGCCCTACCTTTTTTTACACACGCCCGATATCGCGCAGGCTCCGGAGTTAGTAGACGCCATCTGGCAGGATTTACATACCGTTATTCCTGGTATTGGCGCCGCACCGTCTATTCCACAGCAATCTTCTCTTTTCTGAAAATGCCACCTATCATAGACAATGCCATCAGCCATTTTAAAGGGAGTTTGTATGGTAAGCGCGCTATATGCCGTATTGGGTGCGTTATTGTTGATGAAGTTCTCCTTTGACGTTGTTCGTCTACGGATGCAGTACCGCGTTGCCTATGGTGACGGAGGTTTTAGCGAGCTACAAAGTGCGATTCGTATTCATGGCAATGCGGTGGAATATATTCCTGTTGCGCTGGTACTGCTGCTGTTTATGGAGATGAACGGTGCGGAAACATGGATGGTGCACATCTGCGGCCTGATTCTCATTGCCGGTCGGCTCATGCATTATTACGGGTTCTATCACCGGCTGTTTCGCTGGCGGCGTTCCGGTATGAGCGCAACCTGGTGCGCCCTGTTGCTGATGGTGCTGGCAAATCTCTGGTATATGCCCTGGGAGTTGGTTTTCTCCCTGCATTAGCGCACAATACGCCCCTTTATTTTTCCCGGACTTTTACGTTATGTCTCACCGCGACACGCTTTTTTCTGCGCCTATCGCCAGCCTGGGTGACTGGACCTTTGATGAACGGGTAGCTGAAGTCTTCCCGGATATGATCCAGCGTTCCGTTCCTGGCTACTCCAACATTATCTCGATGATTGGCATGCTGGCTGAACGTTTTGTTAAACCCAACACACAGGTCTACGATCTGGGTTGTTCTCTGGGCGCGGCGACGCTCTCGGTGCGTCGCAACATCCACCATGACAATTGCAAGATAATCGCCGTCGATAACTCTCCGGCAATGATTGAACGCTGCCGCCGCCACATTGATGCCTACAAAGCCCCGACACCCGTTGAGATTGTGGAAGGCGATATTCGTCATATCGCTATCGAAAACGCCTCGATGGTGGTGCTGAATTTTACCCTGCAATTCCTTGAGCCGCCCGAGCGCCAGGCATTGCTGGATAAGATTTATCAGGGGTTGAATCCGGGCGGCGCGCTGGTGCTGTCAGAAAAGTTCAGTTTTGAAGATGCGCAGGTCGGCGAATTGCTGTTCAACATGCATCATGACTTCAAACGTGCCAACGGCTACAGCGAACTGGAAATCAGCCAGAAACGCAGCATGCTGGAAAACGTCATGCTGACCGATTCCGTCGAAACCCATAAAACGCGTCTGCGTCAGGCTGGATTCGAGCACAGCGAACTGTGGTTCCAGTGCTTCAACTTTGGTTCTCTGGTGGCACTAAAAGCTGAGGTTTCTGCATGATCGAGTTCGGAAACTTTTATCAGCTAATTGCCAAAAATCACCTTTCCCACTGGCTTGAAACCCTGCCCGCGCAAATTGCGGCCTGGCAGCGCGATCAGCATGGTCTGTTTAAACAGTGGTCGAACGCGGTTGAATTTCTGCCGGAGTTAACGCCGCACCGTCTGGATCTGCTGCACAGCGTCACTGCCGAAAACGAAACACCGCTGAGCGAAGGCCAGCGTAAACGTATCGATACCCTGATGCGCAACCTGATGCCGTGGCGTAAAGGCCCGTACTCGTTGTACGGCGTCAATATTGATACCGAATGGCGTTCTGACTGGAAGTGGGATCGCGTATTACCGCATCTGTCCGATCTTACCGGGCGCACGATTCTGGATGTGGGCTGCGGCAGCGGCTATCACATGTGGCGCATGATTGGCGCTGGCGCACATCTCGCCGTCGGGATCGACCCAACGCAGCTGTTCCTGTGCCAGTTTGAAGCGGTGCGGAAATTGTTGGGTAACGATCAGCGTGCGCATCTGCTGCCGCTGGGGATCGAACAACTGCCCGCGCTGAATGCGTTTGATACCGTATTTTCAATGGGCGTGCTTTATCATCGCCGCTCGCCGCTGGAGCATCTGTGGCAGTTAAAAGATCAACTGGTCAAAGACGGTGAACTGGTGCTTGAGACGCTGGTCGTCGAGGGTGATGAAAACACCGTTCTGGTGCCGGGCGATCGCTACGCGCAGATGCGTAACGTCTACTTTATTCCTTCCGCGCTGGCGTTGAAAAACTGGCTGGAGAAGTGCGGTTTTGTCGATGTGCGTATCGCGGACGTTTGTGTGACGTCAACCGAAGAGCAGCGCCGTACCGAATGGATGGTGACCGAGTCGCTGGCCGATTTCCTTGACCCGAACGACAGCAGCAAAACGGTCGAAGGCTACCCCGCCCCTCTGCGTGCGGTGTTGATTGCGCGTAAACCCTGATGAATTTCCCGGTGGCGCTATGCTTACCGGGCCTACAACGCTAATGAAAATTACGCACACTTCGAAAAAGATAAAAAAAGGCCCCTGTTGAAATTGCAGGGGCCTGGTACGAGCAAGCATCATATTGGGCGACATGATGCAACGGTAAAAATCAGTTGGCCTGATGACGAACAATGATTCCTTTCATCTCTGCAACCGCCGCCCCGTCAACCACACTGCGGGAATATTCATCCGCTTGCGTATCCGCTGACATCGACAGTCCCTGATTGCGATAACGCATTGGCGAGGCAACCTGGGTTCCGGCAGAACTGTGTACTTCCCTGACACCTGCATTCAGGAAATCCTGCAAATTTTTTGCACGAACCCCTGCTCCGGCCATAATTATTGGAGCACCGGCTTGTGCAATTAGTTCCATAATTATTGGTAAACCTTGCAGCGCGTCAGATTTTTGCCCGGATGTCAGCACTCTCGCAACACCCAAATCCGCCAGATTCTTAAGCGCATTTAATGGATTAGCGCACATATCGAAGGCACGATGAAACGTCACGGCTAACGGCCCGGCAGCGGCCATTATTTTTTCCATTCGCGGCATATCCACGTTGCCGTCCACGTCCAGAATGCCCACCACCAGTCCGGGAAAACCCAATTCTCTGACCGTGCGCACATCGTCCAGCATGGCGGCAAACTCACCGTCGGTATAACAAAAATCACCACCGCGGGGGCGAATAATCGGATGCACGGGAATCGTTACGTGTTGACGAACCGAACGCAGCACACCCAGCGAAGGCGTCAATCCGCCCTCTTTCGGTGCTGAACACAACTCGATCCGATCGGCACCGTTTTGCTGCGCGGTTAACGCGCACTCCATGCTGTAACAACAAATCTCGAGCAATGCCATACTCACTCCTTTTTCTGAATCGTATATCATGCCATGTCGGTTTGCGCTAAACGTCGCAGACGCTCACAAACTCATTGCCCTGACTGTTCGCTTGCCACAATAGCTTCAATCGACCACGGGTGAAACTTGATGGTGACCTTACCATCCGTCACCGCCAGCGTCGGGTTCGGCAGACGTTCGTGCTCGCCTTTGGGCGAACTGGTTTTCACAAAAATGCCCGGCTGGCTTAAACCATCGTCAGAGAGCAGCGCCAGCGCCCGGGCGTTCAACGTTTCCGGCTCGCCGGGCAACACAATTTCAATATGTTCCCAGCCTTCATGCGGATAGCGCTTTTCACCCGGCCACGGCAATTCCACAACGCTGAATTGCCAGTGTTCAACACAAACAGGTTCTTTCAATTTGAACAGACAGATCGGTCTGCCGTTGATGATATTTTCCGACAGGAGTTCGCCGCACTGCTCAAAGCCCCGGCGCCACCGCTCTGCGGTCGCATTCTGATGGCAACGAAGAGAGATATGGTCGGCCTCAAGGGGGGCCAGTTCCAGACCGAGACGAGTAGAAAGCGCCGCTAACGCCAGCGCAAAACGCGGCAAATCCGCGGAAATATCATGCAGTTCGTCAATAGATTGCCAGTTCGCCATTTTGGATACTCTTCTTCATCTTCAAAGCCGCTAATTTACTCTGTTGCACGGCGGCAACCAACCGCTGATTGTGGTCAACGCGCCATGAACAGTGATGCCTCATTATGTTGAGGCGATTTCAGAGCAGCGACGACATGCGCCAGGGCTGACGCAAACGGGCATTTGCAGTATACTCCCGCCCTAAATTCTTAAACTGGTGCGGGCACAGTCAACTCGCGTCTTAAACGTAAGGTATTCCGGTGAATATTCAGGCTCTTCTCTCAGAAAAAGTCCGTCAGGCCATGATTGCTGCAGGCGCGCCTGCAGATTGCGAACCCCAGGTTCGTCAGTCAGCAAAAGTACAGTTCGGCGACTATCAGGCCAACGGCATGATGGCAGTTGCTAAAAAACTGGGTATGGCGCCGCGACAACTTGCAGAGCAGGTGCTGACTCATCTGGATCTCAACGGCATCGCCAGCAAGGTTGAAATTGCCGGCCCGGGCTTTATCAATATTTTCCTCGATGCGGCGTTTCTCGCCCAAAACGTACAGCAGGCGCTGACCAGTGACCGTCTGGGTGTCGCTCTCCCAGAAAAGCAGACAGTTGTAGTGGATTACTCTGCGCCTAACGTCGCTAAAGAGATGCACGTCGGCCACCTGCGTTCGACCATTATCGGTGACGCGGCCGTGCGTACCCTGGAGTTTCTGGGCCACCACGTTATTCGCGCCAACCACGTCGGCGACTGGGGCACACAGTTTGGTATGCTGATCGCCTGGCTGGAAAAACAGCAGCAGGAAAACGCCGGTGAAATGGCGCTGGCTGACCTCGAAGGATTCTATCGTGATGCGAAGAAGCACTACGATGAAGATGAAGTGTTTGCCGAGCGCGCACGTAATTACGTGGTGAAACTGCAAGGCGGCGATGCGTACTTCCGCGAAATGTGGCGCAAACTGGTCGACATCACCATGACGCAGAACCAGTTAACCTACGATCGCCTGAATGTGACGCTGACGCGTGACGACGTGATGGGCGAGAGCCTGTACAACCCGATGCTGCCGGGTATCGTCGCCGATCTGAAAGCCAAAGGCCTGGCCGTTGAAAGCGAAGGCGCGACGGTAGTGTTCCTTGATGAGTACAAAAACAAGGAAGGCGACCCGATGGGCGTCATCATTCAGAAGAAAGATGGCGGCTACCTCTATACCACCACTGACATCGCCTGCGCCAAATACCGCTATGAAACGCTGCATGCCGATCGCGTGCTGTACTACATCGATTCCCGCCAGCACCAACACCTGATGCAGGCATGGACTATCGTGCGTAAAGCGGGCTATGTGCCGGACTCCGTACCGCTGGAACACCATATGTTCGGCATGATGCTGGGTAAAGACGGTAAACCGTTCAAAACCCGCGCGGGTGGCACGGTGAAGCTGGCTGACCTGCTGGACGAAGCGCTGGAACGCGCACGCCGTCTGGTGGCAGAGAAGAATCCTGACATGCCTGCCGATGAGCTGGAAAAACTGGCCAATGCCGTCGGCATCGGCGCGGTGAAATATGCGGATCTCTCCAAAAACCGCACCACCGACTACATCTTCGACTGGGACAACATGCTGGCGTTTGAAGGCAACACGGCGCCTTACATGCAGTATGCATACACCCGTGTCCTGTCCGTATTCCGTAAAGCAGAAATCGATGAAGACGCGCTGGCGGCGGCACCGGTTATCATCAGCGAAGATCGCGAAGCGCAGTTAGCCGCTCGCCTGCTGCAGTTTGAAGAGACGCTGACGGTGGTCGCGCGTGAAGGTACACCGCACGTCATGTGTGCCTATCTGTACGATCTCGCCGGTCTGTTCTCCGGTTTCTATGAGCACTGCCCGATCCTGAGCGCAGAAAGCGAAACCGTTCGTAACAGCCGTCTGAAACTGGCGCAGCTGACGGCGAAAACGCTGAAGCTGGGTCTGGATACGCTGGGTATCGAAACCGTAGAACGTATGTAAGCCCGTACGCTTAACATTCAGGCCTGAGTTCGCTTGCGGACTCGGGCCTTTTTTATGTCCGGCGTTCGCACTCTGTAACATGCCACAAGGAATGACACATTTCTCTGGAGGGATGGTACATTTTTTGTCTGTCATCGCGTTGACCTCTCCGTATCATTAGGCGGCTAATTAATCAGGTACGGGTCAATGACGTTTAAAGATTTCGCAGCAGAAGAGAAACTCTTTCTGAGACGGGTAGTGGTGGCGTTCGGCCTGGTGGTTATCTGCTTTGGGATCCTTCTCTTCAATCTCTACAATTTACAAATTCGCCAGCATCAGTACTACGCGACCCGCTCGAATGAGAACGACATTAAAATGCTGCCGGTCGCACCTACCCGGGGCATGATCTATGACCGCAACGGCATCCCGCTGGTACGCAACGTGACCTGGTACGATATCGCGGTTACGCCCTACAAAATCAGCAATATGGATACGCTAATCCAGCAGTTGACGCCCATCGTTGACCTGACTCAGGAGGATATCGATGCCTTTCGCCATGCGCTGAAATCAGGCAGTCGCTATCGACCGGTGGTGCTTAAAAATGCCCTGACCGAAGTCGAGATTGCGCGCTTCTCAGTGAACCAGTTTCGTTTCAGCGGCGTCACCGTCAACAGCTACGAAGATCGGGAATATCCCTACGGTGCGGAACTGGCGCACGTGCTTGGCTATGTCTCAAAAATTAACGATAGCGATCTAAAAACACTCAGCAAAGAAGGGATTGCGGAAAACTACGCCGCTGACCATAACATCGGCAAACAGGGTATTGAACGCTACTACGAAAACGAACTGCACGGCAAAACCGGCTATCAGGAAGTGGAGGTGGATAATCATGGACGGATTGTCCGTCTGCTGAAAGATGTTCCTCCCGTCGCCGGGAAAAACATCCACCTGACGCTGGATCTCCACCTGCAGGAATATATTGAGAGTCTGATTGCCGGACAACGCGCGGCGGTACTGGTTGAAGATCCGCATGACGGCGCGGTACTGGCGATGGTCTCAAATCCCAGCTATGACCCGAATCCCTTTGTGAAAGGCATCAGCTATCAGGCGTACGACAAACTGCTGAAGGATAAAGATCTGCCGTTGATTAATCGCGTCACCCAAGGGCTGTATCCACCGGCATCCACGGTAAAACCGTATATGGCGATGTCGGCGCTGTTAAACGGCGTGATTACACCGCAAACCAGTTTCTTCGGCGCACCGACGTGGACGCTCCCCGGCACCGAACGCCGCTACCGCGACTGGAAGAAAACCGGCCACGGCATGCTGAATGTCACCAAAGCGATTGAAGAGTCGGCTGACACTTTTTTCTATCAGGTCGCTTTCATGATGGGTATCGACAGGATCGACCGCATGTTGTCGCAGTTTGGCTACGGTAAACCGACCGGTATCGACCTTGACGAAGAGTACAACGGCCTGCTGCCGAGCCGCGACTGGAAACAGCGGGTACATAAAAAGACCTGGTATCAGGGAGATACCATCTCGGTCGGCATCGGCCAGGGGTACTGGATCGCCACGCCGATTCAGATGGTGAAAGCAATGGTGGCCCTGCTCAACAATGGGAAAGTGATCGCCCCTCACCTGTTGCAGGAAGAAGATAACGGCAAAACCCGGATTCCTTACCACGCCGCCACGCCACCGACACAAATCGCCAACGCCGCATCACCGTATTGGGGACTGGTGCGCCAGGCGATGTTCGGTATGGCCAATTCCCCTAACGGTACCGGCTATAAGTTCTTCCACACCGCACCTTACGGTATTGCCGCCAAGAGTGGTACGTCTCAGGTGTTCAGCCTGAAAGAGAACCAGACCTACAATGCGAAAATGATCCCGATTCGCCTGCGCGACCACGTGTTCTACACCGCGTTTGCGCCCTATAACAACCCAAAAGTCGCCATCGCATTGATTCTGGAAAACGGTGGCAGCGACGGTGTGACCGCCGCGCCGGTGATGCGTCAAATACTTGATCATCTGTTTGTGTCGCAAAACGCCGTTGCCCAGCCCGTTCACCGCCAGGCGGAAGGCGCGTCCCCGGTAGCGAAACCGACACCGGGGAGCGTTTGAGTGGATTAGAAGTACTTACGCAGATACTCGGTGAGGCACAGCATCGCCATCGCCTGGCCGTACGGCATCGATGTCAGCGGGATCTCGCGATAGAAATCAAGGTCATGGCCCATGCCGGTACCAAAGGACGTTTGCAGCAACTCACCTTGCGGTGAAATGTGCGCTACGATGCCTTTAATGGCCTTCTCGGCAACCACCGCATACTCCTGACCAACATAGCGTTTACGTACCGCTTTCAGAATACCGTAGGCAAATCCCGCCGTGGCCGACGCTTCCAGGTATGATTGCGGATCGTCCAGTAAGGTATGCCACAACCCGCTCTCATCCTGACAATTCGCCAGTGCAGCTATTTGCGCATTCAGCACCTGCACAAGATAACGGCGGACGGCGTTGTTTTCAGGCAGATCCAGTAGTTCCAGAAAATCCGGGATCACGATGGTCAGCCAGCTGTTGCCACGCGCCCAGCGGGCATTGGCAAAGTTATGGTGCCCATCATAGTTCCAGCCGTGGAACCACAGCCCCGTCTCTTTATCCATCAGATTCTGCACATGCAGCAGGAACTGATAGGTCGCTTCTTCTACATACGCCGGACGATTGAGGAGTTTGCCAATTTTCGCCAGCGGCAACACCGTCATCATCAGCGTGTCGTCCCACATCTGCTGATGGTTTTCTTCCGCCAGCGTGATGTGTTGCATACCGCCGTGATCGGTGCGTGGCATCTCATTCATCGCCCACTCCGCCCAGCTATCAAGCCACGGCAGATACGCCGGGTTGCGGGTTTCTTCGTAGCGGTAGGCCAGCGTTAAAAACGGTGCCATCGTATTGACGTTTTTGGTGGTTGCGCCCTCGGCGAAACGGTCGGCAAACCAGCTGTCGATGGTGTCGCGCGTCGCCTCATCGCCGGTCTGCTGGTAGTACTGGTACATCCCGTACAAGCCGACGCCGTGGGTCCACTCCCATCCGGCCCAACCTTTGGTGTCAATTACCCGGCCATCATCCAGTCGTAGCAGAAATTGACCTGTCTCATCCTTGATATCCACCAGGTTTTTAGTCACCGTCTGAATCAAGTCTTTCAGCGCTTCCCGTGAGATAAAACGCTCCGGTTGACGTAATAATGGGCTGTGTTTGACGGGCCAAACTTTCATATCTTAACCTCTATTGTATGTCGAATTCATTGCCGCGCCTTGCTTAAGAGACGGCGCAGCCGGTTTATTACGGTTCAGGTAACCAATATTGTTGTTACCCCAAAGTGATTCGTACGGTATGCCTGCAAGCATCTCGACGGTGGCGCGTGCCTGCGGCGTAATCTCTTCTGGCAGTGCCCGGCCCGAGTTACGCATTTTGGCGGTCTCTTCACGCAGAACACTGTGCGTTTGCAGATTCAGCTTGAAGCGCAGGGAAACCAGGAAGCCCAGCGCCAGTACGATTAGCGTGCCGCAGCTCAGAATCAACAGAATAGTGTGGCTGACGGCTTCAGGCTGCGTACTCTGCCCTGACACAAAGCCCGACAGCTGCATCACAATCCCCACCAGCATCACCGCTCCCGCCTGAGACGCTTTACGGGTCAGCGTCATAATGCCTGCGAAGATCCCTTCACGACGCTGTCCGGTAATGACTTCATCGACATCGGCAATGTAGGTATAGGTGTTCCAGGGTACATAGTTGATACCGCCGCGTCCCAGACCCGCAATCGCAGAAACCAGCAGTAACAGCGTGTACACATCGCTCATACCGGCATAATAGAGAACGGCATACGACAGCGAACTCAGGCCAAACAGGACGACCACCATCCGGTAAGACGGTGCAGGTCCAAAACGGATGCACAGCGGGATCATCCCGATAACCGCAATGAACTGGAATATCGCCATCGTGCCCAGCAGATTCGACGCCATTGAGGCTTCCTGCATGAGAACGAAGACCACGTAGTAGGTAAAGACCGCGTTGAAGACGTCCTGCGCGATGTATCCGCCAAGGTACATTCCCAAATGCTGACGAAAAATTTTGATGCGCAGCGTCGAACTCAGTTCAACTAACAGGCGACTCATGCTCTGGCGGAAGTTCAGATTCTTCTTCTCTTCCTCGGCACGCAGAGCCGCTTCCGTCCACTCTTCACGTGGACGCTCCCAGGTAAAGAACCATACAAACGTCAGCATCAGCGCGCACAGTACCGAGAACACCATGCTGGCATAGAAAAAGGAGACCGGGTTGTCTTTACCAAAGGTCGTCAGAAGAATGCCCGGCAGGAAGGAGGCCAGAATGGCGGACATTTGCGCCATTGCAATACGCGCCCCGGAGAACTTGGTCTTCTGCTTGAAGTCATCGGTCATCTCCGGCACCAGCGTCTCGTAAGGCACCAGGATCATGGTGTAAACGACATCAAAGATCAGATAGGTCAGCAGGTAGTACCAGAAACTCATGTCGCCAACCCACATCAGTGAGTAGCTGAATACGCAAGGGATCCCGAGCAGAATAAAGAACTTACGACGGCCAAAACGTTTACCGAGCCACGTAGAGCCGAAGTTATCGGTTAAAAAGCCCATCAGCGGGCTCACAACGGCATCAAGTACCCTTGCAGCAGCAAAAATGAACGTCGCCTCGATCGGCGTTAACCCGCAAAACGTCGTATAGAAGTAAAGAAGCCAGGCAGCTGTTAGCGCGGTCGTTCCGGCACCTAAAAAGTCACCAGCCCCATAAGCAAAATAATTCACCAATCCAATTTTACGTGTATTCATTGCCGTTAACCCTGCAAAGATGAAGAGATCGCCAACGCTGGACCTCACCAGCCCCACCAGACGAACGGAGGAGTAAGTGAAAAACCAGGGGGAGTTCATACACGGCTACAATAGAAGCTTACAGGAAGTGATACCTTTTTGTTTCTGCCACCGCATTTCGTGTAGTGGCAGAAACACAAAGAGTCCGGCAACACGTGTCACCGATTTATAAAACAGCGTTTCCTACAAATCAAAAAAGAGGTCGAATAATTGCGAAGCGGTTTGCATTTTCACCTGCCAACCGCCTGAAATAGAGACAATTGACAATTAGCGGTAGTTAACAATCACCTGGTTACTCTGGACCTTAAGCGCCGGGATCAGGCGTCCTCCACCCGGCACTTCCCAGACGAAACGCAGCGGTTCGATAGCGGGCACATTGGTGAATCCGCGCGTGGTTCCGCTTTGTCCTTCTAACTCTACACAACGAGATTGCGAGCACAAACGTACCAGCAGACCCGCCGGCGTAGGGCCGTCCAGGGTATAACGCCAGGCGACCAGAGTCATTAAGCCGGAAACCGGTTGTCGCGAGGACAACGGCGATGAAGATGCGGACTCACCGCGATAATTCAGGGTAATACCGGTACTGCTGTCCTGCCACGCCCCTTCTCCGGCAGCCAGCGCCATCGACGGAAGCAGGCACAGCACGCTGAGTAATTTACGCATTATTTTCCTCCAATGGTCGCGGTCATGCGAATGTTACGGTTATCCGAGAGTTCCAGGTTCGAAAGCACCACCAGTTGCGGCAAACTGCGACGTAAAAAACGTGACAGCAGCGGGCGCAATGCATGATTCACCAGCAGCACGGGCGGCGCGCCCAGCATCTCCTGGCGTGACAACGCCTCTTGCGTCTGCGCCAGCAAACGATCCGCCAGACCAGGCTCAAGTCCGCCGCCGCCCTGTAACGCCTGCAATAACAAACGTTCAAGCGGGGTATCAAGACCAATGACATGCACTTCATCATTGCCCGGGAACCACTGCTGAGTGATAGCGCGGCCCAATGCCACACGTACCACGGCGGTGAGTTCCTGCGCATCGCTCTGTATCGGGGCATGTTCGGCCAGCGTCTCGAGGATGGTGCGCATGTCGCGAATCGGCACTTTCTCATCCAGCAGGTTTTGCAGCACTTTATGTAGCGTGGTGAGTGTGACCACGCCGGGTACCAGATCTTCTGTCAGCTTGGGCATCTCCTGCGAGACGCGATCCAACAGCTGTTGCGCTTCCTGGCGGCCAAACAATTCCGCCGCAAACCGACCGATCAGATGGTTAAGGTGCGTAGCTACAACAGTGCTCGCCTCCACAACCGTAAAGCCCTGAATCTGCGCCTGCTCTTTCAACGCGCTTTCAATCCAGATAGCCTCCAGGCCAAAAGCGGGATCCACCGTCGGTTCACCGGGCAGCGTCCCCGCCGCCGTCCCAGGGTTAATGGCCAGCCAGCGGCCAGGGTATGCATCGCCGCTGCCGATCTCCACCCCTTTCATCAGAATTCGGTAGCGGGCAGGCTGCAGATCCATATTGTCGCGGATATGCACCACTGGCGGCAGGAATCCCATCTCCTGGGCAAACTTTTTACGAATACTGCGAATACGTCCGAGCAGCTCCCCGTCCTGTTGAAAATCCACCATCGGAATCAGCCGGTAACCGACCTCCATGCCCAGGGAATCTTCGAGCTGCACATCATTCCAGGTCGCTTCCACCACCGAATTGTTTTCCGGCATCTTCACCGGCTGCGGTTCAGCGGGCGCTGCTTGCTCTCTGCCCCGCATCCACCAGGCAAGACCCAGTAACGCCGCCGTAAACATCAGGAAGACCAGGTTCGGCATCCCGGGCACCAGACCCAGCAGCCCCAGCACCGCCGCACTGAGCAGCATGACACGAGGGTTGCTGAACAGCTGGCCGACCATCTGTTCACCGACATCCTGGTCAGTACTGACGCGGGTAACAATGACGCCCGCCGCCGTTGAAATCACCAGCGCCGGGATCTGCGCGACCAGACCGTCGCCGATGGTCAGCAGGGTATAACTTTCCGCCGCGTGCCCCATGCTCATGCCGTGTTGCAGAACCCCCACCAGCAGTCCCCCCACCACGTTGATCACCATAATCAAAATACCGGCGATGGCATCCCCGCGAACGAACTTACTCGCACCGTCCATCGAACCGTAAAAATCGGCTTCCTGCGTCACTTCCGTACGCCGTTTTTTCGCTTCGTCTTCGCCGATCAACCCCGCATTTAAGTCGGCATCAATCGCCATCTGCTTACCGGGCATCCCATCCAGCACAAAGCGCGCGCCAACCTCAGCGATACGCCCTGCCCCTTTGGTGATAACCATAAAGTTGATGATGACCAGAATCACGAACACCACGATACCAATGGCGAAGTTCCCGCCCACCAGGAAGTGACCGAAGGCTTCAACCACCTTGCCCGCCGCCGCTGCGCCAGTATGCCCTTCCATCAGAATGATACGTGTTGATGCCACGTTCAGCGCCAGGCGCAGCAGCGTGGTAAACAGCAATATGGTCGGGAAAGCGGCAAATTCCAGCGTACGCTGGGTGAACATCGCCACCAGCAGCACCATGATCGACAGCGCGATATTAAAGGTGAACAGCAGGTCGAGGATGAACGCGGGCAGCGGCAGCACCATCATCGACAAAATCAGCAGGATGAGGATCGGCCCGGCAAGGATTTGCCATTGGGTGGACTTCATAGAGTTGGGCAGGCGCAGCATCGCAACCAGATTAGCCATCGGTATTCTTCTCGTTCATAAAATCCAGTGCGTCAGGCACCGGTAGATTTTCAGGTTGTGGCGGACGCTGCCCACCGGCAAGGCGCCAGCGTTTAAGCTGCCAGACCCATGCCAGGACTTCCGCCACAGCGGCATACAGTTGTCCAGGAATTTGCTGACCAATTTCAGCATGGCGATACAACGCACGCGCCAGCGGCGGCGCTTCCAGCGTCGGCACGCGATGTTCAGCGCCTATTTCGCGAATGCGCAGGGCCACAAGCCCCGCCCCTTTGGCAACCACTTTGGGCGCACTCATTTTGTTTTCGTCGTACTGCAGCGCCACCGAGTAGTGCGTGGGGTTGGTGACAATGACATCGGCTTTCGGCACATCGTCCATCATGCGGCGACGCGCAGCCGCACGCTGCATCTGGCGAATGCGCCCTTTAACATGCGGATCGCCTTCGCTTTGTTTGAACTCATCGCGAATATCCTGGCGCGACATACGTAACTTTTTCAGATGGCTGAAAATCTGGAAGAAAACGTCAAAACCCACCATCGGAATCACCCCCAGCACCACCAGCAGCGCGCAGAGCCCGACGAGATCCAGCGCGTTGCCCATCGCCGTCACCGGCGACTCAGCCATCAAACGCATCATCTCCGGCCAGTTGTGCCAGAGATAAAACCCCGTCACGCTGCCCACCAGGGTGGATTTGAGTATCGCTTTCAGCAATTCTGCCCCCGTCTGTGCGGAGAACATGCGTTTGATGCCTGGCAAGGGATTCAGTTTTGAGAACTTGGGCTGCAGTGACTTGCCGCTAAAAACCAGTCCCCCCAGCATTACCGGAGAGATAAGCGCCACCAGCACCACGCCGGTGATCAGCGGCAACAGCGCCCACATCGCCTCTTTGATCAGCAGAATAATTTGCCCGAGTATCAAATTGGGGTCGTTCACCATGCTGTGATCGAAACGTAATCCCGCCGAAAGCATGTTTGATAACCGCCCCGCCAGCGACTCGCCGCCAATCCAGATAATGCAAACGCCTACCAGCAAAATCAGCATTGAGGTGAGCTCTTTGGAGCGGGGGATTTGCCCTTCTTCCCGCGCTTTTTCGAGTCGGTGGGGTGTGGGAGCTTCTGTTTTGTCTTCGGTATCGCTTTCGTCTGCCACAGCACGCGCTCACGCCAGGTTGTCTCTGCGTTATGATGACAGAACGCGCCCCTGCCAATGGCGCGAAAAGACCCCGTAAAGCGCTCTTTTTAGACCATTGATTTACGTTTAGGGCGAGGTTTTCAGCGTGGAGAACTGACATTATTACGGAACATTGTGCTATTAATTGCTAACGCTTATTTATTGAAAATAAATATACCTTCACTGGCATTTATAAAAATCAAAAACACTTCCCCACGAAATTAATTAAACATGAAACCTATAATAACAACGCAAATACAAATAACAGAACACCTACAACAGCACTCATACACGGCCTAAAACACCTTTATTTTATTATCTGGAAAATAAATTCACAGGGATACATATAAATCAAGAATAAATAAAAATGACAAACATCAAAAAACTACGACCCCGCTCCATGAAAAAATAACAGCCGCTTCCGAATAAGAAACTTCAGTGTATACTAGCGACACTCATTTAAATGGAACATCCCTGAACTATATTTTTATTTAATATATTTACCGGCTTTAATTGTTCTGGAGAATAATAGCGTGAAAAGGAATATTTTTGTTTGTTTGCTTTTGGCCCTGTCAACGTCAACCGCCATTGCGGCTCGGGGAAACGTTGCTGCGGAAGATAATGCCGGGAAAATCCACTTTACCGGGGAAATTATTGCGCCAAGCTGCGTGGTTGTAGGCGATGGTGGTACAACAGAGTATAAAGTGCCATTGGGGACTTACCCTACGTCGCTATTCAAAACGGTGGGAACGGAAACACCTCTCACACCGGTTCCCATTGAGCTTAAGGACTGTCCGGTGAAAAGCGATGGGCTTGCAGCGATTCAGCTCACCTTTTCTGGCGTCACAGTCGCGGGGTCACCAGACGAACTGGCCGTTTCAGAAGCCGAAGGCGTGGCTATCGTCCTCAGCGAGTTAGACCATGATACCACTCTGATCAAGTTTGATAAGTCAAGCGGGCAAGTTTATATCCCATTGTCAACCAGCGCAACAGATACCATTTCCACCATGCTGAATGCCCGCTATAAGTCTATCTCATCAACGGTAACCGCGGGTGAAGCCAATGCCGATTTAACAATTAATATTCTATATGAGTAAATCTGGAGTCTTTTCCGGCGTGTTATTAGCGATGCCGTTAATAACACGTCAGGAACTATTTTATAACACATTTGTTTATTAAAGGTTTTTATATGCGCCTTCTTCTGCTCATCATTTGTATCACCCCTTATGCATTTACCACTCTCAGCCACGCGGCAGGGATTCAGGTGGGGCGTACGCGTGTTATTTATGATGCAAGCAAAAAAGAAGTGGCGCTGGCGCTCACCAATACAGAAAAAGAGCTCCCCTGGCTTATTCAGTCATGGACGGATACCGGCGATGGAAAAACCCGGGGGCCGTTTATTGTGACCCCCCCGCTCTTTCGACTCGATCCGCAAAAAGAACAAAGCCTGCGTATTACCTGGTCCGGGCAGGCGCTCCCCACCGATCGTGAATCCCTGTTTTATATGAACGTTCGCACCATCCCGGCCATCGCGAAAGACAACAACCAAAATAATGTCTTACGCCTTATTTACAAAACCAGATTAAAACTGTTCTGGCGCCCGGAAGGACTGAAAAACGCCCCCATGGATACCTGTAAAAATCTGCGTTTTAGTCAGCGTGGGGGGCAGGTTTTCATTACCAATGACGGCGACTATTACAGCGTTTTCGATACCCTGCGAATAAATGGTAAGTCGATAACCCACGTTGACATGGTTGCCCCGAAAGCCAACGCAACATTCCCCCTCGCTAACGCCGTGAATGGCGCGAAGGTGAGCTGGCGCTGCATTACCGACTACGGCAATGCAAGCGCGGAGTTTACCGCCAGTTTAAACCAGAAATAGTGGTGCTCAATGGCTGCTAATGGATTGCGCCTGTCCCTCTTCCGCCCTTTGAAACGACTCAATCCTCTCCTGAGAGGTTTGAGCAGCTTGCTCCTCGTCGCGGTGAGCAACGTCAATGCGCGGGAATATTACTTCGCCCCTTCATCACTTGAGGGAGACGGGCTATCGCAGCAGGATATCGATCTCTCCTTGTTTTCAAAAGAAAACGGGCAATTACCCGGCACATATCACACCAAAGTGATCATGAATAAACAGTACATCGACGATAAATCGATTACCTATATCAATGATAAAACAGGGGCATTGCAGCCGCAGTTAACCCCTGAGCAGTTGCGACAATGGGGGATTCGTGTTGAAGCTTACCCTGAACTGGCGCAGTTGCCTGCCAATGAGCCGCTGGGAAAGCCGCTCGGCGATTACATTCCCTTTGCGGCAGTGACGTTTGATTTTAATGCCATGACGTTACGCATCAGTATGCCGCAAGCGGCTATTGACGAGCATCATCGCGATGAGATTGCAGCGTCATCCTGGAACGACGGCGTGCCGGTACTCTTTACCAACTACGCGTTCTCTGGCTCAGAGCGTAGCGGTGGGGATCAAACCCACGGTTCCAGCCAGTATCTTAACCTGCGTAGCGGCGCCAATCTCGGTGGCTGGCGGTTACGCAACTATTCAACCTGGAACCAGTCCGATGAGACGCAATCCTGGCAAACCATTAATACCTGGCTCCAGCATGATATCCGTTGTTTAAAAGCCCAGTTTATCGCTGGCGAAAACAGCACCCGTGGCGAGATCTTTGACAGCCTGCAATACCGCGGCAT
The DNA here is from genome assembly GCF_059421685.1 of Citrobacter sp. GW821-FHT02E08. NCBI lineage: Bacteria > Pseudomonadati > Pseudomonadota > Gammaproteobacteria > Enterobacterales > Enterobacteriaceae > Citrobacter > Citrobacter sp. GW821-FHT02E08. The sequence goes on along the minus strand of NZ_JBWKVL010000019.1, from coordinate 15,029 downwards.
CAACGTGGCATCTGACGATCAAATGCTGCCCTATAACCAGCGGGGGTTTGCCCCGGTTATTCGCGGTATCGCCAGTTCTAATGCCGAAGTCTCGGTGCGACAAAATGGGTATGTCATCTATCAGGCCAACGTCGCACCCGGTCCTTTTGAAATTACCGATCTCTACTCCACCAGCAATAGCGGCGATCTTGACGTAACAATTAAAGAAGCCGACGGGACCGAGCATCATTTCACCCAGCCCTATTCAAGCGTCGCCATCATGCAGCGACCCGGCAATATCCGCTACGAAGTGACTCTCGCCCGCTATCGTGCAGACGAGAGTCAAGCCGCCAGAGAGCCCCTTTTCGCTCAGGCCAGTCTTATTTATGGTCTGAATAACTTCCTGACGTTTTTCGGCGGCGTAACCACGTCTTCGGACTACCAGGCGGTGAATGGCGGTACAGGGGTCATGTTGGGGGAGCTGGGCGCCATCTCAACCGATGTAACGCTGGCCCGCACGCAACTGGATAATCACGAACAGCACGACGGGCAGTCCTGGCGTCTGATGTATTCCAAACAGATTGAGGCAACAGGCACTAACTTCAGCCTGGCGAGTTACCGATACTCGACCGACGGTTATTACACGTTTGCCGATGCTAACGAAAAGCACGATGCGAACGATAGCGACTGGTCTTACAACTACAACAAACGCAGCCGACTCCAGCTCAACGTTAGCCAGACCGTACTCGACAGCAGTGTGTACATTTCCGGCTATCAACAGGATTACTGGCAAACCAGCCACAAAGAGCGAAGCATCACGTCGGGCATCAATCGGATGATTGGCGACGTCAGCGTCAACCTGGCTTATACCTATAGCAAAACCAGCGACGAACCCAGCGATCAGATGCTATCTCTGGGTTTTAGCCTGCCGCTCTCCCGATGGCTACCTAAAAGTTGGGCCAGCTACAATCTCAGCACCAGTAAGCAAGGGGATACCTCGCAGAACGTGGGGCTTAGTGGCACATTGCTGGATGATGATCGGCTCAGTTATTCACTCCAGCAGAGCCGGACTAACCATGGTGGCGGCGACAGCAGTAGCGTCTATAGTAGCTATCGTTCGCAATATGCCAATCTTAACGCCGGATACGCCTCCGCCTCCGATAGCTCACAGCAGCTAAGTTATGGGATCAGCGGTGGGATAGTGGCTCACCCTGCAGGCGTCACGCTTGCTCAGCCCTTAGGCGATCAATTCGCCATTGTCAGTGCCAAAGGCGCGCCTGGCGTGCATTTTGCCAACCAGCGGGGCGTGCAAACCGATCTTTTTGGCAACGCGGTGATCCCTTCACTGACGCCTTACCAGGAAAACGTGATCCGTATTGATACCACCAGTTTGCCGTCTGATGTAGATACGGATGCCACCGCGATGACCGTGGTGCCATCCCGTAACGCCGCCGTCAGTACGCACTTTACGGCACATGTCGGCTACCGGGTTCTGGTGTCTCTCACCCGCCCTGATGGTCGGGCGATCCCCTTTGGTGCCATCGCCAGCGTCGATGACCTCCCTCTCAGCGGTATTGTCGACGATCGCGGCGTACTGTATCTCGCCGGCGTCGCCGAAACTCTCCCTCTGACAGTGAAGTGGGGAAACTCCGCACAACAGCGCTGCCATGTTGACATCACGCTTTCATCTTCTTCCGACACGGCCCCCGGCGGTATCCGCCAGGTCAGTGCGCTCTGCAAGCCGGAGGCAACTCATGCAGAATAAACATCTCACCCGCCGACTCTACAGCGTCGGACTCGTTATGGTCCTATTGGCCTTACCTCTCGCGACTCGCGCCGCTACCGTCATACTAACCAACTGCTTCCCGCCGCCGGTGGATTACACCACCACCATCAATACGGAACTCACCGCTGAGAATAATAAGGATGGGCAAATTATCAGCAATCCGGAATACCATTTTGTCGCCGTAGGGCCCTCGGTCGTCGCCAATTGCGATTGCCCGAACGGGATGAATACGGGCACCCCGGTCTATGAACTCACCGCCGCCGGCAGCCCGTTACCTGCGGGTAAAGCGGGATACGGCTCCCTGACCGATCATTTAGATATTGATGTCACCGCCTACGCCGATGCAATAAACTCACCCGATGGCATTAACTTAACGCAAATCAACATTGATAGTTACCCCACCCCCTTCGCCAGCATGCAGAAGAAGACTGAATCGATAAAACCGACTGAGGCAACCAGCGATGTTTGTAGCGATGCATCGCGCCCTTCCACTGGAAGCAGCATTAAGCGAGAATTTAAGTGGAACGTTGTCCTGATCACGCTCTACGTTAAGCAAGCCATTTTAGGCGAAGAGATCATCCCACTGACCGTTATCGCGCAAAACTATTCCTGCCTCTCTACCGGAAACTATTGTGCCGTCACCAACACCCAACATGTTTCCGATTTTCACCTGACGGGAAAACTCAGCGCCCCGCTCAGCTGTACGATTAACGCCGGCAGCACCATCGAGGTTGAACTCGGCAATATTGTCACCTCACAGTTCGTTGTGCAGGGTAAGCCTCCGGCAAGCTATACGCTCAGAGACGTCAATATCTCTTACCATTGTGACGATCCGGCGGCCGCTAACACCGGGAAAATTCAGCTGACACTCAGTGCCGATCAGGGGGTCGTTTCAGGCAGCAACAGTCTGATTGCCAAAATGGAGGGCCGGGATGACATTGGGGTGCGGATGTTTGATCAAAACAACGATGACGTTGTGCTGGACGGGTCGCTGGACCTACCGGTGACGATGGATGGACAGGGCAACGGCAGCATCATCATGAAAGCCGCCCCGGTTGGCACCACCGAGAAAAAACCGGAACCGGGTAAATTTGAGGGTAACGTAACGGTGAAAATGGAGCTTCGCTAGCAGAAAAGCCGCCCGGTTTGCACTGGGCGGCAATGATTATCAGAAGCCAAGACTGTCCAGCAGATCATCCACCTGGTCCTGACTGGCAACAACGCCAGCCTTCGAGGTGTCGACCTGCGGGCCATTCAGCAGGCTTTCATTTTCGCGTTTCGGACGCGCGCCCTGCTCCGGAATGTTTTCCAGTAAGACCATCAGCAATTGACGCTCGATCTCCTGAATCACATCCATCATGCGCTTGATCACCTGACCGGTAAGATCCTGGAAATCCTGCGCCATCATGATGTCGAGCAGCTGCGCATTGGTAAAACTGGTATGCCCCGGCACATCGCCAAGGTATTTCCGCGTATCGGTGACCAGTTCACGGGCGTCAGAAAGTTCGATCGGGTTTTCAAACCACGCATCCCAACGCTGGGATAGCGCTTTCGCCCCTTTCTCCATTTCATCCTGGTGCGGCTGAGACGCTTCAACGCTGTTCAGCGCGCGTTCTGCCGCCTGCGCCGTCATCTGCACGACATAATCCAGACGATCGCGCGCGTCCGGAATCGCTTCCGCCGCTTCTGCAATGGCCTGATCCAGCCCCAGTTCCCGCAGGCTGTCGCGCAACATTCGGGTCAGGCTGCCGATGCGCGCGATGATATCTCCTGCCGAGTGATCATCCGCAGGTTTGATTGATGGTTGCATCATCGTCACACCCTCACATACCCAGTTTCTCAAAGATTTTGTTGAGTTTCTCTTCCAGCGTCGCGGCGGTGAACGGTTTCACCACGTAACCACTCGCCCCTGCCTGAGCCGCAGCAATGATGTTCTCTTTCTTGGCTTCCGCCGTCACCATCAATACCGGCAGCGAGGACATCCCGCCGTCTGCACGGATTGTTTTCAGCAGCTCAAGACCGTCCATATTGGGCATATTCCAGTCGGAAATGACAAACCCATACCCACCGGCCTGCAGTTTGTTCAACGCATCCACGCCATCCTCGGCCTCTTCGACGTTGTTAAAACCCAGCTCTTTTAGCAGGTTGCGCACAATGCGACGCATGGTGGAAAAGTCATCCACAACCAAAAACTTAAGTTCTTTATCCGCCATAAAAATTTGCTCCTGATTCAAATACGTATTGCCTGTCCGGCACTGATTTTCGCCAGCATCTGCTGGCTTACCTGGCTGAGATCGACCACTTCGCTCACGCCACCCATATTGATGGCCTCGCGCGGCATGCCGAACACCACACAACTTGCTTCATTTTGCGCAATGGTCCAGGCGCCTGCCTGGTGCATCGCTAACATCCCCGCCGCGCCATCGTTGCCCATCCCCGTGAGGATCACCCCCACGGCGTTGCGCCCCGCATGAATCGCCACCGAATGAAACAACACATCTACTGAAGGTCGATGCCGGTTAACCGGCGGACCGTCATGAATTTTGATTTGATAGTTTGCCCCGCTGCGCGCCAGCTCCATGTGCTTGTCTCCCGGCGCGATATAGGCGTGTCCGGGTAACACTCGCTCGCCGTGTTCCGCCTCTTTCACTGCTATCTGACACAGTTTGTTCAGGCGCTCAGCAAAGGAACGGGTAAATCCGGGCGGCATATGCTGCGTGATAATCACCGCCGGGCTGGAGAGCGGCAGCGGCTGAAGCACATGGCGTATCGCCTCGGTTCCCCCGGTTGAGGCGCCAATGGCGATCAATTTTTCCGAACTGAGTAGCGGCCCGGCTTTCAGGGTGACAGGCGCCGCCAACGGTTTATGGGCAGCCAGACGCGCGCGCGACGCCGTCCGCACTTTTTCCGCAATCATCGCGCTGTAGGCCAGCATGCCTTCACGAATACCGAGCTGCGGTTTGGTCACAAAATCAATCGCCCCCAACTCCAGCGCACGCAGGGTCACTTCGGAGCCTTTTCCGGTCAGGGAAGAGACCATCACCACGGGCATTGGCCGCAGCCGCATCAACTTCTCAAGGAAATCGAGACCGTCCATCCGCGGCATTTCGACATCCAGCGTCAGGACATCGGGGTTATATTTCTTGATTAAATCCCGGGCAACCAACGGATCGGGCGCCGTCGCCACCATCTCCATGTCGCTATGGCTGTTTATAATCTCGGTCATGATTTGGCGCATAAGCGCGGAATCATCAACTGACAATACCCTGATTTTACTCATACTTTATCCTTACTTAGCGCATACACCGTTTGTCCGCGTAGGCAAAAATCGCGCACGAGGTGGCTAAAGTTTTCTGAGTGACCGGCAAACAGCAGTCCATCAGGCTTAAGGAGTGGAACAAAACGGTGCAAAATGTCCTGCTGCGTCGTTTTATCAAAATAGATCATCACGTTACGGCAAAATATGGCGTCAAACGGTTCCGGTACGTTGTACTGCTTATCCAGCAAATTAACGCTGGAAAACTCGACGTAATTGGCCAGTTCCTGACGCACGCGCACCAGCCCTTCATGGGGGCCAGTTCCCCGCATGAAGTAACGCTGCAACTGCTGTGGCGAGAGCGTTTTGAGTTCATCAAGGCGATAAATCCCGCTCCTCGCCTTTTCCAGCACTTCGGTGTCGATATCACTGGCAAACACTTTCCAGCGTCCCGGCGCGGTGCCCAGCGTGTCCGCCAGCGTGATGGCGATACTGTAAGGCTCCTCGCCGGTGGAGGCCGCCGCGCTCCATACCCGGTATTCGCCGTTACGACGACGCGCATGCTCCGCCAGCACGGGAAAATGATGACCTTCACGAAAGAAAGCCGTCAGATTGGTGGTCAGTGCGTTAATAAACGCCTGCCACTCGGCGCTGTTTTGGTTGGCCTCCAGCGTACTGAGATAGCGACCAAAGTCGTCCAGTCCCAGCGTACGCAAACGGCGGACCAGGCGGTTATAGACCATATCCCGCTTGTGGTCCGCCAGCACGATACCCGCGCGCTGGTAGATTAATTGACATATCCGACGAAAATGCGCGTCAGACAGCGCGAGGCGCTGTGTCATCTGTAACAATAATGACGTTTGCCCAGTGGGCAGAGATGATGTCATAGCGCCTTCTCAATCACATTCAGGATGCAACCGACACCGCTTTTCGCGGTGCCGGTGCTTAGGGTGGTACGATGTGCAATTCAGGTTTAAACGACCATCAGAATGTTTCCCAATGGGTGTCCGGTTCCGTTGTCAGTGGACGGGATTGTGCGGCGTGAGGCGTATTGCCTGAGCGATGCGCGTCACGCGGTTTTGATGCAAGGGGGCGTGCCGCCAGCCGGAATGCCGAGACAGCCATATTTAAACGACTGGCCTGCTCTTCGAGCGCCGCCGCGGCCGCCGCAGACTCCTGTACCAGCGAGGCGTTTTGCTGCGTGACGCGATCCATTTCAGACACCGCCAGCGCCACCTGATCAATACCGCGGCTCTGCTCGTCAGATGCGGAGGCAATTTCCCCCATGATGTCGGTGACGCGCGTGACGGCATTGACGATGTCGTTCATCGTCTCGCCCGCACTTTCCACCAGCACCGAGCCAGTATCGACCCGCGACACGGAGTCTTCAATCAGCGCTTTAATCTCTTTCGCCGCCTGCGCGCTGCGGCTGGCTAAATTGCGCACTTCACCGGCGACCACCGCAAACCCACGCCCCTGCTCTCCGGCGCGAGCCGCTTCCACGGCGGCGTTCAGCGCCAGGATGTTGGTCTGAAAGGCAATACCGTCAATAACGCTGATAATGTCGGCGATTTTTTTGGAGCTGTCGGCAATCTCGTGCATCGTTTTCACCACGCCGTCGACCACTTTTCCGCCGTGCTGCGCCGTATCAGAGGCGCTTTGCGCGAGCTGCGACGCCTGACGCGCGTTGTCGGCGTTCTGTTTCACCGTTGCGGTGAGCTGCTCCATGCTGGCGGCGGTCTCTTCCAGCGCCGACGCCTGTTGCTCGGTGCGTGAAGAGAGATCGGTGTTACCGGTGGCAATTTCGCTGGTGCCGGAATAAATGGCGTCAGAACCTTCGCGAACCTGGGTCACCGTGTCAATCAACGAACGCTGCATGTGATCAACGCTGCCTGCCAGCTCGCCAATTTCGTTACGCCCGGCGACGGTCAATGTCTTCGTCAAATCGCCGCTGGCAATTTCGCGAATGTGGCCAATCACCTTTGCGAGTGGATTCAGTAAGGTATGGCGAATGCCGTACCAGACGACGACCAGAATCAGCACCAGGACCACCGCAAGAATGGCAAGTTGCCATTGCGCAAAGTGATAATCACGGGCGCTTTCGTCGAACGCCTGGCGATACAGTTTCTCGCTGACGCTGGCATATTTACCCAGCGCCTCGCCCAGCGCGTTTTGCATCCCCTGGGTCGGTTGGGCAAAGTACGCGTCCATGTTGCCGTGTTCCAGGAACTGAATCAGTTCTGCCAGCGCCGCATGGTATTGCAGGTATTTCTCATCCACATTGCCGCTGGCCTCCGCCATTTCAGGCAAAGGTGTAATATTTTTGAACGTGTTGTAATGCGCCGCCGCCTGCGCCAGAACGTTTTTGGCATTCTTCAGCAGATCACTTTTTGCGCTGCTCTGCTGGTTGCTGGCATCCATCATCATGCGCGCGGCAGAGCGACTCAGGTTAATACGTGTCTGCAGCATCAGGTCCCATGTCGAGGTAAGTTCACTCTGCTGCTGGCGTAAATCGTTAGAAATAACAAAACTTTGCTGATTCTGCTGCAATGAAGAAAACAACAGACCACCGGAAACAAGCTGTAGCAGTGCGAAAACCCCCAGCACCATCATCAGCATTGTGACAACGCGGATACGGTTAAACATAAGGCACCTTCCTGAAAACGAGTTATCTCCGTTATCGGCACCCCGGGGCAGAACTTTACATTTGCGAAAAGGAAAAAATGGGCTAGAACGCAATATCGACAACAACGGTGTCGGTATACGTCCCTGCGGGCGGCGTCGTTTGCGTATTCAAAATTTTGGCCGTGTAGTTGTAAGTTCGCAGTAGTCCGTCGGAACTCAGTGAGGACGAGGCGCTACTGGCCCAGCGTTCCGTCCCGCTGCTTCCCCATCGCTCAGTGGTGCTGCCTTTGTAAATCTCATAACTCAGGCGATTAGCGCCGCTTGCCATATTTCTGACATTCCCGCTCGCGTTGCTGCCATTATTGATACCGACGGTGTATGTACTGCCTTTAGTGCACGTGACTGAAACGGACTGGGCGATCGCGGGAAAGTTTTTCACCAGCGGCGCGCTGCCAAAATTGACGTTCGGCGCGGTAATAGTGATGCAGTCGTTGGTGACCGTCAGGGTCAATGGTAAGGTCGTCGCCACCGTATTGGTTTGATTGGTAATACACAATCCCAGCGCGCCAACCTGGCAAATATTGTAGTAAACGTTGAAATTGAAGATGAGCTGATACGGTCCCGCGCTGACGTTTTGCCCCGTTACCGTGCGAAAATAGAGCGGCAGAGTAAAGCGCTTTGAACCCAATAACGCCAGCAGCGTACTCCCGCTCCAGGTGTAGCTACCGTTAATGGCGATTTCACTGTTATTGGCGCAATTGGATTGGCCGCACAGCCGAACCGGAATGGCATCCGCCAGGGTAGCGTTATCCACGCGCTTTAATGCCCCCCGATTGCTGACCGTGGCGGATGCTCCCGTGTAGGTCAGCGTGACCGTGTCGTTATTGAGCAATCCCAGTACCACATCGCATTGCACCAACAGATCGGCGCTGCTCGTTTGTTCGGTATTGTTCACGGTAAAAGAAGAGACGCTGCCTAATGCGCCGCTGGTCGTCGCAACCGAGCACGCCGCCCGAACGCCCGGTGCTATCACCAATAACGCTAACAGCCACAGCCCACGAACGATCACCCTGGGCCGCTCCGGCAAATGAGCGGGCCATAGGTTTGCAGTTTATGCTGAGGATTCGCGGCCAGCGTAAGCATTGCCTGACAATGTCTGCCGTCCGGCGTCGTCGCCTGCAAGATCGTAACGTTCTCTAAATTTTCCAGCCAGACGATGCCGTCGTACCCCACCACGGCAGATTTCTGTTGCGATCGCATGACCTGGCTTGCCACAGGCAACGGTTGAGCGTTCTCATCGTGCAGAATCACGCTGGCCACACGCTCCTGCTCCATGGGGAAATCCACCAGATAACCGCTTTGGCGCCGTAACGCCACCTTGCGTTCAGTTTCCTTCAGCTGGATATCCGCCGGTAAATTCAGCGTATTGATGCTGTAATTCGCCGGGTAATAGGCCGAAACGCTGCTGATCAGCAAATACCCCTTCTCATTGGTTTTCCCGATGGGCTGATTTTCATAATTGACCGGAACATCGGCATGCCCGTCAGTGCTGACCACCACAAAAGCATCGTTGATCTTGTTGGCGGCAAACAGTTGATTGTCCATCAGCACCAGGGAACCCATTGCTTCGCCCCACCAGGTCATTTCATCACTCTCGCCGTAGGTTCCGCCCTGCAACTCTACGTTGTTATTCCGCCAGCCCAGCGTCGCCTGCTGGTAGTCACTGTCTTGCGATTGTCGCGCCCATGCCAGATTCCAGCTAAATCCTCCGTCGGTCGGCATCGAATGGGTGTAATTAATGCGTTGCGTTTGCCCCGCATCCGGCGTCTTCTCCATGCTGAAAGCGGCGCTGTCTCGTTCACCCAGCGGAATTTGCACCGACATCGCCAGTGTCCAGTCACCCTGTTGTCGGTCCCGGCTGGCAGCAAGATACAGGCTGCTGCTCCCCCACAAATTGCGGCTCCAGGAGAGATTGAGCAATTCCGTTTTTTGCGCATCAAAGCTACGGATATCGATCCATGCCGCACCGACATTCCCGAACGTTCCCATATTGAAGGTAAGCGAGTATTGATCGCTGCGCTGACTCAACGACGCCAGCGGTTGATTATCATCATCCGCATCGTCAGACTGATCGTACAGCGCCAGATTGCCAAACCCCCGTTCACGCCGGGAGTGCTGTGTAGCGAGACTGAACGCCGCGGTACTGTACTGATACCCCCAGTTGATCTGATGACCGCTTTTATCCCGCATGCGGCTTTCCGTCCATGCGCCATTCACCACCCCAAAACGCCCCAGTTTGACCAGTGCTCCCGCTCCCGCCAGTGCCAGTTCTTCAGCCGCTTCCCCGTGTCCTTCCAGCGTCAGAAAATCGGTGGCGCCATATCGGTATGTCGCACTCCCCACTGCCGGACCGTAGTCAGCATTGTCGATACCGTAGTTACGCCGCAGGCTCCCCAAGGTCGCCGCCCCATCACTCATACCAGGTGCCAACAGTTCACTGGCAACATAAAACGGTAATGTCGTGCTCACCTGCCGACCCAACGCATCACGCGTGACCAGTACCGCATCGCCCGCGCCGTTAATGTAGGGCAGATTGGTGAGCGTAAACGGTCCCGGCTGGAGTTGCGTCGACCCTGCCCGATAACCATCAATGAACAGGTCAACGGATGTCGGAACAGCCGCTTCGCCGGAAAATTCCGGCAGAGGCCAGGTCACAAGATCGGGACGCAGAGAAAAATCGCGCCCCCAGTAAAGACCGCCCACTCGCACACTGTTGCTCCAGCTCAGGGCATCGCTGATCACATCCCCGATGCGCCACTGGGTGGCATCGTCTTCGTGAGTGGCCGTGAACACTGTGTCATAACGAACATAGCCCTCTTGCTGATCGTGGCTTCCCGCCATATTCTGGCGCACATAGCCTGTCGAAGAGAACGATCCCGCATCATTAAAAAAGCGAAGTTCATGCCAGACCGAGGCCTGCCCACCGCCATGTTGAGAATCGCTTGCGTAAAAATCATAGTTAAGTAACGCGCCACGCCCATGATGCGGCGTACTCTGCGACGACTCACCGCCAAAATGCATGATCCGTTCAGGCACCCAGTCGCGAGGAACCGTCAATAGCAGGCGCTGCCCGCTGCTATCGTATTCGGTTTGCACCTGCGCTAACCGTGACGTGTTGACATCCCCGTGCGGAAGTTTGTCAGGCGGGAGCCCGGCACGCTGTAAATCGGCGCTCGCAACATAAAAGTCCCCCTGTCGCCGGGTCACTGGCACCACCTGTTGTGTATCGTAGTGATTAACGATCAGCGCCAGATGGAAGACCGCGTCGGTATTCATCGCGCGGGCATCAGGCGGCGGTGGCAGTGAGTCATCCCCCGACTCCGCCCGGCAAAGGGAGGGACTGGCCAATAGCGCCGTCATCACCACACCACTCAGTTGGCGGGACCAGACTGCCATTGACCACCCTGCGTGTTGGCTGCCGAGGTTAACTCTGCTGGGTGAGAAACACCTGCGGGTAGCGGCCAGCGCCGATAACTGCCGGGCAGAACATAACCCAACAGACCTTCAGCCACGGTATACTTCGCCCCCCCTTGCTGCAGCGACACTTTGCTGAGCCGGACATGCACATCGCTCTGATTGCGCACTTCCAGTTGTGGTTTGCCCTGCTCCTGCACCACCCGCCAGTTGAGCTGCTGCACGTTTACACGCGCGTGATATTCCCCTTCAGGCGAGGTAGCGACGCCCTGCCCGTAAACAAAGAGCGGCAATGAATAACGCATCTGTACGTTGAGCCCCATCTGCGGCGCACTGACGCTCTCTGGCTGCGGGATTTCATCGACAATGATGCGGTAAGCCTGCTCAACCCCAGCGGGCACGGTGGCCTGCTTAATCAGACGGATGAGCTGTTTACTCCCTTTCTCAATACGCACAATGGGAGGACTGGCGACCACATCCTGCTGTTGCTGATAACGTTCGAATCCCCCGTCCTGGTGCCAACGCACGATACGTACCTGCATCATCATCGGTGAATCGCCCTGATTCTGGATCCACAGTTCGGTGGCCTGACTGTCGGCGGCAAGCCAGGGATCGATGGGCCAAAGCAAAATAGTCCCTGCGCTGTGTGCCCCCGGTGCCATCAGCATCGCCGTCAGGGCAAACAGTCGCCCCGGATTCAAACGCATCTTCATCACATCACTCCCTTACTACCACGACAGCGTCACGGTAAGTTGATCTGAATAGTTTCCCGCCGGGCTGAATCCGGTCAGAAATGCAACGCCAAATAACGGCAGTGCAATGTTATTGCTATCGCTGTAAGCCACCGACACAGGCTGATTAACGCCGATTTCACTGTTCGCCCCCAGAGAAGAAGAGCTGTAGAGACGATAGGCCACGCGCTGGGTGCCTCCCGAGCGCTGCATATTTCGCACTGAAGCAAAATTGCGTCCTCCATCAATGCTCATACTGAGCGACACTCCCGGCGTGCATGCCAGCGACAGCGCTGCATTCGGCACAAAGCGAGTATTCACCTGCCGCGTTTCTACCCCGCTGTAGGTACCAAAATCGAGTGCGCCCAGCACGCCTCCGCTGCCGGTGATGACGGAACAGCCCGGCGTTACGGTAGCGCTAAGCTGAAAAGACTGAGTGGTGACGGCCTGCGCCGCCCCCCACATGCTGGCCAACAGACCCAAAATCAGGCGTAACAGCCCCCCGCTCCCGATACAGGAGTGTGCGTATGAAAAACCCATTTTTTGATTTATCAGTAAATTACGCTGACATTGATGGTGTCGGTATAGGTTCCTGGTACGACGGTGACGCTGTTGCCACCGCCCTGAATACGCCCGTACAGGGTGTAGTTATCGACACCTGCAGTGGTCGATGTTTTCGGGATAGGGGTGTTGTTGTCGATGACATTACTGAATCCACTGTCGCTGTACAGGCTGTAAGCGACGCCCTGCGTTGTGTTTGCCGCGTTGATGAGATAACGAGCGGGCGTGCCCGGCGTCCCCACCACATTTCCCGGTGCGGAGGAGTTCGTGTTGCCGGTGATTTGTACCGTGTAATCCGTCGTGGTGCACTGAATGCCAAAGCTGTTGCCCCCTCCCGCCCCCGTCAACTGGGTCGTCAATTCTGAAAACGTCGCCGGATGCGCGCCAAAATCGAGCGTACCGAAATTGATCCCGTTCTGGCTGGGCGATCCGTTGATCAAGCAGCCGTTAGTCAGCGTCAGCGTCGCGCCTATCGTCCCGTTGCTCGAGAGCGCGAGGACGGAAGGTACAGGCAACAAAAACACGCTAACGGTGCCCAGGATCAGATACATATTGTTCATCACTTCACCTCCAGAAATCGCTATCCTCGACGTTTTTCCCACCAGACCGGGATGGCAGGAACAGAAGACGCGGAAAAGATCTAACGAACTGATAAACTGAAATTTAGTTTATGTATGAGAAATCAACCACCAGCGCAGCGCATGGTCATGCTTATGACCTATTGACATAAAAACATCATAATTATCAAAAAATTAACATTTGGTCGCATCATGAAAAATGATGTATCAGAAGGATATATTCATTCTTATGCGATCAGGATCACATAATCACGCCCAACAGAACGCAACAAAATGGATAAATACTAAAAAATAGTTGTATCCCACCTCGCTTTACTCCAATTTAGGTAATGAATATTTCAGTGCCTCTAAATAAATAAAAGACATGCGTCACTGAAAATAAAATGTTAAATCAAGCTGGGAGCTTTTTAGTGGCAAACGCAAACAAACTCACGTTATTTATCGTGATCTTCATGCTGGCTGGCATTCTGTCGGGGGCGGCGATTCATTCATACACCAGTCAGGACACCATTGCCGCATGGTCTGACAACATTACTCTCCTCACCGATATCTTCCTTAGACTTATCAAAATGGTGATTGCGCCGCTGGTATTCAGCACGTTGACCGTAGGAATTATGCGTTTGGGTGAAACCGCCACCATTGGCCGTGTGGGAGGGAAAGCGATGATCTGGTTTATCAGCTCTTCCGTCCTGTCCATTCTGGTGGGGCTTTTTATCGTGATGATTGAGCAACCGGGCGGCGGGTTAAATCTGGCGATCCCTGCGGAATCGGTAGATACCGGTCTTGCGGTGGGCGGCATGAGCTTAAAAGGCTTTTTGTCTCATACCATTCCAACCAGTATTGCGGGGGCGATGGCAGATAATGAAATTTTGCAAATCGTCGTGTTCTCGCTGTTTTTCGGTATTGGTGGCGCGTCGCTGGGTGAAAAATTTAATGCCCCGCTGGTTGCCGCGCTGGACGTGGTTTCACACATTATGCTGAAGGTCACGGGCTACGTCATGTACGTCGCGCCGCTGGCAATTTTTGCGGCCATTTCATCGGTTATCGCCAATGAGGGGTTGGGCATTTTACTTCACTACGCCTCCTTTATTGGCGGCTATTACGCCGCTATCCTGATGACCTGCCTGGTGTTGTTAGCGGTGGGATACCTGGTGCTGAAAAAAGAGGTGTTCCGCCTGCTCAGCATGCTGAAGGACCCTGTGCTGGTGGCGTTTACAACCAGCAGCTCGGAAGCGGCCTACCCGAAGACCCTCGAACAACTGACCAAATTCGGCTGTTCGCGCAACATTGTGTCGTTTGTGCTGCCGATCGGTTACTCCTTCAACCTGGTCGGCTCGATGGTGTACTGCTCATTTGCCTCGATGTTTATCGCGCAGGCCTACAATATTCATCTCTCTTTTGCCGAGATTACCGTGTTGATGCTGACGCTGATGCTGGCGTCGAAAGGGATCGCGGGTGTACCGCGTTCCGCGCTGGTGGTCCTGGCGGCCACGATCCCGAGCTTTAATATTCCTGTCGCCGGGATCCTGCTGTTGATGGGTATCGACCACTTCCTCGATATGGGGCGTTCCGCCATTAACGTGTTAGGAAACGGGATCGCCACGGCCATGCTGGCGCAGGACGAAGGATTACTGGAAGAAGAAGATGTCCGCGATACGGGGACAGAGCAGGTGGAGGCCTGATAGTCATACGCTCTGAGGAGTCATGCTTTTTTTTGGGAAATTTTTGACTCCGGAACAAGGTTCCGTTCACCTTATGTTTCTCGCTTCTCTGGCATTTCATGTCCCGTGAACGGGTTAAGGGGGCTATCGCCGCGCCCTGAACCCGCATCCCTGCGGGTTCCCCCGGCCTTACGGAAACACGTCGGCAATTTTCGGCCGGACTCTCCCCGCACCTGACCACCTGAGTTTTTGGTTAAACAGCCAAACGGAAATCACTGAAAGTCAGAATGCTGAAGCAACGCCACGGTCCGGCTGAAAATCGATGAGACGTTGACGGCTGACCGGGGCCGCCCGCAGGGACGCGGGCGGAGGGGACGG
>NZ_JBWKVL010000018.1:0-89519 GCF_059421685.1 Citrobacter sp. GW821-FHT02E08 | reverse complement strand
CTGGTTTTGTCATGAGTCACCTCTGATTGAGAGTTTACTCACTTAGTCGCGTGTCCACTATTCGCGGGTAAGATCAGCCAGCAGCAATGCGCAGTTCAATTCGTTAAAAGATGAAGTCGATAGTAATAAAAAAGAGGCTCGCAGCGGCGCTGCTTCAGCAATTGCGATTGCTTCAATGCCGCAGGTTCAGGCAAGCCAGGCCATGATGGTTTCTGCTGGCGTGGGTTCTTTTAAAAATGAGCAAGCGTTAAGTGTTGGTGCATCTTTCCACGCAGGCAGTAACACCATTATCAAAGCAGGAATTAGCGATTCAACCAATAATGATTTTGCGATGGGTGCAGGCGTGGGTATCGGTTTCTAATAACGGCACTCCCCTTTATATAACAGGGGGATGACATGAAGACATATTTCAAATAAATAAAGGTATATGATGAAAGCTATTCTTATTCTGGCCACCACGTGCGCTATTCTGAGTGGCTGCTCGACCTCCGCTTCTCGTATGGCGGCATGCGAGTCTCAGGGCGTCAGTCGCGATGCTTGCTATATCGCAGATCAAAACCGCCAATCGGCAATTAACGCCGCAGCGGAGAAACAAGCATTAGAAAATGCCAACGCGCTGTACAGTAATAAAACCGAACAGACTCACCACCATCACAAAAACGCCAACAGCGAGGGTTATTAATGAAAACGCTAATTGTATCTCTGGTTCTGGCTACGCTGGCCACCTCTCCGGCTTTTGCTATCAGCCATTCTTATCGCGATAAGCTGGAGAAATCTGGCTGTACGCAAGTCGAGGATGCTGCCGGTACGTGTGGTCATCACCAGGCTGTTTCTGATAGCCAAACAATCATCAAGCACTATGACGGCTTAAAAATCATCTGGAAAATTAACGAGAGCGTCACGGTCGATGGTAAACCGGCGGTGGTGATTGAATCCGGTGGATACGGTGCCACATGGCAACAAGGGATCTATAAAATCATCACTTATAAAAACCATAAAATTGCCGTAATGAAGAATGACCAATTTGCTGGATATGCGAAGTAAGTAATAATCGCTTAAGGATGAGCGATAATAAAATATAATTATTAATCCCTTCTTTCAACATGGATATAGAGCGACGTTGTCTGCATCATGCAATGCAAACCGAAAATTGACCTGGATGATTCTTAAAACCACTGTTCGCAAAAGGGACTACGGGTTAGTGATACCGTTTATTGGCGCTTTCGTTTACACTTTTTACGAAATAATAGGTGTGATTACAAAAAAGTGCTTGTCACACATACCACGCAGTGGGAATGATACACGGCTAAATTTTGTGACCCGATAGAGTGGAAAGTGGAGAGTATATGGGTATGAAGAAAATGATGTTGATGGGCGCCCTGATGATAGCAACCAGCACCGTCTGGGCCGCTACGGGAGCCAAAACAGGCATCGCTCAGTACGAATTAAGCGGATTTGTTGCCGACTTCACCCATTTCAAACCCGGGGATACCGTCCCGCAATTGTACCTTACTGATGAGTACAAAATTAAACAGTGGCAACTGCGCAACCTGCCTGCTCCGGATGCGGGAACTCACTGGACTTATATGGGCAGCGCTTACGTTCTGGTCAACGATACCGATGGCAAAATCGTGAAAGCCTACGACGGCGAGATTTTTTATCACCGATAATCAAATTTCCCCCTCTTTTCAGAGGGGGAACTCAGAAACTGCTTTCTTAATTATTCACCGCGAACTCATTCTTACGCGTTCTGCCATAACTTACATCGCGTTGCGTTTCGATTTCAGACATGTGCGTTATCTTTAAAAGAGATAAGCGAAATGGAAGCTATGGCAGGTTAAAAGCGTTCGCCACACCAGTTTAATATTGATGTGGCGAACGGATTAGAGGCGTAAATTAGCGAATATTAGACCGCACGGAAGGCAATTTCGCCCGGGATAACGTCACCCTGCCAGTACAGTTGCGCGGCAACACGGTCAGCCAGTTCTCGGTACATCGCTGTGAATTCACTGTCAGGACGGCTGATCACCGTCGGCGTTCCCCGGTCGAGGTCTTCACGCAGGCTAATATGCAGCGGCATCTGTCCCAGCAACTGAGTACGGTACTGTTCTGCCAGCTTCTGCGCGCCGCCCGTGCCGAAGATTGGCTCATGATGACCACAGTGGCTACAGATGTGCATACTCATGTTTTCAACAATACCCAGCACAGGCACTTCGACCTTCTCGAACATCACAATGCCTTTTTTAGCATCGATAAGCGCAATGTCCTGCGGGGTCGTGACGACCACAGCTCCCGTCACCGGAATGTTCTGTGACAGCGTCAATTGAATGTCACCGGTTCCCGGCGGCATATCCAGAACCAGGTAATCCAGATCGGGCCACAACGTCTCCTGCAACATCTGCATCAGCGCTTTGCTGGCCATTGGACCACGCCATACCATGGCATTATCTTCTGTCACCAAATACCCGATTGAGTTCGTCGCCAGCCCATGAGACATGATCGGCGCCATGTGGGTGCCGTCAGGTGACGTTGGACGTTGATTTTCTGCGCCGAGCATCGTGGGAATAGACGGACCGTAAATATCCGCATCCAGAATGCCGACCTTCGCCCCTTCCGCAGCCAGCGCTAATGCCAGGTTCACCGCAGTAGACGATTTACCCACTCCGCCTTTACCGGAACTGACCGCGATAATGTTCTTAACACCGTTAATACCCGGCTGGTTTTTCACACGCTTAAGCGTCGCAATGTTGTGTGACAACTTCCAGTCGATCGCTTTTGCGCCTGTGATCCGCAGCAGGTCACCGCTACATTGATCTTTTAACACCTCAAACGCGCTGTGCCAGACAAACGGCATGACCAGCTCAACGTGCAGCGTGTCATCCATCCAGGCAACGTGATGCAACGCTTTAAGCGTTGTAAGATTATGCTTCAAGGTGGGGTGCTGAAAATTCGCCAGCGTCCCGGCGACCATAGCGCGCAAGGTTTCTGGTGATTTGGCCTGGGATTGTGCGTTCATCCCGACTCCTTTTTGTTGTTCTGAAAAAACGATTGTAACTACCTAGTCTACTCCAGTGGTAACAAATATTCATTTATGGATAAATGCCCTTATCACTTGGCGTAGTTATTCCCTTTCAGGTAACATCAGAACCCCCTTTTAATAGAGAAGAAGTAATACCTACTATGACTCAAGTCGCGAAGAAAATTCTGGTAACGTGCGCGCTGCCGTACGCAAACGGCTCTATCCACCTCGGCCATATGCTGGAGCACATCCAGGCTGATGTCTGGGTCCGTTACCAGCGAATGCGCGGCCATCAGGTTAACTTCATCTGCGCAGACGACGCCCACGGCACGCCAATCATGCTGAAAGCACAGCAATTGGGCATCACGCCTGAGCAGATGATTACCGAAATGAGTCAGGAGCATCAGACTGATTTCGCAGGTTTCAACATCAGCTATGACAACTACCACTCGACGCACAGCGATGAGAACCGTGAATTGTCCGAGCTGATTTACTCGCGCCTGAAAGAGAACGGTTTTATCAAAAACCGCACCATCTCTCAGCTTTACGATCCGGAAAAAGGCATGTTCCTGCCGGACCGTTTTGTCAAAGGCACCTGCCCGAAATGTAAGGCGGCGGACCAGTACGGCGATAACTGCGAAGTGTGCGGCGCGACCTACAGCCCAACTGAGCTTATCGAGCCGAAATCCGTGATTTCCGGCGCCACGCCGGTAATGCGTGATTCTGAGCACTTCTTCTTTGACCTGCCCTCTTTCAGCGAGATGCTTCAGGCGTGGACCCGCAGCGGCGCACTCCAGGAGCAGGTCGCAAACAAAATGCAGGAATGGTTTGAATCCGGTCTGCAACAGTGGGACATCTCCCGCGATGCGCCGTACTTCGGTTTTGAAATTCCGAATGCGCCGGGCAAATACTTCTACGTCTGGCTGGATGCGCCAATCGGCTACATGGGTTCATTCAAGAACCTGTGCGACAAGCGCGGCGACACCGTAAGCTTTGACGAATACTGGAAGAAAGACAGCGATGCCGAACTGTATCACTTCATCGGTAAAGATATTGTCTACTTCCACAGCCTGTTCTGGCCCGCAATGCTGGAAGGCAGCAACTTCCGCAAACCGACGAACCTGTTTGTTCACGGCTATGTGACAGTGAACGGCGCGAAGATGTCAAAATCACGCGGCACCTTCATTAAAGCCAGCACCTGGCTGAACCATTTTGACGCCGACAGCCTGCGTTATTACTACACCGCGAAGCTCTCTTCCCGTATTGATGATATCGATCTGAATCTGGAAGATTTCGTGCAACGCGTGAACGCCGATATCGTCAACAAGGTGGTTAACCTTGCGTCGCGTAACGCGGGCTTTATTAACAAGCGTTTTGATGGCGTACTGGCTTCTGAGCTGGCTGACCCGCAGCTGTATAAAACCTTCACCGACGCCGCAGCGGTAATTGGCGAAGCGTGGGAAAGCCGTGAATTCGGTAAAGCGATCCGTGAAATCATGGCGCTGGCCGACGTCGCCAACCGTTATGTCGATGAACAGGCACCGTGGGTCGTTGCGAAACAGGAAGGCCGCGATGCCGACCTGCAGGCGATTTGCTCAATGGGTATCAACCTGTTCCGCGTGCTAATGACTTATCTGAAGCCGGTTCTGCCAACGCTGACCGAACGTGCGGAAGCGTTCCTGAATACGGAACTGAACTGGGATGCCATGGCGCAGCCGCTGCTCGCGCACAAAGTAAATGTCTTCAAAGCGCTCTACAACCGCATCGAGATGAAACAAGTCGAAGCACTGGTTGAAGCCTCTAAAGAAGAAGTCAAAGCGCTGAGCACGCCGGTAACCGGTCCGCTGGCAGACGACCCGATTCAGGAAACCATCAGCTTTGATGATTTCGCCAAAGTGGATTTGCGCATCGCACTGATCGAAAACGCCGAGTTTGTTGACGGCTCCGATAAGCTGCTGCGTCTGACGCTCGATCTTGGCGGTGAGAAACGTAACGTCTTCTCGGGGATCCGTACGGCTTATCCCGATCCGCAGGTGCTGATCGGTCGCCATACGGTGATGGTCGCCAACCTGGCGCCGCGCAAAATGCGCTTCGGCATCTCTGAAGGGATGGTGATGGCCGCAGGTCCTGGTGGAAAGGATATTTTCCTGTTAAGCCCGGATGAAGGCGCGAAGCCGGGTCAGCAGGTGAAATAATCTGCATAAAAAAACGCTGCTTCGGCAGCGTTTTTTTTATGTCGGGTAGCACTGGCCTGGTAAGCGTAGCGCCATCAGGTCTGCAACGTTCAGGCTTTTTTCGCGTGCTCACGCACCGCCAGTCCACGCAGAAAATAACGCAGGAACTGATCGCCACAGTCACGGAAGTTTTTGTGGTCAGGGGCACGCATCATGGCGGTGATCTCCGGCATCGAAACGCGGAACTTCTGCTCGGTCATAATGGCGAGGATATCATCGGTTTTCAGCGCAAACGCAATACGCAGCTTCTTCAGCATAATATTGTTGTTAATGCGACGTTCGACCGCCAACGCTGGAGCCGATTCATCACGTCCGCGCTTTTCATAAATCAGACCGTTCAGAAAGCACGACGTTAAGATGTCCGGGCAACGCACGAAGCCTTCTTCATCTTCTTTACGCAGCCAGGGAACCAGTTGTTCCGCCGTCACTTCGGCTTCCCCCAGCGCGAAAATACGCACCAGATCGTTATTGTTGATTTTCAGGATGTAGCGGACGCTGCGTAAAATATCGTTACTGACCATAGTGCCTTCGGTGATGGTGAAAAATAAAAAATGCGGGGGTTAAGTCTCTACTCTAAGCAGTTCGAGTTGCAGCAAGGCGGCAAGCGAGCGAATCCCCTGGAGCATAGAGAACTATGTGACAGGGGTGAACGAGCGCAGCTAACGCAGCTGCAACTTGAAGCGCGACGAGTATACATGATTTACAGCCCCAACGCCTCTTTCAGGGTCTTTAAATAGCGACGGCTGACCGGTACTGTCTGCCCGTTACGCAACAGCAGTTCAGCCTGACCATTGTCCTCAAGGCGGATCTCCTGCAAATGCGCCATGTTAACCAGATACTGGCGATGACAGCGCAGAAGCGGCGTGCGGCTTTCCAGCGTTCTGAGCGTCAGCTCGGTAAAACCTTCTTTGCCTTCGCTACTCGTCACATAGACACCGCTCATCCGGCTGCTGACGAACGCCACATCATCCAGTTGCAGCAGGTAAATCCGGCTATGTCCGGTACAGGGAATAAATTTTAATGCCTGTTGATTTTCCGGCAGTACCGAAACATCCTGCTTGCTCCGCTCCTGACGCAGACGCGCCAGCGTTTTCTCCAGCCGTGTTTCTTCGATGGGCTTGAGCAAATAATCAAACGCATGTTCTTCGAAAGCTTTAACGGCATACTCGTCAAACGCCGTCAGAAAGACGATATAAGGACGGTGTTTCGGGTCAAGCATCCCCACCATTTCCAGCCCGCTGATGCGCGGCATTTGAATATCCAGAAACAGGACGTCAGGGCGTAGTTTATGCACCGCACCAATCGCTTCCACGGCGTTTGAACATTCACCCACAATGTCGATATCACTCTGAACTTCTAGCAGAATCCGCAGATTTTCCCGCGCTAACGGCTCGTCATCCACAATCAGCACTTTAATCATGCGTGTTCCTCCAGAGGAAGTCGTAAAGTTATTCGGGTAAAACAATCGGGTTCACAGGCCACGCTGATACCGTAGTCGTCGCCAAATCGCTCCCGCAGCCGTTTATCCACCAGGTTCATACCGAGGCCGCTGACATTGTTCGTTGGCTCATACAGTCCGGCATTGTCTTCAATATCCAGCATCAGATACTGCCCTTCACGGCGCGCGGTAATGGAGACCTCGCCGGTTCCCAGTAGCTGGGAAGTCCCATGTTTGATGGCATTTTCAACGATGGGTTGCAGGGTAAATGCGGGCAGTTGTTGGTGCGAAAGCGCGTCCGGCACGGTCAGCGTCACCTGTAGACGAGACTGGAAGCGGGCCTTCTCGATCTGCAAATAGGCATTCACATGCTCAATCTCATCGGCAAGGGTAACAATCTCCGACGGGCGTTTTAAATTTTTACGAAAGAAGGTCGAAAGGTACTGAACCAACTGGCTTGCCTGCTCGCTGTCGCGGCGGATCACCGCCTTAATCGTGTTGAGCGCGTTAAACAGAAAATGAGGATTCACCTGCGCGTGCAGCAATTTGATTTCCGACTGGGTAAGCAGCGCCTTTTGCCGCTCATACTGACCCGCCAGAATCTGCGCCGACAATAGCTGGGCGATCCCCTCCCCCAACGTGCGGTTGATCGAGCTGAAGAGACGATTTTTCGCTTCATACAGCTTAATGGTGCCCATGACCCGCTGGTTCTCTCCACGTAGCGGGATAACCAGTGTCGAACCTAATTTGCACTGCGGGTGCAATGAACACCGGTATGGCACTTCATTGCCATCGGCGTAGACCACCTCTCCGGTTTCAATCGCCTTTAACGTGTAGGTCGACGAGATAGGTCTGCCAGGCAAATGGTGATCGTCGCCAATCCCGGTAAACGCCAACAGTTTTTCGCGATCGGTAATCGCCACCGCGCCAATATCGAGTTCCTGATACAGCACTTGCGCCACTTTCATGCTGTTCACTTCGTTAAAGCCCTGACGCAGGATCCCCTCGGTGGAGGCCGCCACTTTCAGCGCGGTCGCCGAAAACGCCGAGGTGTATTTTTCAAACATGGCGCGCTTGTCGAGCAGAATACGCATAAACAACGCCGCCCCGACGGTGTTGGTCACCATCATCGGCGCCGCAATGTTACTGACCAGGTGCAGCGCATCTTCGAACGGACGGGCAATCAGCAGAATGATCAGCATCTGCACCAGTTCAGCCACAAAGGTAATTGCCCCTGCCGTCAACGGGCTAAAGACTTTGTCGGTCCGGCCACGGCGAATCAACACGCTATGCACCAGCCCTCCCAGCAGCCCTTCGACAATGGTCGAAATCATGCAACTGAGCGCCGTCATACCGCCCATTGAGTAGCGATGTAAGCCACCGGTCAAGCCCACCAGCCCACCGACCACCGGTCCCCCCAGCAAACCGCCCATCACCGCGCCAATAGCACGCGTGTTGGCGATGGAATCATCAATATGCAGGCCAAACCAGGTGCCCATAATGCAGAAAATAGAGAAGATGATATAGCAGAGGAATTTATGCGGTAAACGAACCGTAACCTGCATCAGCGGGATAAACAGACGCGTTTTACTCATCAACCACGCGATAACCAAAAACACGCACATCTGCTGAAGCAGCAGCAACACCAGATTGAACTCGTACATACCCGCTAACCACACATCACTTAAAACCGCGTAACATACATTGAGTCCGCTGAACTTTCTTTGAACTGTTGCATAAAAACATCAATTCGTGAGAACGATCACTCAAAAGCACGCGAATGCGCACATTCTCACCCCCTGGCCGGACAAAAAACAGACAAAACTACCTGGTTCGCAAAAGAGCGTCTACAGTAAGACTGGGACCTCGCGAGCAAGGGTGAGACGATGGCGCTTTACACGATAGGTGAAGTGGCTTTGCTTTGTGATATCAACCCTGTCACATTACGCGCGTGGCAGAGGCGTTACGGGTTGTTGAAACCGCAACGAACCGACGGTGGTCATCGCCTGTTTAACGATGCGGACATCGACCGGATCCGTGAGATCAAGCGCTGGATAGACAACGGCGTGCAGGTCAGCAAGGTCAAAATGCTACTGAG
Organism: Citrobacter sp. GW821-FHT02E08; assembly: GCF_059421685.1. Taxonomy (NCBI): domain Bacteria; kingdom Pseudomonadati; phylum Pseudomonadota; class Gammaproteobacteria; order Enterobacterales; family Enterobacteriaceae; genus Citrobacter; species Citrobacter sp. GW821-FHT02E08. Next base: position 80,730 of record NZ_JBWKVL010000018.1, on the reverse strand, counting down.
TAATGATAATATCGATTTGCAAAACGGCTGGCGCGAACAGCAAGAAACTCTGCTGCACTATTTGCAAAGCAACAATCTGCAAAGCCTCAGGCTGTGGATCAAAGAACGCGGCCAGGATTACCCGGCCCAAACACTCACCACACACTTGTTTATTCCCCTACGCCGACGTTTGCAATGCCAGCAGCCCACCCTACAGGCGCTGCTGGGTATTCTCGACGGCGTTCTCATTAACTACATTGCGATTTGTCTGGCCTCTGCCCGCAAAAAACAAGGAAAAGATGCGCTGGTCGTCGGCTGGAATATTCACGATACCACGCGATTATGGCTGGAAGGCTGGATCGCCAGCCAGCAGGGATGGCGCGTTGACGTGCTGCCCCATTCACTGAATCAGCTGCGCCCGGAACTGTTTGATGGTCGAACGTTGCTCATCTGGTGCGGCGAAAACCAGACCCCCGCCCAGCAGCAACAGCTTGCCGAATGGCTTGCGCAGGGTCACGATATTCATCTACTCGGCATTTAATGGTTCATTAACAAATACGCTTTATCATATAATCGCTCCGTTAACATAAGGAGTGCATAATGAGCGTAGCTAAAATCGGTGTTATTACCCTCTTCCTGCTGATGGCCATCGGTGGCATTGGCGGCGTCATGCTCGCAGGCTATACGTTTATTTTGCATGCCGGGTAAGGTATTGCCCGAGTCGTTCAAACACGCGATCGACAATAATTGCCGCCAGCGCCACCAGCACCGCCCCCTGAATCACATAGGCTGTGTTAAACCCGCTGAGCCCAATGATAATGGGTGTGCCCAGCGTGCTGGCCCCCACCGTTGAAGCAATGGTCGCCGTTCCGATATTGATAATCACCGATGTCCGAATACCGGACAAAATCACCGGCGCCGCCAACGGAAGCTCAACGCTGCGCAGCTGCTGCCCGCGACTCATCCCCATCCCACGCGCCACGCTGACCACACTCTCCGGGATTGCCCCCAGCCCCGCCAGGGTGGCCTGCAAAACCGGTAACACGCCATACAGGATCAGGGCGATGATCGCCGGTTCCTGACCGAATCCCATCACCGGAACCGCTATCGCCAGCACCGCCACCGGGGGAAAGGTTTGTCCAACCGCCGCAAGGGTTTCAACCAGCGGACGAAATTCGCCCCCCCACGGACGCGTCACTGCAATCCCCGCCCCAACGCCTACCGCCACGGCAACCACGCTCGAAGTACCGACCAGCCAGAAGTGCGCCAACGCCAGCGCGATAAAACTTTCCTGCTGATACACCGGGCGCGGTAATTGGGGAAACAGCGCGCCAAACAGCGCCTGACTGTGCGGCAAACTCACCAGCAACAGCAGAAAAATGACAATGAGCCATAACAGCGGATCACGCAGAAGTTTCATGAGGCAAGGTCTTTGAAAGTAAATCGCGAAAATGGAGCGTCCCGCAGGGAACGCCCTGCTGATTAACCACCGGCAAGACGTCACACCCACCCGCCACAAAGGCGGAAAGCGCGTCACGCAGCGTCATCTCCTCTGCCAGCGCTTCTCCTTCCAGCCGCTCCTGACGCCGGACAAAATCGCCTACATGGCGGAGCGACAGCAGTCGTACGCCAAGCTCGCTGCGGCCAAAAAATTCCTGTACGAAATCACTGGCGGGAGACATCAGCATCTCCAGCGGCGTCCCCTGCTGCACCACTTCACCACCATCCATCAGCACCAGATGCTCAGCGAGGCGTAATGCTTCATCAATGTCGTGCGTCACCAACACAATAGTGCGCCCTAGCAGGCGATGAATGCGGGTCATCTCATGCTGTAACGCGCTGCGTGTCACCGGGTCCAGCGCGCCGAACGGTTCGTCCATTAACAATACCTGCGGATCCGCCGCCAGTGCGCGCGCCACGCCCACCCGCTGCTGTTGACCACCGGAAAGCTGATGGGGATAACGCTCACGCAGTCCCGCCTCTAACCCCAGAAGCGCCATCAATTCCTCTACGCGGTCATCAATTTGCGAACGCGACCATTTCCGCAGTTGCGGAACCGTGGCGATATTCTGCGCCACCGTCCAGTGGGGGAAAAGTCCGATCGACTGGATGGCGTATCCCATACGTCGGCGCAGTTCCAGCACCGGCAGGCTACGAATCTCTTCCCCAGCAAAGCGGATCCGCCCACTGTCATGCTCCACCAGTCGGTTAATCATCTTCAGCGTGGTGGATTTTCCTGAGCCAGACGTTCCAATCAGGACCGAAAAGCTGCCCTCACGGAAATGCAGGTTGAGATCGCTGACGGCCTTTTGTTCGCCAAACGATTTGCTGACATGGCTAAATTCAATCATCGTGTTTGACCTTCAGGAGTGCGTCCAATAAATCGAACAGCGCATCAATAACTATCGCCAGTGCAACGACCGGAACGACCCCCAGCAAGACTAAGTCAACGGCGCTACTGAGCAGTCCCTGAAAGACCAGCGCGCCAAATCCTCCGGCGCCGATAAGCGCGGCGATCACCGCCATTCCGACGGTCTGCACCATCACCACCCGTAAACTGCGCAAGAAAATCGGTAGCGCCAGGGGCAACTGGACATGGATAAAACGCTGACGAAGACTCATCCCCATGGCTCTGGCGCTTTCCAGAACCTCATGCGGCACCTGGTTTAGCCCTGCCACCACACCGCGCACCAGCGGCAATAAGGCATACAGCACCAGTGCGATCAGCGCCGGCGTCAGGCCGGTGCCTGCCACCCCCACGCTCCCCAGCCAGGGAAAGTTCTTCACCAGCCCGGCAAGCGGCGCAATCAACAGGCCAAACAGAGCGACTGAGGGAATGGTCTGGATAACATTCAGTACCGCAAAGACAGCCCCCTGACGCGCGGCTGAGAAATAACAGCCGATCCCCAGCGGTACACCAATCAGCAGCGCAGGCACCACCGTACCGATCAAAAGCGTCAGATGCTGCGCGAAAGCCGCATCAAAGACATCCTGGCGGTTGGCGTACTCTTTCAGTAACGAGAGATCGTTGAAGGTGCCGGAAAACAACAGCGCCAGCGGCACCACCGCGATTTGCGCGTGCAATATCCAGCGCCACAGCGGGTGTACGGTGATACGTCGAATCGCATCGCTACAGGCCAAAAGCGTCATACCCAGCGCCAGCCAAAAACCGCTGCCGAGGCTGGTACGCGCCAGCGGGCTGCCTGTCTGGGCCAGATACGTCGCCGCACTTCCGGCCGCGATGAGCACGCCCGTTAGCAGCAGTTGCACAACCACCAGCGTAGCGACAGAACCGCGTTGACCGGGGAACAGACACAGGGCAAGCAGTAGCGCGAATCCCCCTGGCAGTCCCCATTTAATGTCCGGCCAGATATCCCAGAGCTGACGCCCGTCACCTGACATCAGTCGGTTCGGGGCGTAGTTCACGAAAGGAAGCGCAGCAGCAATGGCGGTCAGGAGAACCAGCAGCAACAGCACACGATTGAGGCTGACGTTTGACACCTTACGCATCGCAGACAAATTCAGTTACTTCACCCACCCTTTTTGCTTCAGGTAGTCTGCCGCCACTTTTTTCGCATCCCGTCCTTCGACGGCAATGCTGGCGTTTAATTGCTGCAACGTTTTCTCATCGAGACTGGCAAATACCGGCTGTAGCCATTCGGCGATTTGCGGATGCGCTTTCAGCACCGCCTCGCGCACCACCGGTGCGGGGGCATAAATCGGTTGAACACCCTTAGGATCGCTCAACGTTTGCAGACCCAGCGCCGCCACCGGCCCATCGGTGCCATACGCCATTGCCGCATTGACGCCGGAGGTTTGCTGGGCGGCGGCTTTAATGGTGACCGCCGTATCGCCACCGGCCAGCGACAGCAGTTGGTTCTGATTTAGTTTAAAATCGTAGGCTTTTTCAAAGGCGGGAAGCGCATCAGTGCGCTCGATAAATTCAGCAGACGCCGCCAGCTTGAATTCACCGCCCTCTTTCAGATAACGCCCCAGATCGGCAAGCGACGCAAGTTTGTGCTTTTCTGCCACGTCCTGACGTACGGCGATGGTCCACGTATTGTTAGCGGGTGCGGGCGTGAGCCAGACCAGTTTATTTTGCTCAGCGTCCAGCTTTTTGACTTTTTCAAAGCCTGCCTGGGCGTTCTTCCACGCCGGATCGTTTTCATCTTTGAAGAAGAAGGCGCCATTACCGGTGTATTCCGGATAAATATCCAGCTCCCCGGAGGTGATCGCCCCGCGCACCACGGGCGTGGTGCCCAGTTGCACTTTATTGACTGTTTTAACGCCGTGGCTTTCCAGCACTTGCAGAATAATATTGCCGAGCAGCGCCCCTTCGGTATCGATCTTCGACCCGACGGTGACAGGAGATGCAGCCTGTAATGGCAGGCTCACTGCCGCGACCAGCGCCAGTGAGCTCAACCATAGCTTTGAGATTGTCATGTCGCTTTCCTCACTCTTTTGCTGCCCTTTTCAGAGACTTGAGGAAAAAGCATAGACGAAAAGTTAGAGGTTAACCTGGAGATTGCGGGTTATCAGGCAATCTCAGCGGGATCGTCAACAGGCTGGCGGCAAAATAGAGAATGGCTATCACCCACAGCGTCCCCTCCACGCCCAACGGCCCGACGCACAGCGTCACAATAAACGGTCCGGCGAAATTACTTAACCCGGATCCCAGGTTCAGACACGAAATGGCCGCCCCTTTATTTTGCGGCAACAACGAGGGGATCAGTGCGCTCAGTGGCCCAAACGCCCCCAGCCCAATCGCATAAATCGACAACGCCAGGAACAGCGCCAGTTCGCTATGACCAAACAACACCGGTGCGTAGCAGACCGCCAGCGAAGCGACCCCACACAGCGTGCCGGAAAACCACACCACCGTATTACGCCAGCCAATGGTATCGCCTAACCAGCCAAACAGATAACTGGAGAAAATATTGATGACGTTGACCAGACCCCAGATAGTCAGCCACTCCGCGATGCTGAAGCCAAACCGGGGCAGGTACACTGGCATCAGGATCACCAGTGAAAACTTACCAATGTCGTTGATGGTTTTCACCACCACCGCCAGACGCATTTTCGGTTCACGCGCCAGTACGGTTATCCCTTCGAGAAGCGCCGGTCCCAGCGCCTGACCGCGCTGCCAGTCGGGACGATCGCGGTTCAGCACCAACGCACAAAACGCGCCGCACAGGACAAAGATAAAGCCACTCAGCAGCGTGTTGGTTTCACCCCATTTCGCAATCATCAGGCTTGAATACCACGGGCCGACGATGGTCATGCCGACACCAAACGCAATCCAGAACCAGGACACCGCGCGCCCCAGGATCCGAATCTCGCAGCGCTGGTTGATCCACACCAGAAACGAGTAGGCGAAAAGCGGGTATGCGACGCCGCGCAGCGCATACGTGGCGACCATCAGCGGGTAGTTGTTTTGCGGTAAGGCAAAAAAGATAAACGGCACAGAACCGATAAAGTACACCGCCGTTGCGACCCACATTAAACGGCGTAATCCCAGAACCCCGGCACCGATGCCGGAAAACCAGGAGATCGCCGCCACGCACAGGCCAAATATGGATGACAACAGGCTGATATCAAACGGAGAGAATCCCCGCTGTTGCAGCATTGAGGAGAGCCAACTTTGTTCTATTGTTGCGCCCGTAATAAAAAGAAATACGCCGATAAATCCCCAGCAAAGTTCGCGAGGTAATCCCATCCGCGCCCATAGCCCTTGTTGCATCACCAGGCTCTGTTCAGTCATTTTGTTCTCTTCCAATAGCAGGCGGACATTGCTGTCCGCCCCGGTATTCAGGCATTTTTAGGTTGGGCAGCTGACTGCGATTTCATGTGGCTGCGGTTGATGTAGCCAACGGTGTTTTCGCCCCAGCACTGCTCGTACGGCATCCCGGTCAGGCTTTCGATAACGGCTTTGTTTTCAGCGCTAACGGTCGCTTTGCTTTCGCCACGCTTGAGACGGGCAACCTCTTCATTGAGGATCGCGTGAGTGCGGCTATTGACCTTGAACTGGAATGCAGACCAGATCCCCCACAGGGTGAGGAGCACCGGCAGGACAATCATGATTATCATGATCATATTGATGGCAGACTCTGGCTGGTTGGTTTGTCCGGAAACAAAACCGGCCATCTGCAGCGCCACACCGACCAGGAAAATGGACAGCGCCTGGGAGGCTTTACGCAGCAGGCTCATGAACCCGGCAAAGATCCCTTCACGACGATTACAGGTGAGGATTTCATCCACGTCAGCTACAAAGGTGTAGTTGTTCCACGGAATGGCATAAATGCCACCGCGCGCCAGACCAGCAATACCCGCCGCCAGATACAGCATTGCCATACTGGTTGAGCCGTTCATCCAGGTGACGGTAAACAGAATGAATGCCAGAACAGCCAGCGCACCCTGAGTGGCAAACGCGCGTGAAGGCGAGAAGCGCAGCGTTAACCAGGTCGCCAGACCCACACCAAAGAATTGCAGACCGTTGATCATTCCCAGCAGGTTTGAAGCCGTCACAGAAGAGGTCATCAGCGCGAACACCACAAAATAGGTGAACACGGAGTTGAAGATATCCTGGGCAACAGAGCCCCCCAGATACATCCCCAGATGCGAACGGAAGGTTTTGATTTTCAGCGTGGAGACAAAATCGTAGTAAATATTGTAAATACGGGTGCCGAGAGGCAGTTTTTCCGTCTCATCAATTTTGCGCTCGTTTTGCTCGATCTCTTCCAGGGAGCGTTCCCAGGTTCCGAAATAAACAAAGAACAGCACAATCATGAATGAAACGGTGAAGATAGCGCCCGCATAGAAAAACGAGTCTGACGAATCTGCGCCAAAGTAAGAGATCAGTCGTCCTGGCAGGAACGCCGCGGCAAAACCGGCAAGCTGTGCGATGTACATACGCGCACTGGTCAGTTTTGAGCGTTTGTTAAAGTCGGACGTCATCTCCGCAGAAAGCGTGTCATACGGGATGATGATCATGGAATAGACCACTTCAAACAGGATGTAGACCAGCAGATACATCCAATAGTTGAAGCCTTCCACCCACAGCAGGCTATACACCGCCACCAGCGGAATACTCAGCAGCAGGAAGAAACGGCGGCGACCAAAACGACGGCCCAGACGCGTTTTGTGGAAGTTGTCCGAGATGTATCCCATTAACGGGCACATGATCACATCAACGATACGCGCCACGGCAAACAGTGAACCGGCCTGAATCGGCGTCAGTCCACAAAAGGTGGTTAAAAAGAACAGCAGCCATGCGCTCACCAGAGTGAAGGCGCCGGAGCCAATCACATCTGCAAGACCATAGCAGACGTAGTTGTGCATTTTTATTTCACGAGCTTTTTTTATCATTTTCTATCCCCGGTCACTGAGAAGGCATACAAAGCATTTCCCTCATACAGAGGGAGAATCCGTCAGGCAGTCCTGAACGTTGAGCAATACGATGGGTTGTGTATGCCAGTGAGCAGGCAGCGTTTCAGGGCGGCGAACAGTGATGCCCGACAACCGCAATCCCGTGACGCCGTTGGCGTAAAACACAGGTAATCCGCCGGGGAAGGCTTCAACGCCATGGGCGCGACCTGTCTGCGGGTTAACGTTGTACGCATTATCCAGTCCCATACCCGTTGGGCGTTCTGGATTGCACGGCGGGCGAATGTCGTAGAACCCCTGTTCTTCAGACGTGCTGACCCGTTGTTCGATACTGACCCCATTGAACATGACATCGCGGATCATGCCTGCCGTATCGCTGTGCAGGTTAATCGCCCCTTCCGCAGTCCCGGCCAGGTTGCTGAAGGTGATGTTTGAAACAATGCCAGGCGTAATGTCAGGCGCGCGATGGCGCACAGAAATGTAGACCGGATCGGCTTTACCCCAATGGCAAGGGTGAGCATGACAGCAGTCAAAAAGAATGTTGCTGAACACCATCTGCTGAAAACGTCCGCCGTCACGCGACACCAGGCCAATCCCGCGGTTAGACTCAAAAATGGTGCAGTTGGACAGGGTGATATTTTCGATATCGGCGAACGTTTCGGTGCCGATCTTGATGGCGCAGCTTTTCGAACGCACGATGCAGTTATTCACCACAACGTTGCGAATAGGCTGTTGCAGCGAGGCGGGCTTGTTGGTGGTCTTCAGACAAATACCGTCATCTGCCGCGCTGAAGTAGCTGTCGCTGATATGCACGTGCTGGCAACTGTCGATATCCAGCGCGTCGGTGTTCGGCAGCGTCAGGGAGTTATCAATCGTCAGATTGCGAATATAGACGTGGTTGCAGCTCACCAGATGCGCAGTCCACATCGGGGCGTCATACAACGTGATATCGCGAATGCGGATTTGTTCACAGCCTTCCAGCACCAGCAGACGTGGGCGTTGGTTCTTCGGCAGTCGATAGCCTTGCGAGTCCGGCTGCGCGGCAAACCAGCTGGCGGCCTCGCCGTCAATGCGACCTTCACCACTGAGCGTAATGTGGTGCTGGCCACGGGCATAAATCAGCGCCATGCGCGACAACTCAGCCATCGTGACCGTTTCTACCGTCTGATAATCCTCAGCATCGGCACTTGCAAGCAGGCTCGCTCCAGCCTCGAGATGCAGCGTAAAATTCGAAGGAAGTACCAGCGTACCGGTGCGATAAATTCCAGGCGTGAGGGTAAGCGTACCGCCGCCCGCCCTATCAATCTCGTCAATCATTTGCTGAAGCTGCGTGGTGACCACCGTATTACCGGTTTTATCAAGCGAGCTATTTTCTAAAGAGAGCTTCATAGTCCTACCTGTCACAAGTGTATTGGACGGCATTTAACGAAGTTTTTCTCTCTCTCGCCCGCGACGAAAACCGGCTTTTTGACGTAACAGTGAAACGCTTCACGTCTGGGTAGGTGGAGGCAATAAAAATTTGAACACGCGCACAAAATGCGACAGCAACTTCACCTGAGAGGTGATCTAACGCACAGTTTTAACTTAAATGAAGGGAGCAGGGGATCGCATGTAGAGGTCATTCTTCCTCATACGCAATAAATATCGACGGCCATCACAATTCCATGAAAATCAAAAGAATCGCTATTGCAAACAAGAAAATGTTCAATGCAAAGAAAAAAAGGCTGGTTTCCCAGCCTTTTTGTTTACAGGTTACAGCAGTTCAAACTCGCCTTGTTTTACCCTGGCGGAATCCATGCCGATGAAGACGTTAAACTTACCGGGTTCAGCATCATACTTCATGCTTTGGTTCCAGAACTTCAGCGCGTCGATGTCAATCGGGAAACTGACGGTCTGCGTTTCACCCGGTTTCAGCGTGATTTTCTCAAACCCTTTTAGCTGTTTCACCGGGCGACTCAGGGACGCCGTCACATCCCGCAGATACATCTGAATGACCGTCGCGCCTTCACGCTTGCCGGTATTGGTGACCTGCACGCTGGCGGTGACTGAGCCATCACGTTTCATCGTCGGGGAGGAGAGTTTCACCTCCGACAGCGTAAAGGTGGTGTAACTCAACCCATAGCCAAACGGATATAGCGGGCCGTTCGCCTCATCAAAATAACGCGAGGTGTACTTGTTCGGCTTGTCAGCGTTATACGGGCGACCGGTGTTCAGGTGGCTGTAGTAAACCGGGATCTGCCCGACAGAGCGCGGGAAGGACATCGGCAACTTACCGGAGGGGTTATAGTCGCCAAACAGCACATCGGCGATGGCGTTGCCGCCTTCCGTACCGGCGAACCAGGTCTCCAGAATTGCATCGGCCTGCTGGTCTTCTTTCACAAGCTGCAGCGGACGCCCATTCATCAACACCAGCACCAGCGGTTTACCCGTCGCCTTCAGCGCAGTGATTAAATCACGCTGGCTTTGCGGAATATCGATATCGGTACGGCTGGAAGCTTCGTGAGCCATCCCCTGGGCTTCCCCGACCACGGCGACTACAACGTCCGATTGCTTCGCGGCGGCCACCGCTTCATCAATCATCGTCTGCGGTGAGCGTGGGTCGACCTTCACCGCCTCTTCATACAGATTGAGGAAATCAACAATGCCTTTATCGTTGGTAATGTTCGCCCCTTTGGCGTATACCACTTTTCCTTTATCGCCCAATACATTTTGAATGCCCGTCAGCACCGTCACGGACTGATCGGCAACGCCTGCGGCGGACCAACTGCCCATCACATCACGTTTGCTGTCGGCCAACGGCCCCACCACGGCAATGGTGCCGGATTTTTTCAGCGGCAGCGTTTCAAGCTGGTTTTTCAGCAACACCAGACTCTCGCGGGCAACGTCACGCGCTTCTTTACGGTGCAGACGGCTTTCAGCGTTGGTGTCCTGCGGGTCTGTCTCTTTCGCCCCCAGGTGGCTGTAGGGATCGTTAAACAACCCCATATCATACTTAACGTTGAGGACGTGACGCGCGGCATCGTCCAGCTCCGCCATCGTCACTTTGCCCGACTTAATCAACCCCGGAAGGTATTTGCTGTAATACTCATCACTCATGCTCATGTTGATACCGGACGTGATCGCCACACGCACAGCATCTTCAGGATCGGCGGCGGTACCGTGCTTAATCAGCTCTTTGATTGCCCCGTGGTCGGAAACGGTGATGCCTTTAAAGCCCCACTGATCGCGCAATACCTCTTTCAGCAGCCAGGCATCGGAGGTCGCCGGGGTGCCATTTAATGAGTTAAGCCCCACCATCACCGCGCCGCTTCCCGCATCCAGCCCGGCTTTGTACGGCGGCATATAATCGTTGAACAGGCGCTGCGGACTCATATCCACCGTGTTGTACTCTTTACCGCCTTCAACCGCACCGTAAGCGGCGAAGTGTTTCACGCTGGTCATCACCGAGTAGCGATCCGCCGGGCTTTTGCCCTGCATCGCTTCAACCATGGTTTTACCCATCGTTTCGGTCAGGTAAGTATCTTCGCCAAACCCTTCGGAAGCTCGGCCCCAACGCGGGTCGCGCGAAACATCCACCATCGGCGCCCAGGTCATATTCAGACCATCATCCGCCGCTTCATAGGCCGAAACGCGTCCCACGGTGTTGACCGCATCCAGGTTAAAGGAAGATGCCAGACCGAGGCTGATAGGGAAAACAGTACGCTGGCCGTGCAACACGTCATAGGCAAAGAACAGAGGAATTTTCAGGCGGCTGAGTTCCATGACCTGATCCTGCATTTTGCGGATATCCTGGCGGGTGACGGTATTAAAAATCGCCCCCACCTGCCCGTCTTTGATCATGTCACGGATGGCTTCTTTTGGATTGTCCGGACCCACGCTTATCAAACGCAGCTGACCAATCTTTTCATCAACGGTCATTTTCGTGAGCAAATCAGTGACAAACGCGTCCCGCGCTTCAGGTGTTAAGGGATGATTGCCAAACAGCGACTCCGCCAAGGCTGGCTGCATAGCCAGACTCACCGCGACACCTACAGAACATAGCCATTTCATGTTGTTTCTCTCTTATTTTTAGCCCGCAGAGGCGGCGAAAATATAGCAAAAACCGTAGTTTGCCATAAGCCTAAACGGGTGAGAAAAAGAAAGCTAAGGTTATTCTCTGATTTTTTCGAAACATTCATGAATGAAATCGTCATACAAAGCGCTATGCTTAACACCGATATTTTGTCCCACCACAAGGAGTGGAAAATGTCTTCCATTACAACAACCGATAATAACGATCTTATTCATGAGCTCGCCCGCCTGGTGGGTCATTCACACCTGCTCACTGACCCGGCTAAAACCGCCCGCTATCGCAAGGGCTTTCGTTCCGGACACGGCGACGCGCTGGCCGTGGTCTTCCCTGGCTCGCTGATGGAACTGTGGCGCGTGCTCAATGCCTGCGTCAATGCAGATAAAATTATTCTGATGCAGGCCGCCAATACCGGGCTGACCGAAGGTTCCACCCCCAGCGGCAATGACTACGACCGGGACATTGTCATCATCAGCACCCTGCGCCTCGACAAACTTCATCTGCTGGATAAAGGCGAACAGGTGCTGGCGTTTCCTGGCACCACCCTCTACTCGCTGGAAAAAGCGCTTAAGCCCTTTGGTCGCGAACCACACTCGGTGATTGGTTCCTCCTGCATTGGCGCTTCCGTCATCGGCGGTATCTGTAATAACTCTGGCGGATCGCTGGTGCAACGTGGCCCGGCCTACACCGAAATGTCACTGTTCGCGCGCATTGATGAACAGGGTAAATTGCAACTCGTTAACCATCTGGGAATCGAGCTGGGCGAGACGCCGGAACAGATCCTCAGCAAACTGGATGACGAACGCGTCAAAGATGAAGACGTGCGCCATGATGGTCGCCACGCACACGACCACGATTACGTCACCCGCGTGCGCGATATTGAAGCCGACACCCCCGCGCGTTATAACGCCGACCCGGACCGTTTATACGAATCCTCCGGTTGCGCAGGCAAGCTGGCCGTATTCGCCGTACGTCTGGACACCTTCCCGGCAGAAAAAAATCAGCAGGTCTTCTACATCGGCACCAACCAGCCGGACGTATTGACGGAAATCCGCCGCCATATCCTGGCGACGTTTGAGAACCTGCCGGTTGCGGGCGAATATATGCATCGCGACATCTATGACATCGCGGAAAAGTACGGCAAAGATACGTTCCTGATGATCGATAAGCTCGGCACCGACAAAATGCCGTTCTTCTTCACTCTGAAAGGACGCACCGATGCGATGCTGGAAAACGTAAAATTTTTCCGTCCGCACTTCACTGACCGCGCAATGCAAAAGTTCGGTCATCTGTTCCCGAGTCACCTGCCGCCGCGGATGAAAAACTGGCGCGATAAATACGAACATCACCTGTTGTTAAAAATGGCGGGAGACGGTGTAGCGGAAGCGCAAAGCTGGTTGACGGAGTTCTTCAAAACAGCCGAGGGTGACTTTTTCGCCTGTACGCCGGAAGAAGGCAGTAAGGCGTTCCTGCACCGTTTTGCAGCAGCTGGCGCGGCCATTCGTTATCAGGCAGTTCATGCTGATGAGGTAGAGGATATTCTGGCGCTCGACATTGCCCTGCGCCGCAACGACACCGAATGGTATGAGCACCTGCCGCCCGAAATCAGCGATAAACTGGCGCATAAACTCTATTACGGCCATTTCATGTGCTACGTCTTCCACCAGGATTACATCGTGAAGAAAGGCGTCGATGCGCATGCGTTAAAAGAGCAGATGCTGGAACTTCTCCAGCAGCGCGGGGCGCAATACCCGGCGGAACATAACGTAGGGCATCTGTATAAGGCGCCAGAAACGCTCACGCGTTTTTATCGTGAAAACGACCCGACGAATAGCATGAATCCAGGTATCGGTAAGACAAGTAAGCAGAAGTTCTGGAAGTGAAGTGATTGCCCGAGAGCGTAGCGCTCTCGGGCATATTGAGACACATTAATCGTTCTGCGCCGTTTGCTCGCTCTTACTGGCGCCTGCTGCGGCCATCTGTGCGGCTTTTTGCTTCTTATAACTCAGCGCCGCTGGCGGAACCGGCATGACTTTGCCGGTTTCAATCCACGTGCGTAAACGGCTGGCATCGGCAAAGTGGGTATATTTGCCGAACGCATCCATCACCACCAACGCCACCGGTTTGTTCTTAATGGTGGTGCGCATCACCAGGCAGTGACCCGCCGCGTTGGTGAAGCCTGTTTTGGTCAACTGAATATTCCAGTTATCGCGATACACCAGATGGTTCGTGTTACGGAATGGCAGCGTGTAGGCCGGGTTGGCAAACGTGGCCATGTCTTCGCGGGTAGTGCTCAACTGGCCCAGCAGCGGATACTGTTTGCTGGCAATAAGCAGCTTTGTTAAGTCGCGGGCCGTCGAGACGTTATGAATGGACAACCCCGTCGGTTCCACAAACCGCGTGTGGGTCATGCCCAACGCTTTGGCTTTGGCATTCATCGCTTTGATAAACGCGTTGTAGCCGCCCGGATAATGGTGCGCGAGACTTGCTGCCGCGCGGTTTTCCGAGGACATCAGCGCCAGCAGCAGCATATCTTTACGGCTAATTTCACTGTTCAGACGCACGCGGGAGTATATCCCTTTCATTTCTGGCGTCTGGCTGATATCCACTTTCAGTTTTTCGTTCAGCGGCAGTTGCGCATCAAGCACCACCATCGCCGTCATTAATTTGGTTATCGACGCTATCGGACGCACAAGGTCAGGATGGTTCGAATAGATCACTTTGTTGGTATTTAAATCAACAATCATCGCGCTACCAGACGCAATCTCAGGTTGAGACGCTGTTGTGGTAGCCGCCGTTTTCGCCACAGCCTGCGGCGCAAAAGGGACAGCCAGCATCAGGGCAAGGCTTAGTATTGAAACTCGGAATTTCAGCATGATGAGATTTCTGATAATGGTTCACGCACGTCACAACGCGCACCGCCGGAGTTAAGTATAAACTCAAGCTAGCTCAGGCATCATAGCGATCGGGCAGGTTTGCCGCCACAGAAGAATCGTCAACAAATGCTGCGTTGCTGACTTTTACGCCAGCAACGCCATTGAAGAAGATTAAATCAGAATAACCGGTACCCGTAGCCCCACAGGATCACCGTGATAGCTAACAGGACCTCCAGCACCAGCACGCCGATAGCCAGCGTCGAACTGGAAAAGCTCAGCCCTTCCTCTTTGTTAATGTTCAGGAATGTCGGGACACCGAGGTACAACAAATAACCGGTGTAGAACAACGCGATGGTACCGACCAGCGCACACAGCCATACCAGCGGATATAGCGCGACAAAACCGCTCAGGAAAAGCGGCGTAGCGACATAGCCGGCAAAGACCATGCAGTGCGCCAGAGAAGGACGTTGCGGATAGTTTCGCGCCATCCACCAGATGATCCGGCCCATTACCGCCACCCCTGCCAGCATGACCGCGTAAAAAACAATGGCCAGTGCAAAACCGGTAAACAGAGAGAGCTGAAACACATTGCCATCGCCAAAATTCCAGCCAATTTGCGTGGTGCCAATAAATGCGCAAATCACCGGGATTGCCGCCATCATCAGGACATGGTGGGTGTAGTGGTGCGAAATGGTTTCGTTCTCACTTTTGATCACGTGCATTTCACGATCGGGATGGGAAAACAGCCCCCAGACATGGTTCATACCGCCCCCCTTCTTGTCAGCTCCGGACCTCAACACTTCAAGTATAATTCAGCTTTCGATTATTTTATGTACAGCCCACGAAATACCGGTCCGCTGAACGGGCGCTTTTCCGGTCATAAAGATTCATAAGGTGTATGCTAAAGATTGTGGAGGTCATACCGACGTATGGATATAAACAGTCTTATCGCGCATTACGGCTATGCCGCGCTGGTCATTGGCAGTCTGGCCGAAGGCGAAACCATCACCCTGTTAGGGGGTGTTGCCGCTCATCAGGGGTTGCTCAAATTTCCGTTGGTCGTCATCTCCGTTGCGCTCGGCGGCATGATCGGCGATCAGGTCCTTTATTTAGTGGGGCGTCGATTTGGTGGGAAACTGCTGCGCCGCTTCTCACGTCACCGCAGCAAAATTCATTACGCGCAAAAGATGATCCAACGCCGCCCTTACCTGTTTGTGATCGGTACACGATTCATGTACGGATTTCGCGTCATCGGCCCGCTTCTGATTGGCGCCAGCCATCTACCGCCAAAGATCTTTCTGCCGCTGAATATTCTGGGCGCGCTGATTTGGGCGCTGCTGTTTACGGCTCTGGGCTATCTCGGCGGCGAAGTGATTGCACCCTGGCTGCACCATCTCGATCAGCACATCAAACATGGGGTCTGGCTGGTGCTGATCGTCGGACTGGTGGTGGGGACACGCTGGTGGCTGAAACGGCGCAGCAAGCAAAAAGTGCAATAAAGGCAGCCGACAGCCCGCGCTGACGGCTGCTGGCTGTCAGCTTGTGTGGTAGCCCCCGCCTAATGCGCTGGTCAGTTGAACAGAGGCATCAAGCCACTGGCCTTGCAAAATCAGGCCATTGCAATGCTCGCGTAGCGCCGGGATCTTCGCCTGACTGACCCGCGAACCGGCAATGATACCGGCATTGAAACGCGCCTGCGCAAGTCCGACAACCCGTTGAGCATCATGTTCAATCTGCATCTGGTGTTGGTTTTTTGCCGCCATCGTTTCAACCTGACTTGCCGCGCGCGTCACGTCATTCACCGCATCAACCACCGCTTTGTTGTAATTCGCTATTGAGAGGTTACTCTGCGCCCTGGCGATATCGAGATTCGCATTCAGCCTGCCACTGTCGAATATCGGCAGCGTCAGCCCGGCAGTGACGCCCATTTGTTGCGCTGAACTGCGGAACAGGTCGCTCATGTGCAGAGCATCCTGCTGCAGAAAGGCCATCAGGTTGATATCAGGATAAAAGGCCGCTTTCGCCGCGTCGACGCTGCCCAGAGAGGACTCAATGTACCAGTGCGCCGCCTGCAGATCCGCCCGACGAGCCAGTAATGAGTATCCTAACTGCGCGGGTAATGCGCTTTCCACCTTCGGCAGCGCAACCGCATGCAGCGTCAGCGGCGTGGATTGCTGATGGGTTAGCGCCGCCAGCCTTGCCTCAATTATTTTCATTTTACCGGCGGCATCACTGAGCTGTTGCTGCGTTTTGCTGTCGTCTATGTCCGTCTCCACGCCTTCCACGGAGGAGGTAATGCCGTTTTGATACAACTGGCGGTCAGCCGTAATGATGTTTTTTTGCTCTTGTTCAATCTCCGTTAACACGTTGCTCAGCGCCGCCTGGGTTTGCCACTCCCAGTATAAACGCGTCACCCCGCTCGCCAGCAGTTGACGAGTCTGTTCCTGCTCGGCTTCACGCGCTTTGACGGTGCCAATCCGCGCCGTCACTTCTGCCCGGTTCTTGCCCCACAAATCCAGGTTCCAGCCTGCCGTTAGCCCAAATGTCCCGTTGGTGTACCACGGGCCGGTCGTGCCCGCAGCGGGATCGCTGCTGGCAAAGGGCCCCATCACCCCTTCAGCTGACATTTTCTGCCGCTCTGCATTCGCCGAGAAATCGATCTGCGGTCCGTCCTGCACTTCAACAGCCTTGGCCTGCGCCTCCGCTAATTGAATGCGCTGCTCTGCCACCTGCATATCTGGCGCATGTGCCAGCGCACTCTCAATCAGCGCATTCAGTTGAGGATCCTGATAAGCCCGCCACCACTGGCTGTCCGGCCAACCGTTTTTTAATGCTGCCGGTAATGCAGATTCAACGTGTGAAGTGGGCACCTGCTGCGCCAGCGTCTGGCGGTTGTCGTGCATCGGGGCGCATCCCGCAAGTGCAATAATTAGCGGCAAACACGCGGTCGCAACAAAAGGAGAATAACAATTCATGGGGGTGTTCTGGTGAGAAAAGGTGCGCAGAGATTACGTGGTGTCGCATCTTTTTTTTTAGTTACGCGTGGCAATACATCTTTGGAAAATAAAAGAAATAATCAGAAAAATATATTCAGCTTAAATGAATATTTAAAAATTATTTAAATGATAAATAAATATAGACCCCATTTTGTTCCCCTTATTTGCCCAATCCGCCGATGCGCCATCGGCCATGTCTCATGGCCGCAACGACGCAATATCAATGGACTGGATCGCACGGGCAATATCCGGTGAATTATTGAGAGAACGAATCTCCTGAAAAAGTGCTGTCGCTTCTGAGTACTCTTTACGTAAATACCCCAGCCACTGTTTGATGCGCGCCACGTGATACAGCCCGGTATCGCCTTGCTTTTCCAGTCGGCTATATTTCTGCAGCAGAACAACCACGTCAGGCCACGGCATACGCGGTTCGTTATATTTCACGACACGACTCAGGTTGGGAATATTTAATGCCCCTCGCCCCATCATCACCGCGTCGCAACCGCTGACTGCCATACAGTCCTGCGCACTTTGCCAGTCCCAGATCTCACCGTTGGCGATAACCGGAATCGTTAACCGCTGTCGGATTTCGCCAATCGCCTGCCAGTCAATGTGCTCCGCTTTATACCCTTGTTCTTTCGTGCGACCGTGTACCGCCAGTTCGCTCGCACCCGCCTGCTGTACCGCATCGGCAATTTCGAATTTTCTGTCGCCGCTGTCCCAGCCAAGACGTATTTTAACCGTCACGGGCAGATGTGCCGGTACTGCCTCACGCATCGCCTTTGCCCCCTGATAGATAAGTTCAGGATCTTTGAGCAAGGTTGCACCGCCACCGCTGCCATTAACCAGCTTTGACGGACAGCCGCAGTTAAGATCAACGCCATACGATCCTAACTCCACCGCGCGCGCGGCATTTTCCGCCAGCCATTGCGGATATTGCCCCAGAAGCTGTATGCGCACCAATGTGCCCGAGGGTGTCCGGCTGGCATTGAGCAGTTCCGGGCAAATACGGTGGAATACTTTCTCAGGCAAGAGTTGATCCACCACGCGCAAAAATTCCGTGATGCACAGATCGTAGTCGTTCACGTCGGTCAGGAGCTCGCGCACCAAAGAATCAAGCACGCCTTCCATCGGCGCCAGCAAAACACGCATATCGTTACCCGCAAAAAAAGAGGCGCTATGGTAGCGTCTCTCCAGGGCGGTTTAAAGTCTCTCCGCTATGATCTTTATGACGCAACGTTCCCGTTGTCTATATTCACCATGCTCAGAATTCATGATGTGATCGGTAGCACATTTTAAAGTTTAATTGTATGATGAATACCTCTCATCAAGGACGTTTACTATGAGTAAATCACTGAATATTGTCTGGCAATATTTACGCGCATTTGTGCTGATCTATGCCTGCTTATATGCCGGTATTTTTATTGCGTCGCTGCTTCCCATTACGATTCCCGGCAGCATCATCGGCATGCTGATCCTCTTCGTTTTACTGGCACTGCAAATTCTGCCGGCTAAATGGGTCAACCCGGGCTGCTACGTGCTGATTCGCTATATGGCATTACTTTTCGTTCCCATTGGCGTTGGCGTAATGCAGTACTTTGACCTGCTACGCGCGCAGTTTGGGCCTGTCATTGTCTCTTGCGCGATAAGTACGCTGGTCGTCTTTCTGGTGGTTAGCTGGAGCTCGCATATTGTGCATGGCGAACGAAAAGTGATTGGGCATAAAGGATCAAAACAATGATGTCGTACATCTGGTGGTCATTACCTCTGACACTGGCGGTGTTTTTTGCAGCACGCAAACTGGCGGTACGTTTTAAGATGCCATTGCTGAACCCGCTGCTGGTCGCCATGGTGGTCATCATTCCGTTGCTTATCCTCACCGGGACGCCTTACGAACACTATTTTCAGGGCAGCAAAGTGCTGAACGACCTGCTGCAACCTGCTGTGGTCGCGCTGGCCTATCCGCTTTATGAGCAACTGCACCAGATCCGCGCCCGCTGGAAATCCATCATCACTATCTGTTTCTTTGGCAGCGTGGTCGCCATGGTGACGGGCACGTCGGTGGCCTTGTTAATGGGCGCCACGCCTGAAATCGCCGCATCGGTATTGCCTAAATCTGTCACCACGCCTATCGCGATGGCGGTTGGGGGGAGTCTTGGCGGCATTCCGGCGATCAGCGCCGTATGCGTGATATTTGTCGGGATCCTCGGAGCCGTCTTTGGTCATACGCTGTTAAACGCCATGCGGATCCGTACTAAAGCCGCGCGCGGGCTGGCAATGGGAACCGCATCACATGCCCTCGGCACTTCACGTTGTGCTGAGCTGGATTACCAGGAAGGCGCCTTTAGTTCGCTGGCGCTGGTGATTTGCGGGATCATCACATCGCTTTTGGCTCCCTTTTTGTTTCCTGTCATTCTGGCCGTGGTGGGTTAAAATTTGCGATGCGTCGCGCATTTTTAGTTTAAGTTTCATAAGTTGCACAAGTAATGAGATATGAATCACATATAAAGCGGTAACAGGCCCGTACACTACCATTCCATTACATTGTTATGAGGCAACGCTATGCATCCACGTTTTCAAACTGCTTTTGCCCAACTAGCGGATAATTTGCAATCAGCGCTGGCACCACTTCTGGCGGATAAGCATTTCCCCGCCATGCTGAGTGCGGAGCAGGTCTCGACGCTTAAAAGTGAATCGGGGCTGGACGAAGACGCGCTGGCTTTCGCGCTCCTGCCGCTGGCTGCCGCCTGCGCGCGTACCGACCTTTCCCATTTTAACGTTGGCGCCGTGGCGCGCGGCGTCAGTGGGAGATGGTATTTCGGTGGGAACATGGAGTTCCTGGGGGCCACCATGCAGCAAACCGTCCATGCCGAACAAAGCGCCATCAGCCACGCCTGGTTACGCGGCGAAAAAGCCCTTGCCGCCATTACCGTCAACTACACCCCGTGTGGTCACTGCCGTCAGTTTATGAACGAACTGAACAGCGGACTGGATCTGCGCATTCACCTGCCAGGCCGCGAGCCGCACACGCTGCGTCACTATTTGCCAGACGCTTTCGGCCCGAAAGATCTGGAGATCAAAACGCTGCTGATGGACGAACAAGATCATGGTTTCGCGCTGCAAGGCGACGCGCTGACTCAGGAAGCGATTCGCGCAGCCAACCGATGCCATATGCCCTACAGCAACTCCCCGAGCGGTGTGGCGCTGGAGTGCAAAGACGGGCGTATTTTCACCGGTAGCTATGCTGAAAACGCCGCCTTTAACCCAACGCTGCCGCCTCTGCAAGGCGCATTAAACCTGCTGAATCTGAACGGTTACGACTACTCGGATATCCAGCGTGCAATTCTGGCAGAGAAAGCGGATGCGCCGTTGATTCAATGGGATGCCACCGCCGCGACGCTGAAAGCGTTGGGCTGCGACAACATCGAGCGCGTACTGCTGGCGTAAATCGTTGTGCCCGGTGGCGCAAGCTTACCGGGCCTGAAACGGCAAGCACCTTCCGGCAAGGTTGGAGTCTGTCGAAAATCCCCGCAATCAGACTACCGTTTCTTGCGCAACGCCGCTGGGTAAAGTAGCCTGATTGAAAATTCTTCCTTTTATCGAGTTCTTCGCAATGTTAAAGCGTCTGTTTTACAGCCTGTTAGTCCTGGTCGGCTTGCTGCTGTTAACTGCGCTTGGCCTCGACAGATGGATGAGCTGGAAAACGGCCCCGTACATCTATGACGAATTGCAGGACCTGCCCTATCGCCAGGTTGGCGTGGTCTTAGGCACCGCCAAATACTATCGCACCGGCGTGATTAATCAGTATTACCGCTACCGTATTCAGGGCGCGCTTAACGCCTACAACAGCGGTAAGGTTAACTACCTTCTGCTTAGCGGCGACAATGCACTGCAAAGCTATAACGAGCCGATGACGATGCGTAAAGATCTCATCGCAGCAGGCGTTGATCCTGCCGATATCGTGCTCGATTACGCGGGCTTTCGCACGCTGGACTCGATTGTGCGCACCCGCAAGGTCTTTGATACCAACGATTTCATCATCATCACTCAGCGCTTCCACTGTGAACGCGCCTTATTCATTGCGCTGCATATGGGAATACAGGCGCAGTGTTACGCGGTGCCTTCGCCAAAAGATATGCTCACCGTCCGGGTGCGCGAATTCGGCGCGCGTTTTGGCGCGCTGGCCGACCTCTATCTCTTCAAGCGTGAACCGCGCTTTTTAGGCCCGCTGGTGCCCATTCCCGCTATGCATCAGGTCCCTGACGATGCACAGGGTTATCCGGCGGTAACGCCTGAGCAACTGCTGGAATTACAAAAGAAACAAGGAAAATAAGCGTGGAAGATAAAACCCTTTTTATCGTAATTGGCGTACTGATGGTCGTCGTCTGGACCTTCCGGCAAGGGCTAAAGGGGATACGCACTGGCGTCATCGAGAAAACGGTCAAAGGCTCGCAAGAGCCACTCTTAATTCAACGTTCCGCAGAACCCACGACGTACTGGATCTATATCGGTGTCTATTTTGGGCTTTCGCTGGGCGCACTGCTGGTGGGAATTTGGTTAGTCTTTCTCAAATAAAAAAACCGGTGCAGAACGTCTCTGCACCGGTTTGTTTTCCGTTGATGAATTACTTCTTACGGGCGTATTTCAGAGAATCCAGCGCGACCGCGAAGATAATGATGCCGCCCTTAATGATGTACTGCCAGTAAGGGTTCACGCCGATATAGGTCAAACCGTAGTTGATGACGGTGAAGATAATCACACCGGTCACGACCCCGAAGACGGTCCCTACCCCACCGCTGAACGACACGCCGCCAACCACGCACGCCGCAATCGCATCCAGTTCGTACATGAAGCCAAGGTTGTTGGTAGCAGAACCGATACGACCGGCTTCCAGTAAACCACCAAAAGCGTAGAACACACCTGACAATGCGTAGATCATCAGCAGGTTCAGCGCGACGTTAACACCAGAGACTTTTGCCGCTTCCGGGTTACCGCCGATAGCAAAAATGTTTTTGCCAAAGCGGGTTTTGTTCCACAGCACCCATACGAAAGCTACAGCAATCAGCGCATAGAAGGTGATGTAAGAGAGTCGGAAACTGCCCAGCGCAATAAAGCCCTGCGCGAAGGTCGAGAAGCCGCTATCAAAGCCAGAGATTGGCGATGCCCCCACGAAGTCGTAGTAGAGGGAGTTGATACCGTAAACGATGATCATCGTGCCAAGGGTTGTGATAAACGGCGTCACATTGAGGTAGGCAATAATAATGCCGTTCACCAGACCGATAATGGCCCCCACCGCACAGACGATCAGGATCACCAGCGCAATAGGCATGGTCGCCATTTCTGGGAAGACTTTATTGACGTTTTCCATCGATTGCAGCAGCGTCGCCGCAACCACCGCCGCCAGCCCGACCTGACGCCCCGCTGACAGGTCAGTTCCCTGGGTAACAATCAGTCCGGCAACACCCAATGCGATGATGATACGTACGGAAGACTGCGTCAGGATGTTACTCAAGTTCAGCAGACTTAAGAATGTGGGGTCCTGGAAAATAATAATGGCCAGTAAGACTAAAAGAACGACGTAAATGCCGCCTTCTTTTAGATAAGTAAGAAAACTTTTCTTATTTAACGCACTCATGAGGAGCCCCTGATCTTAAAGGTGCAAAGACGCAAGACGCAGAATTTCGTTTTGCGTAGTCGTTTTGGTGTCAACAATTCCAGCAACGAGACCGTTACTCATTACCAGAATACGATCTGTGATCCCTAACAATTCCGGCATCTCCGAGGAGATGATAATGATTCCCTTCTCTTTCTTCGCCAGCTCCGCGATTAACTGATAAATTTCAAATTTCGCGCCCACATCAATCCCACGCGTAGGTTCGTCCAGCATTAATATTTCTGGCTGAGTTAACAACCAACGGCCAATAATGACCTTTTGCTGGTTTCCGCCCGAAAGAGAACCAATTTGCGTACGGTGGCCCGGCGTTTTTACCCGCATAGAGTCAATGACCCATTGGGTATCACTCTTCATCCGGGAGTTGTCCAACAGACCGACTTTATTTTTGTAATTATGAATATTGGAAATCAAGGAGTTGAAGCCAATATCCAGATAGGCGTAAATACCGGTCGAACGACGCTCTTCCGTCACCAGCGCAAAACCATGGTTAATGGCTTCATTAGCACTGTGGTTGTTAATCTTTTTGCCGTGCAACGTAATGGTGCCAGACGATTTTTCACGGATACCAAACAGCGTTTCAACGATGTCCGTACGTTTTGCCCCGACCAGACCGGCAATCCCCAGGATCTCGCCTTTATGCAGATCAAACGAGATGTCACGGATTGAAGGCTGACGTAACGAGGTCAGATTACGCACTTCCAGAATCACTTCGCCAGGCGTGTTTTCTTTGTCCGGGAAGCGCTGGTTCAGCGAGCGCCCGACCATCATGGCGATAATTTTGTCCATATTCAGCCCTTCCAGCGGTTGTGTCGCAATCCACTGGCCGTCGCGCAAGACAGTGACCTCATCGCATAACTGGAAAATTTCTTCCATTTTATGAGAGATATAGACAATACCGCAGCCGCGATCTTTCAGCTTACGAATAATGGTAAACAGATGATTAACCTCTTTCTCTGTTAATGAAGAGGTCGGTTCATCCATAATCACGATTTTAGCGTTATACGAGAACGCTTTCGCAATTTCGATCATCTGCATTTGTGAAACGGATAACGTCCCCACTCGCGCCCGCGGGTCGATATCAATATCCAGCTCATCAAATATCGCTTTGGTATCGCGATACATTTTGTCCTGATCAACAAACATGCCTTTCGTGGGATAACGCCCCAGCCACATGTTGTCCATCACGGAACGCTGCAACACCAGGTTTAATTCCTGGTGAACCATCGAAATGCCATTCTCCAGCGCTTCTTTGGCAGAATGAAAATCGATTTCTTTGCCCTGAAATAAAATGCTGCCAGAATCTTTTTGATAGATTCCAAAAAGACATTTTAATAATGTTGATTTCCCTGCACCGTTTTCTCCCATTAATGCATGAATGGAATGGGGGCGGACTTTTAAATTGACATTATCAAGTGCCTTAACGCCGGGAAAAGACTTGTTGATGCCGCTCATTTCTAACAAGAATTCGCCTGACGACTGAGTAGTAGTGCTGACCATAATTATACCTTGTTGGCCTCGCAGAGTGCGTTATTAAAGGGCGCAAGAGATTTGCGCCCGAGAAAACGGATAACAACGATTATTTTTTGGTGAACTCAGTCAGATTATCTTTATCAACACCTACGTAAGGAACGCGAACAATTTTGTTCTCAATTTTCCAGTTGGTGCCTTCAGCAGCGGCTTTGCCATCCGCCAGGTTTTTCGCCAGATCGAACGTCGCTTTCGCCTGGTTGTTGGCATCGTTCAGCACGGTACCCGCCAGCGTGCCGGATTTCACCAGAGCCAGCGCTTCAGGCAATGCATCCACACCAAATACCGGTACGCTGGTTTTGTTGTGCGCTTTCAGGGCTTCTACAGCACCCATTGCCATTGCATCGTTGTTGGCGATAACCACTTCAATTTTGTTGGCGTTCGGACCGGACAACCAGGCATCCATTTTATCTTTCGCCTGTGCGGTATCCCACATTGCGGTATCTAACTGCAGCTGCTCGGTTTTGATGCCTTTATCGTTCAGCTCTTTGATAACGTAGGTGGTACGGGCTTCAGCATCCGGGTGGCCCGGCTCGCCTTTCAGCAGAACAAACTGAATTTGGCCATCTTTGTTCAGATCCCAACCCTGATTCGCCTGCCAGTGTTTCGCAATCAGGTCGCCCTGAATAATTCCGGATTCTTTAGAGTCAGTGCCGACGTAATAGGCTTTGTCATAGCTGTCCAGCGCCTTACGGGAAGGTTCTTTGTTGAAGAAGACAACCGGGACATTCTGACCACGCGCTTTCTCAATCACTGTGCCTGCCGCCGCCGGATCAACCAGGTTGATCGCCAGCGCTTTCACGCCTTTCGCCAGCAGAACGTCGATCTGGTCGTTTTGTTTAGACTGATCGTTCTGGGAGTCATTCATCAGCAGCTGTACGTCAGGTGCCGCTTTGGCATCTTGCTCGATCGCCTTACGTACCACGGACATAAAGTTATCGTCATATTTATAGATCGTCACACCAATGCGGGTATCAGCAGCGTGCGCAGCCGCGCCGAATAACATGCTTGCCATCACAGCAGACAGAGTCAACACCTTCTTATTCATGGTATCTCCGGTTTTATTATGCAGGGTAGTACTTGAGAAAAATGCTCGGCAGGGCAGAACGTTAATGAAGTGTTACTGAACGCCGAAGCTCACTTTTAAAAAATCTTTATTCCGTGCCCGGTAACGCTCCAAAAATAGGCTTTAATTATTGTTTAAAGCGCTAACGCAGCGGTAAAACTGATTGCTCACCGTTACATAATAGTTACAGCGCTTGAAACGGTGCCATCATAGCCATCACATTGTTAAGATACTGTGAATTTACTCACATATTGAAAGCGGTTACATACAACGACATTTTTAGTTAGTGATCAGGGCCGCATTCTGTCGCAATGCCACGGAATGCCGACGCACCAGAGTCGGCATAAAACAGTGCGTTGCGGACGCATCTAACGTTCCTGCTGCGCCCTGTAACGCCAGCTCAGTCGCCATTTTTGCCATTGACGCAATCGGGTAGCGCACCGTCGTCAGTTGCGGGTCGGTGTAACGTGCGATGGGAATATCATCAAAACCGATAATCGACAGGTGTAGCGGGATGGCAATACCGTTGTCCTTCAACGCGGTGAGCGCGCCGGCGGCCATGTTGTCGTTGTAAGCAAACACGGCGGTGAGTTGCAGGTTGCGCCCCAAAAGCTCAACCATGGCGGATTCGCCACCCGGCATGTCAGGCGAGCCTGTACCAACCCAACTCTCAGACGGGGTGATCCCCTGCTCTCTCAATGCGGCTAACCACCCTTCTTTCCGCATCGCGTCATCTTCAATACGGTGGCTGGAAGCCAGATAGCCAATGCGTTGATGGCCATTATTAAGCAGCATCCGCGTGGCCATTTTTGCGCCGCTGATATTGTCCAGACAGACGCAGCGGTGGGCATAGCCGGGGATGAGACGGTTGATCAGCACCATGCCGGGGATCTGATCCATAAATTCGCTCAGTTCCCGATCGCTTAGCGCTTTTGAGTGGACAATCAGGGCGTTGCAGCGTTGGCGGATCAACACCTCAATGGCATGCCGTTCTTTTTCAGCCTCGTGGTAACTGTTGCCAATCAGCACATATTTCTGATGCTGCTGAGCAACCAGATCGACCGCTTTTACCAGCGCGCCAAAAAAGGCATCTGAGACATCCATCACCACAACGCCGATGGTGTCGCTCACCTGCGTTGCCAACGCCTGCGCATTTGCATTCGGACGATAACCCAGTGAAGTGACCGCTTTCATGACGGCGTCACGCGTATCAGGACTCACCAACGTACTGTTATTCAGTACACGAGAAACGGTAGCCACAGAGACACCCGCCTGACGTGCCACATCACGAATGGTTATCATATTCACTACCCTGTTTGAAATTGCCGTTGCTCACAGACACCCCCTTTGCAGGCGGCCATTTTGTCAGCGACGCGCGGAGGACTGCGTGAGTAAGGTCACAGGGTTGGAAACGGTTACATGCGTTTTGTTAATGAATGTGATCCAGATCGTTATCTGGATGATCGAGATAATGATGCCCCTGACGCACGTAGGGTCAATTGACGCCACAGCCATTCCACCGGCCCCTGCCGCCAGAAATGGAGCCAAATGACGGAGAAAAGCAGGTTCGCCAGCCACACCGGAACCACAAACAGCAGCAGTTCCAGTCGGTCGAATTTCATAAACAAACCGAAGTGATAAAACAGCGTGGTACAGATCAGCGTCTGCAAGAGGTAATTACTCAGCGCCATTCGCCCTACGCAAGCAATGGCAATAACCAGTTTGCTGCGGCTCAACTGAGGCCAGAAGCCAAACATCAGCGCGGTGTACCCCAGCGTTTGAAACGGCGCGCTCAGCTCTCGCGGCGCCTGTAACAGAAAACCGCACCAACGCCAGGCCCAGTCCAACTGCCATTGCGCGACGATGGCGGGCAGATTAATCAAGACCCCGGCGACAATCAGTAAGGTGCCTGTTCGGCGGTAGTGATGCAGGCTGTACTGACCTTTCAACCAGCCGCTTCGCATTAACGCCGCCCCCAGCAACATCATCCCCGCCAGTTGCCAGCCATACTGCGCCCCCAGCGCCAGCAAACTGTTCGACAGCCCGTCAATTCGATTGCTGATGGCTTCCACTCCCCCGTTCAGCTTCCAGTATTTTTCATACAACAGCGCGGAAGCATCCGGGGTCCAGGCCCGGCTGATCTCATTACCCGAGATCGTTCCCAGCAGCAGCAAAACACCAATCCCAGCCAGATAAAGCACGACGCCGGTATTGAACAGACTCTTCACGGAGGGAGCGTCGCGCACCAGTCGCCAACAAATCAGCCCCACAAGACCGTAGGCCAGCAAAATGTCACCATCCCAGAAAAACAGGGCGTGAATAAATCCTAGCAATACCAGTAGCGTCAGACGTGACTGGATCCAGTGTTTGCCGCGCGGCAGCAACATTTGCAGCCCCGCGCCGAACAACAGTGCAAAGAGTGTGAGAAATTTGGCCTGCGCAAAGAGGTCGAGGACAGCCCAGGTCCAGGCATCCGCAGTGGTAATATCGCCGTACCAGGCGGGATTGAGATACGCGGCCTTTGGCAAACCAAAGGCGCTGATATTGAGAAGCAGAATGCCCAGGATGGCAACGCCACGAACAAAATCCAGCGTGACATTACGCTCCATAGTCTGGGCCTTAATCAGTTGTGGTGACGAACAGCGCGCAGAAACTCCTGGCGGGTATTCTGGCTGGATTTAAACAACCCGCCGAGCGAGGTCGTCGTCGTTGCGCTGGTCGCATCGCGAATTCCACGCGCTTTCACACAGTAATGCACTGCGTCAATCGACACCGCCACATTGTTAGTACCGAGTAACGTTTGCAGCGCCGTCAGAATTTGCTGGGTCAAACGCTCCTGAACCTGCGGGCGTTGGGCAAAAAACTGCACGATACGGTTAATTTTCGACAGGCCAATCACCGACTCTTTCGGGATATATGCCACCGTCGCCTTCCCATCGATGGTCACGAAATGGTGTTCGCAGGTGCTGGTCAGGGTGATATCACGCACCGTTACCATTTCATCGACCTTCATTTTATTTTCAATGACGGTGATTTTGGGGAAGTTGGCGTAATCAAGACCGGAGAAGATCTCATCGACATACATCTTGGCGATGCGGTGAGGCGTCTCCATCAGACTGTCATCGCTCAAATCAAGATTCAATAACTGCATGATCTCAGTCATGTGGCCTGAGATAAGACGTTTGCGCGTTTCGTTATCCATCTCATGCACGGGCGGGCGCAGCGGGGTTTCCAGACCACGCGCAACCAGCGCTTCATGAACCAGGGCCGCTTCTTTACTGAGTGATGACATTTCTTTTTCTCCTGCAGGTGTGGCGCCTCTGCCCTACGTGGGGCAAAGTTTTTAAGCTGTATGACAGCCCAAACATTGTGCGTGAGGCCGCGCACATAATCCAGTATTCGCAGTGATAATTATTGAAATTGACGCTGCCTTTCATCACCTGGATTTTACACGCCTCCCCTGACCGGCAAACCTGATGGCTCACGATGCCTGAGTGTTAATGCAAAGTTGTGTAGATGATGAAGCATGTTAGCTAAATGCGGAAGTGAAAGTTACTCACAGCACAATGAATAATCTGTATTATGGGGAGTTCACAACGCACAACACAACAGGAGCCACGCATGGAAATGCTCGAAGAGCACCGCTGTTTTGAAGGCTGGCAGCAACGCTGGCGGCACGACGCCAGCACGCTGAATTGCGCGATGACATTCAGTATTTTTCTTCCCCCTCCCCGTGATACCGCGCCGCCTCCCGTGCTGTACTGGCTGTCAGGGTTGACCTGCAATGATGAAAACTTCACCACCAAAGCCGGTGCGCAGCGCATCGCGGCAGAACTGGGGATTGTGCTGGTCATGCCAGACACCAGCCCGCGTGGTGAACAGGTCGCCGATGATGAACATTACGATTTGGGCAAAGGCGCCGGATTCTACCTGAATGCGACACAGCAGCCCTGGGCCACGCATTTTCGCATGTATGATTATCTGCGCGATGAACTGCCATTGCTTATCCAGTCGCAATTTAACGTCAGCAGCCGCTGCGCTATCAGCGGACATTCGATGGGCGGACATGGCGCACTCATCATGGCGCTGAAGAATCCCGGTAAATACACCAGCGTTTCCGCTTTTGCGCCCATTGTGAATCCGAGTCGCGTGCCGTGGGGTGAAAAAGCCTTTACCGCGTATTTGGGTGAAGAGAGGACGCAGTGGGCCGAGTGGGATAGCTGTGCGTTAATGCTGGCCAGTAAACCCGAACACGCCATTCCAACGCTGGTGGATCAGGGGGATAACGATCAATTCCTCGCCGATCAGCTCCAGCCTGCGGTACTGGCGGAAGCGGCTCGCCAGACGTCATGGCCAATGACACTGCGCATTCAACCCGGTTACGATCACAGCTATTACTTCATTGCCTCTTTTATTGAGGATCATCTGCGGTTCCACGCACAGCATTTGTTGAAGTAATTTTGGAGGGCGCAAGCCCTCCTTCTCCTCCCGCGTATCTTCATTTTTCCTTCACATTCCCGCCATATTTACATTTATATATCTTATTGATTTAAAACTATTTCAACTCAAACTCACACAAACACAAATGATTCCAATTATCATTTGTGTTTACAAAAAATCATTCTTTTGTACAATTCCCCCGCCTCATCTACGTAAAGAATACTTAAAAGACAAATACATACAGTCGTCGTGGCTTTACACATGACACGCAGTTTTTTTATTCATTTAATGGAATGATACAAATGACCATACCTCACGTTAAGGCCGTAGCTATCGCAGTAAGCGTAGCCAGCCTCCCATCAGTCACCCATGCTGCTGACCAGGACACCGTCGTTGTTACCGCTACGGGATTTGAGCAGAAGATTCAGAACGCCCCCGCCTCCATCTCTGTGATTACCAAACAGCAGATTGAGGATAAAGCCTATCGCGATGTCACCGATGCGCTAAAAGATGTCCCTGGCGTGGTAGTGACTGGCGGCGGGAGCAGTAGCGACATCAGTATTCGCGGCATGGCCTCGCAATACACACTTTTCCTGGTCAACGGCAAGCGAATCAGTACCCGTGGCACGCGACCGAACAGCGATAACGCCGGGATTGAACAAGGCTGGCTGCCCCCACTGGAGTCTATTGAGCGGATTGAGGTGATTCGTGGACCGATGTCATCTCTTTACGGTTCAGACGCGATGGGCGGCGTGATCAACGTGATCACCAAGAAAGTCTCCAATACCAAAGGCTGGACCGGTTCTCTGCATGGCGATGCCACCTTCCAGGAAAACAGTGATTCCGGCGATCTCTTCCAGACAAACGCCTATGCCTCTGGTCCATTAATTGACGGATTGCTGGGTGCTAAAGTGACAGGGTTGCTGTCACGCCGCGCCGAGGATCAGATCGTCAATGGCTTTAATGAGCAGCGCCTGCGCAACGGCGGCCTGACACTTAACTTTACGCCAGATGAAAAAAACGATGTTGATTTCGACATTGCGCGCGAATTGCAGGACCGCGACAGCACGCCGGGTATGTCAATGGCGGAAGTCACCTGCCGTGGCACCACCTGTAAACCCAACACCAAAAGCGAAAACCGCTACGAGCACACCACGTACTCATTAACACACAGCGGTTATTACGATGACTTCAACACCACCAGCTACGTTCAGCAGGAAGAGACCAATAACCCGGGTCGCGAGATGAAGTCTTACAATACGATTTTCAACAACCAGAACCAGATATTCCTCGGCGCACATACTCTGACGCTGGGCGGGCAATACCGTTATGAAAAACTCCGCGATAACGGAAACCAGTTGCAGGCGGCCGATGGCCTGAACAAACTGACGCGCTGGAGCTGGGCGCTGTTTGCTGAAGATGAGTGGGCGGTAACCGACACCTTCACGCTGACCGGCGGCCTGCGAATGGATAAAGATGAAAACTACGGCGACAACTGGACGCCACGCGGCTACGGTGTCTGGCATCTGGCGGAGCAGTGGACCGTGAAAGGTGGCGTTTCTGCGGGCTACCGCGCCCCTGATCTGCGCCAGTCTTCAGCAAGCTGGGGACAGGTCACTGGCGGTGGTCGACTGAATGGCATCATTGTGGGTAACCCGGATCTGAAACCCGAAAAAAGCCTGAGCGAAGAAATCGCCCTGCTGTGGGATAACGGCGATAACCTCAACGCCGGCGTCACCCTGTTCAACACCGATTTCAAAGACAAGATCACCGAAGTTCGCCGCTGCAACAGCAGCGCCGATCCCGCCTGTACTATCGGCGATGAAACCTACGATTTCGTCAGCGATCGTGTCAACGTTGATGAAGCAAACATGCGCGGCGTGGAATCGACGTTTGGCTGGGAGATCACCTCTGATTTGAACTGGACGGCGAACTACACCTATACCGAATCAGAGCAGAAAAGCGGCCAGTTCTCGGGTAAGCCATTGAACAAGATGCCGAAACACATGTTCAACACCACGCTGGACTGGCAGGCAACGCAGGATGTCGGTTTCTGGAGCCGCCTGAACTTCCGCGGTAAAACCTCTGAATACCTGAGCCGTACGTCAATGTCGCAGGGAACGCCCTCTTATACTCAGGTTGATGTGGGCATGCGCTACAACGCCAACAAAAATCTGCTGGTGACCGCTGGGGTATACAACGCGCTGGATAAGCAGATCGATTACGATACCTATGACACGATTCTTGATGGTCGTCGTTATACAGTCGGTTTAACGTACAACTTCTGAGTTCAGTACAACAAAAAACCCCGGCATCTCTGCCGGGGTTTTTTCTTATTCATCGTTGCCGAAGGGCTGCGCAAACACCAAATCCCGCCGACAACTGACTCACACTATTTCTTGAAGCGTTCCGGGAATTGCATTTCGCTGTAACGAACGAAGCGCGTACCTCTGGTCAGTTTGTAGCCGAACCAGATAATCAGGAACAGCGGAATACCTATGTAGGTCGCCGCCACGCCGCCCCAGTCAATGGTGTCTTTCAGGAAGGCTTCGTAGTTCTGGCCCAGCGTAATCGTCAGACACAGCACGAACGCAAAGATCGGCCCCAGCGGGAAGAATCCTGAACGATACGGTAAATCCTTAATATCATGCCCCTGCATCACATAGCCACGACGGAAACGATAGTGACTAATGGCGATCCCCAGCCAGGCGATAAAGCCCGTCATCCCGGACGTGTTCAGCAGCCACAGGTAAACAGTCTGGTTGCCAAACATAGAGGTCAGGAAGCACAGACCCGCAACCACCGTTGTCGCATACAGTGCGTTACGCGGTACCCCACCACGAGAAAGCTTCGCGAAAATACGCGGCGCTTTGCCGTCGCACGCCAGGGTGTAGAGCATACGGGTAGACGCATACATGCCCGAGTTACCCGCCGACAGTACCGCCGTCAGGATCACTGCGTTCATTACCGCTGCCGCAGAGAGCAGACCCGCGTGCTGGAAGACCAGTGTGAACGGGCTGACGCTGATGTCTTTCACGTCGTTACGCAGCAGACTCGGATCAGTGTACGGAATGATCAGGCTGATGATCAGGATGGCGAACACATAGAACAGCAGGATACGCCAGAACACCTGACGCACTGCGCGCGGAATGTTCTTCTCCGGATCTTCTGACTCACCCGCAGCAATACCAATCAGCTCGGTGCCCTGGAAAGAGAAGCCGACGATCATCGCCACGCCTATCATCGCCGCAAAGCCCCCGGCAAACGGCGCATCGCCCGTCGTCCAGTTACTCCAGCCTACCGGCTCTACGCCTTTGAAGATACCGATGATCATCATTACGCCAACCACGATAAAGATAATCACGGTGGTGACTTTGATCAGCGAGAACCAATATTCCGCCTCACCAAATCCGCGCACGGAAATGTAGTTCAGCAAGAAAATGACGCACAGGAACAGCGCACTCCAGATCCAGCCTGGCGTGTCCGGGAACCACCAGCTCATCACCAGTTGCGCCGCCACAAGGTCAACCGCAATGGTTACGGCCCAGTTGTACCAATAGTTCCAGCCCAGCGCGAAGCCAAAGCCTTCTTCTACGTAGTTCTGACCGTAAGTCGAAAACGAACCGGAAACCGGCATATATGCGGCCAGTTCACCAAGACTGGTCATCAGGAAATACACCATCAGGCCAATCAAAATGTAGGAAAACAGCGCGCCGCCTGGGCCCGCCTGAGAAATCGTTGCACCGGATGCAACGAACAAACCTGTACCGATGGAACCACCAATGGCGATCATCGTCAGGTGGCGCGCCTTAAGTTCGCGACGTAACGCGGGCGCTTCTGTGGTTTTAATTTCGGAAACCATGTGAAAATGCTATCCATCCAAAAAATGAGGCGCGATTGTAGCAGACGAATGACATTCCTTCCGGCACAAATGCGCTGTTATAAGAGACCTTCATGATGAGCGGTCAGTTATAAGTAAAGCAGTAATGTCGCAGTAGCACAAAAGCACACGCTGAGAGGCTGTAACTGGACGCAAAATAGGCGGTAACACAGGGAAAGTGGGCTAAAGGAAATGGCTAAAAAGCGAAAAGAGTTGTTCTTGCTGTCTACCGGGATGTCGATTTTCTGTCTCTATCTCTTTGTGTCTGGCCTCTATATCAGTGTCCAGATTGTTGAAGACTGGCGGTTGACACCCGATCACCTAACCGATACCTCCTGTTCTGCTTTCAGCGGTGTCATGTTTTTCGCGGCTTGCATACTGCTGGGAACCTTCACCGACTGGCGTACGAAAAAAAACAATCGGATCCATAACTGCATTTTTTATCTTTCCATTGTGTGTGTACTGCTTTTCCCAATATGGAGTGTAGTCATCACCGGTTTGCGCTTCAGCACGATTTCCCGTTACGACGATAACCCACAACTGGGTGTTTGCGAGATGAAAAGCGCTCGCGGCCATAAGATTGATATCTATGTACCGGATACAAACT
Organism: Citrobacter sp. GW821-FHT02E08; assembly: GCF_059421685.1. NCBI lineage: Bacteria > Pseudomonadati > Pseudomonadota > Gammaproteobacteria > Enterobacterales > Enterobacteriaceae > Citrobacter > Citrobacter sp. GW821-FHT02E08. Next base: position 46,233 of record NZ_JBWKVL010000018.1, on the reverse strand, counting down.
GGTGTCGCGTAAATGGCTATGAAGTCAAACGCCCTGCGCCGGAGAAAGCGCCATGAAACCCAGAGAAAAACGCATCGCTCCCGACAAGGAACATAACGTTATGGAGTACGTGACAGCCATTGTTGTGATGCCCTGTCTGACGCTATTTGCGTTGTATCTGTTGCCGGATTATTTCCCGCTACTGTTCTTAACACAGGCGCCAGACTTCATTTCAGTTTCGCTGTTGAAGGCTAACTTCGTCTGCTCAATTCCCGTACTGATGGCTACATGCTGGTTATTTAATCAACAACTCTTTTTCACGCACACTGCAACACTGGCTGAAAAAACGGTATTACGCATTATTCTTGGTCTTACGCTGGCGCTGCTGCTCGTCGCCAACACGCTGATTTTCACCCTGCACTTTACCCTCTTCAGCCCGCAAAATTACGTGCGCTGCTGGGAACCCATGCCGTTCGCCACCTGGTACTACGCGAAAACTGCCGATATCTGCATGCAGCATGGGCTCGCCCCCATCCGGTTTCTTAGCTTTCCGGTTGAATGACGCAATACCGTAAAAAACGCTGCAGCGCATTGGACAAATGTTTCTGTCGATGATGAATCCGCCACAAGATGCGGTTCAAACCCGGTAATGGCACCGGCACTTCGACCAGTTTTCCGCTTTCCAGTTGCTCTTCAATCACCCGACGTGACAGGCAACTTATTCCCAGACCGTGGCGTACGGCATGTTTGATCGCCTCGGAATTGCCCAATTCCATCGCCATCTGGAATCTCGGCAAATGCGATAACAGCAGGTAATCAACAATTTCCCGCGTACCCGAGCCGCGCTCACGCAGGATCCAGGGCGCTGCCGCCAGTTGAGCCAGCGTCACCGGTCCCTGAACCAACGGAGACGTTGGCGCGGCAAATACCACCAGTTCATCTTCCAGCCACGGCTCAGAGATAATTTCCGTACTGTGGCAGGGGCCCTCAATAAGGCCAATGTCCACACGAAAATCCAGTACCGCATTGATAACGTCCTGACTGTTGCCAACACTCAGCTCCAGCGGCAAGTCGGGAAAATCCTGCCGATAGCGGGCAATGACTGCCGGTAAAATGTAGTTACCAATGGTGCTGCTGGCATACACGCGAATGGCGCCATTATCTTCGCGAAACAGCTGCTCAATTTCGACGGTCTGCTCAAGCAACGCCAACGCACGGGGATATAACAGACGCCCGTGCTCGTTAACCACCAGCCGCTTTCCTACCCGGTCAAAGAGCTGAACGCCAAGCTGGCCTTCCAGATCGGTCAGCGCTGCGCTCACGGCAGACTGCGACAACGACAACATCACGGATGCCTGGGTTGTCGAGCCGCTTTTCAGTACTTCGGTAAAGACTTCGAGTTGTCGCAGCGTGATGTGCATCGTCGTTTTCCACCCGGGCAGCGCCTGCTTACCACTTATAAAGATTAATTATAAATATATAATCAATTTTATTTTTAAACCAGTTCGCCGTACTCTTTTCTCCAACTAAAGGAGAAGGTTATGACAGAACTCACCTTACAGAATCATCGTCGTACAGTGTGGCATTTTCTTCCAGGGCTTGCCCTGAGCGCAGTAATCACTGGGGCTGCCCTGTGGGGTGGTTCCATTCCCGCCATCGGGGGGGCCGGATTCAGCGCCCTTACGCTGGCCATTTTGCTGGGAATGGTGATCGGTAATACGGTCTACCCGCAGATCTGGAAACAATGCGACGGCGGCGTACTGTTTGCCAAACAACATTTATTGCGTCTGGGGATCATTCTCTACGGCTTTCGCCTGACCTTTTCGCAGATTGCGGATGTCGGCATCAGCGGCATTGTGATTGACGTATTAACGCTCTCCAGCACCTTTATGCTGGCATGTTTTCTGGGGCAGAAAGTCTTTGGACTGGATCGCCACACCAGTTGGCTGATTGGCGCCGGGAGCAGCATTTGCGGCGCTGCCGCCGTACTGGCGACCGAACCGGTCGTGAAAGCCGAAGCCAGTAAAGTGACCGTCGCTGTTGCAACCGTCGTTATCTTCGGCACGTTGGCTATTTTTCTCTATCCGGCAATGTATCCGCTGCTGGCGCACTGGTTCAGCCCGGAGACGTACGGTATCTATATTGGGTCGACCATGCATGAAGTTGCACAGGTGGTCGCGGCAGGACACGCAATTAACCCGGATGCGGAAAACGCAGCGGTCATTGCGAAAATGCTCCGAGTGATGATGCTGGCGCCGTTCCTTATTCTGCTGGCTGCCCGTGTGAAGCAGTTGTCACCGGCCAGCGGTTCGGAAAAAAGCAAAATCACTATTCCGTGGTTTGCCGTGTTGTTCATTGTGGTTGCCATCTTTAACTCATTCCACCTGTTACCGCAGGCGGTTGTGAGCATGCTGGTGACGCTGGATACCATACTGCTGGCGATGGCGATGGCGGCTCTGGGTCTGACCACCCACGTCAGCGCGTTGAAGAAAGCGGGTGCCAAACCGTTACTGATGGCGCTGGTGCTTTTCATCTGGTTAATCGTCGGCGGTGGCATGATTAACGTTGCGATCCATAGCCTGATGGCATAAACCACTACATCCTCCTCCTGTTAACCCGCTATCATTGGGAAATGCTTTTTCTCCCCTGTGGGGTTAACAGGAGTCTTTCATGAAATATATTGGAGCGCACGTCAGCGCTGCTGGCGGTCTGGCAAATGCCGCGATTCGCGCCGCTGAAATCGAGGCGACGGCATTTGCGCTTTTCACAAAAAATCAGCGTCAATGGCGCGCAGCACCGCTCACGACTGAAACCATTGATGACTTTAAAGCTGCCTGCGAGAAATACCACTTTTCCTCGGCGCAAATCCTCCCGCACGACAGTTATCTGATCAACCTCGGCCACCCGGTCAGCGAAGCGCTGGAAAAATCACGCGATGCTTTTCTTGATGAAATGCAACGTTGCGAACTGCTCGGACTCTCGCTGCTGAACTTCCACCCGGGCAGCCACCTGATGCAGATCCCGGAAGACGAGTGTCTGGCGCGCATTGCGGAATCTATCAATATCGCCCTTTCGCAAACCGAGGGCGTCACCGCGGTGATTGAGAATACGGCAGGCCAGGGCAGTAATCTTGGCTTTAAGTTTGAACATCTTGCCGCCATCATCGATGGCGTGGAAGACAAGTCGCGCGTTGGCGTTTGTATTGATACCTGCCACGCTTTCGCCGCAGGCTACGATCTGCGCAGCGCCGCCGAGTGCGAAAAGACGTTTGCCGAGTTTGAACGCATTGTCGGGTTTAAATACCTGCGCGGCATGCATCTGAATGACGCCAAAAGCACCTTCGGCAGCCGCGTCGACCGCCACCACAGTTTAGGCGAAGGCAACATTGGGCACGATGCGTTCCGTTGGATCATGCAGGACAACCGTTTTGATGGTATTCCACTGGTTCTCGAAACCATCAATCCCGACATTTGGGTACAAGAGATTGCCTGGCTGAAAGCACAACAGACTGAAAAGGCGGTAGCCTAGTTACCATCACGCAATACATAACAAAAAGGGCAGAGAAATCTCTGCCCTTTTTATGCGAGTGTTACGCGAAGGAAATCAGGCGGCTTTTGCGACAGCCTCTGTTTCCGGGCGCTTCAGGAAAGCATATCCCAGACCCGCCACCAGCGTACCTGCAACGATAGCCATCAGATATCCCAGTACCGGCGTAATCGCCCCAGGAATCAGCAGAACAAACAGGCCGCCGTGCGGCGCCATCAGTTTCGCGCCTACCGCCATAGAGATAGCACCAGTCAATGCACCGCCGACGATACAGCATGGCAGAACACGCATCGGATCGCGGGCGGCGAAGGGAATCGCACCTTCAGTGATGAAGCACAGCCCCAACACTAACGCGGCTTTTCCCCCTTCACGCTGGGCCATATCGAACTTACTCCGCGCAACCAGCGTCGCCAGTCCCAGCGCCAGCGGTGGAACCATCCCTGCCGCCATAATCGCCGCCATCGGCGCATAGGTTTGCGTACTGAGCAGGCCAACGCCAAACGCATAGGCCGCCTTGTTAACCGGACCGCCCATATCAGTACACATCATGCCACCCAGGATAGCGCCCAGCAGCACCGCGTTCGCCGTCCCCATCGTTTGTAACCAGTGCGTCAGCCCTTCCAGAATACCGGCAACGGGTTTACCGATGAGGTAGATCATCGCCAGACCAACCACCAGACTGGAAATTAACGGAATGATCAGGATAGGTTTCAGCGCTTCCATGCTCTGCGGAAGCTTCAGCCGGGTGCTAATCAACTTCGCAATGTAACCTGCCAGGAAACCAGCAATGATCCCGCCAATAAAGCCGGAACCGGTGCTCACGGCCAGCATACCGCCGATAAGGCCTGGCGTCAGACCCGGGCGATCCGCAATTGAGAAGGCGATGTACCCAGCGAGAACCGGCACCATCAGTGCGAAAGCCGAACCGCCGCCAATCTGCATCAGCGCCGCCGCCAGCGTCCCTTGTTCTTTAAATGCCTCGATACCAAATGCGAAGGACAACGCAATACACAATCCCCCCGCAACAACCATCGGCAACATATAAGACACGCCAGTCAGCAGGTGACGATACGCCCCCGCCCCTTCTTTCTTGCCTTCCGTTCCTGCCCCCTGAGTATTGCCTGCGGGCTGATACGGCACGGCCTCAGCAACCGCTTTATCCAGTTCCTGCGCTGTTTTTTTCAGCGCCAGACCGGTCGACGTACGGTACATCGGTTTTCCGGCAAACTTGGCAAGATCAACTTCAATATCCGCCGCCACGATCACCAGATCCGCCTGCGCCACCTCTTCCGGGGTGATCGCATTGCCCGCACCAACAGAACCACGGGTTTCAACTTTCACCCACCATCCACGTTTTTTCGCTTCGGTTTCAATGGCTTCTGCCGCCATAAACGTATGGGCGACGCCTGTCGGACACGCGGTCACCGCCACAACCCGTTTCGGACCGCAGGCGGCAACCGCAGGAGCCGCCGCTACCGGCGCGCTGTACGGTTTAGCATGACCTTTCGCTTCGCTCAAAAACAGTTCCGGATGGGCGACAGCGCGTGCGATATCACCCAGCCAGACTTTTTTACCGTTCAGCGCACTGTCATTTGGCACGGTTTCGCCTAAGACGATGGCCAGTTCGGCATCATTCGGATTGTCGATAATTTCCAGTTTTGCTTTACGTGCCGCCGCTCCGAGCAGGGTTTTCGCCATATAAGCGCGAGCCTGGCCAAGATTAGCGTCAATAATCAGCAGCGTTTTCATTCTGCTTCTCCTGCTGTCAATTAAACGGTTGTAAGTCGACCCTCGCCATCATTGCGGCCAACTGAGGACGATCGGTGATGCCCACATTGCTTTGGCTTACGGCCAGGGCAGCAACAGCTGTCGCCAGACGTAACGTATGTTCACTGGACTCGCGCATCAGCAGGCCATAAATCAGACCGCCAACCATCGAATCCCCCGCGCCAACGGTACTCACCACTTCGACAGACGGTGGTTTAGCGATCCACTCACCTGACGCATTTACCCACAACGCCCCTTCCGCCCCCAGCGAAATCACCACGTGAGCGATCCCTTGTTCGCGCAGGGCATGTGCGGCGTCGATGACATCTTTCATTTCTGGCAGCTTACGGCCAGCCCAAATTTCCAGTTCACGGCGGTTGGGTTTTACCAACCAGGGTGCCGCTTTCAGCCCGGCGACTAATGCTTCACGACTACTATCAAAGATAATGCATGGACACTGACTACGCAGACGAGTCATCCAGTCAGTGAATGCCTCAGGGCTGACGCCGGATGGCAGGCTGCCGCTGACGCAAACCATGTCAAACTGACCCAACCAGCTTAGCGAATCATTAACGAAACGTTCCCAATCCGTTGGCGTCACTTCAAAACCGGAGAAGTTGAAATCGGTCACTTCACCGTCTTTTTCGGTCAATTTGACGTTAATGCGGGTACGGCCCTGTACTACCTGAAAACGGTTGGCAATGCCCAGTTCGCTGAACAATTGCTGAAAGCCGTCCTGGTTATCTTTGCCCAGGAAACCGCCGACCGTGACATCGATACCTAAATCCTTCAATACCTTGGCGACATTGATGCCTTTACCCGCCGCATGCAGGCCCGTGGTCTTGACAAGGTTCACTTCGCCTCGTTCAATTTCCGGGCAAAAACCCACCAGGTCATATGCCGGATTCAGGGTGATGGTAGCAACACGTCTGCTCATTATGCGCCCTCCCCAAGACCTGCCGCGATGGCATCGCCAATCGCTTTCAGCGCCTGTTCAGCATCGGCACCCTGGGCGGTAAAACGCAGGCGGTGGCCTTTTTTCACACCTAACGCAACCACTTTCATCAAACTGCGTCCATTCGCCGGTTTTCCGGTTCCATCAAGATTTGTCACGGTAATTTCACTATTAAATTGTTTAATGGTATTGACTAACAGGGTGCCAGGGCGGGCATGTAAGCCGTGCTCATTGCGCACGACAAACTCCGCGTTCAGCACATCATCAGTCAATGCTTCATCGCTGGTCAGCAGCGCCAGCATTGTTGCGGCGTCCGCTTTCAGCAATCGGTCAGCTTTGTTGTCCAACAGCAGATCGCCAAGACGCTTAAGGACCGCGACAGGCTGATCGTCGTTCATCGCGACAGTCACCAGCATGGCCGCCGACTCGCCCTGCACGTCAAATTCACGGGCTGCACGGCTGACGGCGATAGCGCTACGCACATTGCCTGTCGCGCTGTCATTCAGCCAGATCCCCTGTCCCAGGTTCATGGGGTGCTCGTTGATCGTGTTCGCGACAAATGCCGCGTCCACTGCCCCTGCTTCTTTCAGACGCGCCGCATTGAGCGCCTGCAGCGTCAGCAGATCACGAGCCTCGACGTCCAGCATCAGGGTTTCGTTATCAAGCTTCAGCTGTTCACTCTGCTTTTCTCCCATCAGCAATGCGCGCAGCTCGTCAGCCGTCGTGGCTGATTTCAGCTGTTCAGCCACGGAATCATCACTTAGCACGTGCGTCAGTTGCCGCAGTAACCCGAGATGTTCATCGGAGCTGGCGGCAATACCAATCGCCACATAAGCGACCTGCCCTTCTCCCCAGGTCACGCCCTGCGGAAACTGAAACACCTGAACACCGGTTTTCAACACCTGATCGCGTGTATCCGTGGTGCCGTGCGGAATGGCGATACCATTACCGAGGAAGGTGGATGTCTGTTGCTCACGCGCCAGCATGCCGGCAACGTAACCCTCCGCCACATTGCCCGCCTGCACTAATGCGGCGGCAACCTGGCGAATGGCCTCTTCTTTGTTTCCGGCCTGCTTGCCCGGATGAATATCCTGAACAGATAACTGGAACATGATTCTCCTCTCCTGCTGAATTGAAACGATTCAGCCATTATGAGAAAAAAGACGCTGATCTGGTTTATCATGAACAACAAGACAGCGCTGAAACGTTTCAATTAGTCTTGCTCTTTCTGCGTCAGCACGCAAGTAAAGTTACACATTTGATGATAAAAGTTAGATATAAACCACATTTCCATATCCTTGTTGCACGCATTGCTGACGCAAAACCCCACAGCGACCCCCCCATTTCAGCAACGTCAGCACCAGGCATAAAAAGAGTGAAATGCCATTTTGATTTTTCGTGGCGATTTTGATTTAGGTATCTGTTTATTTTTTAACGAGCAGCGTAAACTCCGCGTCTCTTCACATTATTGATATAAAAACATGCATAACACCCCCGTTGCCGCCACCCCGAAAACGTTTGATCTGACGTCGTGGGCGTTTCTGCTCGTCGCTTTTCTCACCGGCATTGCCGGTGCGTTACAGACGCCGACGCTCAGCCTCTTTCTGACTGAAGAAGTTCATGCCCGTCCGGCAATGGTTGGTTTCTTTTTTACCGGGAGCGCGGTGATCGGCATTCTGGTCAGTCAGTTTCTGGCGGGGCGTTCGGATAAGAAAGGCGATCGTAAAAGTCTGATCGTGTTTTGCTGCGCGCTGGGGATGCTGGCCTGTGTGTTGTTCGCCTGGAACCGCAACTACTTTATTCTGCTGTTTGTCGGCGTTTTCCTCAGTAGTTTTGGCTCGACCGCCAACCCGCAAATGTTCGCTCTTGCCCGCGAACATGCCGACAGGACCGGCCGTGAAGCCGTGATGTTCAGCTCCATACTCCGTGCGCAGGTTTCGCTGGCATGGGTGATAGGTCCGCCGCTGGCCTATGCGCTGGCGATGGGATTCAGCTTCACAGTCATGTACCTGAGCGCGGCGGTGGCGTTTATTGTCTGTGGCGTGATGGTATGGCTGTTTTTACCTTCCATGCGCAAAGAAGCGCCCCTTGGGACCGGTGCCCTGGAAGCCCCCCGCCGTAATCGTCGCGATACATTGCTGCTCTTTATTATTTGTACATTAATGTGGGGCACCAACAGTCTCTATATCATTAATATGCCGCTGTTTATCATCAACGAATTGCATCTGCCTGAGAAGCTGGCAGGCATCATGATGGGCACAGCGGCGGGGTTAGAGATCCCGACAATGCTGATTGCAGGATATTTCGCTAAACGACTGGGCAAACGTCTGCTGATGCGTATTGCTATCGTTGCCGGATTCTGCTTTTACGCGGGGATGTTGCTGGCGCACTCCCCTGCGGTGTTGCTCGGCTTGCAATTGCTGAACGCCATTTACATCGGGATACTAGGTGGGATCGGCATGCTCTATTTTCAGGATTTAATGCCGGGACAGGCAGGATCAGCCACCACGCTCTACACCAATACGATTCGTGTCGGCTGGATTATTGCCGGTTCTCTGGCGGGCATTGCGGCAGAACTCTGGAGTTTTCATTCCGTATTTTGGTTCGCCCTGGTAATGATCGTCGTCACAATGGGCTGTCTGCTGCGTATTAAAGATGTTTAAGGCGCCGTAAGCGCTTCCAGCGTGATCAGAAACGTCATCGCCTGCTGCGCTGACTGCCCGCACATTTCTGCACTGGGTTGTAATCCCGCGCAGACTTTGGGGCGCAGCGGAGAAGCAAAAATCTTACAGCGCAGACGGTCGTCAAGCTGAATACAGGGCGTATTCGCTGGCTTGCCGTCAGGCATGCCTGGGATGGGGCTGGAAATCGAAGGGGCCGTGCAACACGCTCCACAATCCGGACGGCATTCCATACTGTTTTCTCTTTTATTAACCACCGGATCGAAGGCAGCGAACAGTATCACCTTTTTTGCACCAGCAAAAGTGTGAATTCCGCTTGCCTGAATGACCGGGCGCGAGTAGTTTGACGCGATATTTTTGACATTCTTTACAACAGGATTTTTTCAATGCCAAGAGCGAACGAAATTAAAAAAGGTATGGTACTGAATTACAATGGCAAGCTGCTGATTGTAAAAGATATTGATATTCAGTCCCCTTCCGCCCGCGGTGCTGCAACACTGTACAAGATGCGTTTTTCCGATGTGCGTACTGGCTTGAAAGTCGAAGAACGTTTCAAGGGCGACGACATCGTGGATACCGTGACCCTGAGCCGTCGCGGCGTTGATTTCTCTTACGTCGATGGCAACGAATACGTGTTCATGGATAAAGAAGACTATACCCCGTATACCTTCACCAAAGATCAGATTGAAGAAGAGCTGCTGTTCGTCCCGGAAGGCGGCATGCCTGATATGCAGGTTCTGACCTGGGATGGACAACTGCTGGCGCTTGAACTGCCGCAGACGGTTGATCTGGAAATTGTTGAAACAGCACCTGGCATTAAAGGCGCTTCAGCAAGTGCCCGCAACAAGCCCGCGACGCTGAGCACGGGTCTGGTGATTCAGGTTCCTGAATACCTGAGCGCCGGAGAAAAAATCCGCATCCATATTGAAGAACGTCGCTATATGGGCCGTGCTGACTGAGTCAGCAGCACCATAAATGCAAAAAAGGGACGGCGCATTCAGCACCGTCCCTTTTTTATTGTTGATTTACAGCAGATCGCGGAACTGCGTTTGTTTCAACGCCAGCTCAACCCCACGAACCTCAGCCAGCCCTTTCAGACGGCCAATCGCGGAGTAACCCGGGTTGGTTTTCTTGTGCAGATCGTCAAGCATCTGATGGCCATGATCCGGGCGCATCGGAATGGGACGCAGATCGCCCGCCTTCTTACGACGCTGTTCTTCCGTCAGAATCGCCGTAACCACGGCAACCATATCGACGTCGCCCTGCAGATGCGCGCCTTCATGGAAGGTTTTCGGATTATCTTCGCGGCACGTGGAACGCAGGTGGGTAAAATGAATACGATCGCCGAAGGTTTCAATCATTTTCACCAGATCGTTGTCAGCACGCACACCGTAAGAACCGGTACACATCGTAAAGCCGTTGTGAATGCTGTCGACCGTCTCTTTCAACCACTGCATGTCCTCAATGGTAGAGACGATACGCGGCAGACCCAGGATCGGGCGCGGCGGATCGTCCGGATGCACCGCCAGGCGCACACCCGCCTCTTCCGCAACCGGTACGATTGCGCGCAGGAATACCGCCATATTGTCACGCAGATCGTCTTTGCTGATGCCATCATATTCCGCCAAACGCGCGCGGAACTGGTCCAGCGTGTAGCCTTCCTCAGCACCCGGTAAACCGGCGATAATATTGCGCGTCAGCTTCTCAATATCCGCTGCGGTCATGGCATTGAAGTACGCCAGCGCCTGGCACTGCTCTTCTTCTGTGTAGTCGGCCTGCGCGCCTTCACGTTTCAGAATGTGCAGTTCAAACGCGGCAAAGGCAATCTGGTCGAAGCGCAACGCTTTAGACCCGTCCGGCAACTGATACTCAAGGTCGGTACGCGTCCAGTCGAGGATCGGCATGAAGTTGTAACACACAGTATCAATCCCGCACGTCGCCAGGTTACGGATACTCTGCTGATAGTTTGCAATCCACGTCTGGTACTGCCCGGAGCGGGTTTTGATGTCTTCGTGTACCGGAATACTTTCCACCACCGACCAGGTCAACCCTTTCTCCGCCAGAATCGCCTGACGCTTTTGAATTTCTTCGACTGGCCACACTTCACCATTCGGAATGTGGTGCAATGCGGTCACAACGCCCGTTGCGCCAGCCTGACGCACATCATCAAGTGATACCGGATCGTTAGGTCCGTACCAACGCCAGGTTTGTTCCATTGCTTCACCTCACAAGTTGTTATACCAAATTAATTTATCTGCATGACGACTACCATACATGCATCTCGCTAATGATCAATACAGCACCCATGATTGATTGATCCAGCTCACACTACCCGGATAAATACGGCATACCAATTTAATTTGTTGTCATATAACTTTACACTGACATTGTTAATTTATGGTTAATCAGGTGTGCGCTTAATGACTACTATTGCTTCCGTTCGACTTCCGGAAAATGTGCTATTGCCACAATACGATCGCCAGCAGTTGCAAACGCGGATCGTCCATTTTGGTTTTGGTGCTTTTCACCGTGCCCATCAGGCGTTATTGACGGACAGGGTCCTTAATTCACACGGCGGAGACTGGGGAATCTGTGAGGTAAGCCTGTTTAGCGGTGATCAATTGATGAGCGATCTGCGCGCGCAAGATCACCTCTATACCGTGCTGGAGAAAGGCGCACACGGCAACCAGGCGATTATTATTGGCGCCGTTAATGAGTGTCTGAACGCAAAACTGGATTCACTCGCCGCGATTATCGAAAAATTTTGTGAACCGCAGGTGGCGATCGTTTCACTGACAATCACCGAAAAAGGCTACTGCATCGATCCGGCGACCGGTTCACTGGACGAGACAAACGCCCGCATTCTCCACGATATGCAGAACCCGTCGGAACCCCACTCGGCACCGGGTATTCTCGTTGAAGCCCTGCATCGCAGACGTGAGCGCGGGCTGAAGCCCTTTACCGTGCTTTCGTGCGATAACATCCCGGACAACGGCCATGTAGTGAAAAACGCCGTGCTGGGCATGGCGGCAAAACGTTCTACAGAACTGGCAAAATGGATTGCGGAACAGGTCAGTTTTCCTGGCACGATGGTGGACAGAATTGTGCCTGCCGCCACCCCCGAATCTCTGGAAGAAATTACCCGCGAACTGGGCGTACCGGATCCCTGCGCAATCAGCTGTGAGCCTTTCATTCAGTGGGTAATCGAAGACAACTTTGTCGCCGGTCGCCCGCAGTGGGAAGCCGCTGGCGTGCAGATGGTGGCGGATGTTCTGCCGTGGGAACAGATGAAATTACGCATGCTGAATGGCAGCCACTCGTTTCTGGCCTATCTCGGTTATCTGGCGGGGTTCCGGCACATCAGCGACTGCATGCAGGACAGCGCATTTCGCGAGGCGGCATACCGTTTGATGATGCAGGAGCAGGCGCCGACATTGCGCATCACGAATGTTTCTCTTGCGCAGTATGCCGACAGCCTGCTCGAACGCTTTGCTAACCCGGCGCTGAAACACAAAACCTGGCAGATCGCGATGGACGGCAGCCAAAAGCTACCTCAACGCATGCTGGAAGGTATTCGCGTGCATTTGGCACGTCAAACTGACTGGCCGTTACTGGCGCTGGGCATCGCTGGCTGGATGCGTTATGTCAGCGGGGTGGACGATGCAGGCGCGCCAATTGATGTTCGCGACCCGATGAGCGAAAAGATCCGCGCCATCGTTGAAAACAGTGACGAGACGCAAAGAGTGGCCGCGTTACTTTCATTACAGGAAATTTTTGCGGCCGACCTCGTGCAGAATCCGCAATTTGTGCAGGCGATTGAACACGCCTGGCAACGTATCGCGCAACAAGGGGCACATCAGGCCATCATCGATACGTTAAAAAATTAACAATTTCTGCCATTAACGCGGGTGATGAGTTTCTTCACCCGCTCTCCTCTTCTCTTTTTCTCTTTTTTTCGCCAGGATGACGGGAAACCGTTAAGGTATCGAATCATTCTGGAGCAGATGTGACCAAAACCAACCTCATTACCGGTTTTCTCGGTAGCGGAAAAACCACTTCCATTCTTCATCTATTAGCGAATAAAGGCCCGGCGGAAAAATGGGCAGTGCTAGTCAATGAGTTTGGCGAAGTCGGCATTGATGGCGCCCTGCTCGCCGACAGCGGAGCGCTGTTGAAAGAGATCCCGGGGGGTTGTATGTGTTGCGTTAACGGTCTGCCAATGCAGGTCGGGCTGAATACCCTTCTGCGTCAGGGCAAACCCGATCGATTGCTGATTGAACCCACAGGGCTTGGACATCCCAAACAGATTCTGGATTTGCTCACCGCCCCCGTCTATGAACCGTGGATTGATCTTCGCGCCACGCTTTGCGTGCTTGATCCACGCCTTTTACTGGATGAAAAAAGCGTGACCAACGAGAACTTTCGCGATCAGTTGGCGGCAGCGGATATCATTGTGGCGAACAAGTCCGATCGCACCACGCCCGAAAGCCAGGCGGCGCTGCACACCTGGTGGCAACAGAACGGCGGCCATCGTCAGTTGATTCATACCGAACAGGGGAAAATAGAGGGCCATTGGCTGGACTTACCCCGGCTAAACCTGGCAGAACTCCCCTCCAGTGCCGCGCACGCCCACCAGCATGCTGACAAAAAGGGGCTTGCGGCGCTGAGTTTACCGGCGCAACAACGCTGGCGTCGTAGCCTGAACAGTGGTCAGGGCCACCAGGCCTGCGGATGGATTTTCGATGCGGATACCGTATTTGACACCATCGGTCTGCTGGAATGGGCTCGCCTTGCGCCTGTTGCACGCGTCAAAGGCGTGATGCGTATAAAAGAAGGATTGGTACGCATTAACCGCCAGGGGGATGACCTGCATATTGAGACGCAAAATGTCGCGCCGCCAGACAGTCGAATTGAGCTTATTACCAGCGTGGATACCGACTGGAATGCGCTACAGACGGCATTGTTGAAGCTTCGTTTAGCCGAAAACACGTAAGGTTGCTCCCGATTTTTTGAACGGCGAAACGATGATGAAAACCCGGTATCCCCTCATATTCCTGCTGAATCTCGCTGGACTGGCGTTGTTTTTATCATGGTATCTGCCTGAAAATCACTGGGTCTGGGCCTCCCTCGACGTCGAGGTCTTTCGTTTTTTCAACCACAAGCTGGGTGAAAATCGCCTATTCCTGTGGGGGGTCGCCATTACCAACAATCGGGCGTTCGACGGCTGTTCACTGCTGGCGATGGGGTGTCTGATGTTGCGCTTTTGGCTGAAAGAGACGCCAGCGGGCCGTCGGCAGATCGTCATTATGGGCCTGGTGATGCTGTTAACTGCCGTCGTGCTAAATCAGCTTGGTCAGACGCTTATTCCGGTTAAACGCGCCAGTCCGACGCTCACATTTGATAATATCTATCGCGTGAGTGAACTGTTGCATATTCCCACCAAGGATGCCTCCAGAGACAGTTTTCCCGGCGATCATGGAATGATGCTGCTTATTTTTTCTGCATTCATGCTGCGATATTTCGGAAAAACCGCAGACATTACCGCCCTTATTATATTTGTGGTTTTTGCATTTCCTCGTGTGATGATTGGCGCCCACTGGCTGACAGATATCGTCGTGGGTTCGCTGACGGTGGTACTGATTGGATTACCGTGGTGGTTAATGACGCCATTAAGCGATCGCGTTATTTTCTTATTTGATCACTACCTCCCCGGCGAAAACAAACAAATTTTAAACAAATAACTCACAGTAATTAACATTATCATCAGGGAATATTCTTATCTCCTGAGAGTGAATCTGGATAATTCATCACTGAAACTATCATCCAAAGGGTCATCACATTCCCGTTATAAATTAGTTAATTGCCTATTTTTTACCCCAACTGTACTTAATTTGTTCAATCCCGTTTTTTCACTTTCCGTATCACTTTTTCTTATAAAAAATCACGTAAATTCGCTCGCAATAGCAGGAGTGATCGGGTAATCTCGAACTCGTTTTGCCTCGCCTGGTCATTATTCTCGTTATGAATAAAATTGTGCGTTCTGCCACAGTTTTGACCTTAAGGAATTGTTTCATCATGCGTAGGTAATTAGTCTCGTCACGTTTGGCATTTTTTATAACGATATTTATCGTTAAGGACTTCAAGGGAAAACAAACAAAATGGTCAGATCTCAACCGATTTTGAGATATATCTTGCGGGGAATTCCCGCGATAGCAGTGGCGATTCTGCTCTCTGCATGTACGACAACGAACACCGCGAAAAATATGCATTCTGAGACGCATGCTGTGGGTAATGGAGATAACTCTTCACTGCAAGCCTCTCAGGATGAATTTGAAAATATGGTTCGTAACCTCGATGTAAAATCGCGGATTATGGATCAGTATGCTGACTGGAAAGGTGTGCGTTACCGCCTTGGCGGCAGCACCAAAAAAGGTATTGATTGTTCCAGCTTTGTACAGCGTACATTCCGCGAACAATTTGGTTTAGAGCTTCCACGCTCAACCTACGAGCAACAGGAGACGGGTAAATCCGTTTCGCGCAGTAATCTGCGCACCGGCGATCTGGTGCTGTTCCGGGCAGGTTCAACAGGTCGTCATGTCGGTATTTACATCGGCAACAACCAGTTTGTTCATGCTTCAACCAGCAGTGGCGTGATTATCTCCAGTATGAACGAGCCTTACTGGAAAAAACGTTACAACGAAGCGCGCCGGGTTCTGAGCCGCAGTTAACCGTTCGTTTGAAAGCTATCCCTTGGCTATCCTGACGAGACACAAAAAAAGCACTGCAGACGCAGTGCTTTTTTTTTGCGCTGTAGTAATGCCCCGCAGAAAAGTATGACTATCACCGGTGTTCCAGGCTATAGTCTTGTAAATCAATTAGTTTAATATTAAGCGGCCCTATCAGGTAAACCAGGAACTATGTTCACAAGCGCCTCCTCGTCCGGTAGAAAAATCCTGTTCACCTGTGTAGCGACGGGGGTTGTGGTCGCCTTGCTCATCAGTAGCCTGCAGTTTTTAATGTCATGGCACAAACGCGAAGTCAAATACGACACGCTGATTTCAGATGTACAACACTACCTGGTGAGCTATTTTGCCGACCTCAAAGCCACCACCGACCAGCTCCAGCCGCTGACCTTAAATTCCTGTCAGCACGTCGCCGCTGATCTGACCTCCCGCGCGGCATTTAGCCTTAACGTGCGCGCCTTTTTGCTCATCAAAGAGAATAAAGCATTCTGCTCCTCAGCCACCGGGCCGATGAACACAGCGCTTAAAGCACTGGTGCCAGCCCTCGACACACGTAAAAAAATCGATATGGCCCTATTGCCTGGCACCCCAATGATGCCGGACAAACCCGCAATGGCGATTTGGTACCAGAATCCGTTGTTACCGGAAAGCGGGGTATTCACCTCACTCAATATCAATCTGACGCCGTACCTGCTGTACACCTCCCGACAGGAAGATTTTGACGGAATCGCACTGATTGTGGGCAATACCGCCCTCTCAACGTTTTCTAGTCATTTAATGACATTAAACGAGCTGACAGACACGCCAACACGTGAGGCCGCGGTGAAAGGCGTCCCCCTGAAGATTCGCCTGTACGGCAACAGCTGGACCTATACCGACTTGTGGTATGCCCTGATGCTTGGGTGTATGGGGGGGATCGTTGCAGGCTTGCTCTGCTACTACATCAACTCTATCCGGATGCGCCCCGGAAAAGAGATTCTGACGGCCATCAAGCGCAATCAGTTTTATGTGGTTTACCAACCCGTCGTAGAGACGAAAACCCTGAAGGTTACCGGTCTGGAAGTGCTCTTACGCTGGCGACATCCGACGGTCGGTGAAATTCCGCCTGATGTCTTCATCCATTATGCAGAAGCGCAGCAATTGATTGTGCCGCTGACGCAACACCTGTTCGAGTTGATTGCCCGCGACGCGCCTACATTGCAAAAAGTACTCCCCGTCGGCGCGAAGTTTGGCATCAATATTGCCCCGGACCATCTGCACAGCGAGAGCTTTAAAGAAGATATTCGCCGCCTGGGTGCGTCCTTACCTCGGCATCATTTTCAGGTAGTACTGGAAATGACCGAACGCGACATGCTCAAACACCAGGAAGCCACGAAACTGTTTGATTGGCTGCATGCTGCAGGATTCGAAATTGCCATTGATGATTTCGGGACAGGCCATAGCGCGCTTATTTATCTGGAACGTTTCACGCTGGACTACCTGAAAATCGATCGGGGCTTCGTCAATGCCATTGGTACGGAAACCGTCACATCTCCGGTGCTGGATGCCGTCCTGACGCTATCTAAGCGCCTGAATATGCTTACTGTTGCAGAAGGCGTTGAAACCCCTGAGCAGGCAAAATGGCTACGCGACCACGGTGTTAATTTCCTCCAGGGATACTGGATAAGCCGACCTTTACCGCTGGACGATTTCTTACTCTGGCTTGCCGTTTCCCCTACACCCAGGTGGTAACGACAGCCTGCTGCGTCGAATGGATTCACAATGCGCGCTACGTCACTTATTATTCAGTCATGACGCTTGCCGGACAGTGGCAGGTGCTGAAAAGAGGAAATCACGCCTAAATGATGACTCGCGTAATCGTGTTGTTTGTCGCCCTGTTGAGTTTCGGCGTTCAGGCTCAGACCATTAAAGAAAGTTACGCCTTTGCCGTATTGGGTGAGCCGAAATACGCCTTCAACTTTGAACACTTTGATTATGTGAATCCCGCCGCACCGAAAGGCGGCCAAATGACGCTGTCTGCCGTTGGCACATTTGATAACTTCAATCGTTACTCGATGCGTGGAAACCCGGGCGTTCGCACCGACTCTCTCTATGACACGCTGTTTACCACCTCGGATGACGAGCCCGGAAGCTACTACCCGCTGGTTGCTGAAAAAGCCCGTTACGCGGACGATTATTCATGGGTGGAAATCGCCATCAATCCGCGCGCACGTTATCATGATGGCTCTCCGATCACCGCCAGCGACGTTGCATTCACCTTTCACAAATTTATGACCGAAGGGGTACCACAGTTCCGTCTGGTGTACAAAGGAACGACCGTCAAAGCCATAGCGCCCCTCACCGTGCGCATTGAGCTCGCCAAACCCGGCAAAGAAGATATGCTCAGTCTGTTTTCTTTACCCATCATGCCGGAAAAATTCTGGAAAAATCACAAACTCAGCGACCCGCTCTCTTCCCCTCCACTCGCCAGCGGCCCGTATCGCATCACCCAGTGGAAAATGGGCCAGTATATTATCTATTCACGCGTTAAAGATTACTGGGCGGCCAGTCTGCCGGTAAACCGCGGGCGCTGGAATCTCGATACCATTCGCTATGACTACTACCTGGATGACAATGTGGCGTTCGAAGCGTTTAAAGCCGGAGCGTTTGACCTGCGACTGGAAAACGATGCTAAAAACTGGGCAACCCGTTACACCGGTAAAAATTTCGCCAATCATTACATCGTCAAAGAAGAACAGAAGAATGAGTCCGCGCAGGACACCCGCTGGCTGGCGTTTAACATTCAGCGCCCGGTGTTTCAGGAAAGGCGTGTGCGTGAAGCCATCACCCTCGCCTTTGATTTTGAATGGATGAATAAGGCATTGTTTTATAATGCCTGGAGCCGCACAAGCAGCTATTTCCAGAATACCGAATATGCCGCCAGCCAGTATCCCGATGCGGATGAGTTAGTCCTGCTCGCCCCGATGAAAAACGATCTGCCGCCAGAAGTCTTCAGCCAGATTTACCATCCTCCTGTGTCACGTGGAGATGGCTACAACCGTGAAAATCTGCTGAAAGCCGGAGAGCTGCTCACTCAGGCGGGATGGATCCTAAAAGGACAACAGCGAATCAGCAGTACCACCGGTAAACCGCTGGCGTTTGAACTGCTGCTTCCGGCGGGGGGAAACAGCCAGTGGGTTCTGCCCTTCCAGCACAATCTGCAACGCCTGGGCATTACGATGGAGATCCGCCAGGTCGACAATTCGCAAATCACCAATCGCATGCGCAGCCGCGACTATGACATGATGCCGCGGTTGTGGCGCGCCATGCCGTGGCCCAGTTCCGATCTGCAAATCTCCTGGGCCTCTGAGTATATTGATTCCAGCTATAACTCTCCCGGCGTGCAGAGCCCGGTGATTGATAAACTGATTGCGCAGATCATTGCCGCGCAAGGCAATAAAGCCAAACTGGTTCCGCTGGGGCGGGCGCTGGATCGGGTATTGACGTGGAATTACTACATGCTGCCCATGTGGTATATGGCAGAAGACAGACTGGCCTGGTGGGACAAATTCTCCCATCCGGCTATCCGTCCCATTTATACCATTGGGCTGGAGACCTGGTGGTATGACGTCAATAAAGCCGCGAAACTTCCGGCGGCCAGACGACAAGGAGAATAAATGGGCGCCTATCTGATTCGACGCTTGTTGCTGGTGATCCCCACGCTCTGGGCCATTATTACCATCAACTTTTTTATCGTGCAGATTGCGCCAGGAGGGCCGGTTGACCAGGCCATTGCCGCGATTGAATTCGGTCAATCAGGCGCATTGCCCGGCACCGGAGGCGAAGGTTTACGCGCCAGCCACGCGCAGACCGGGGTTGGCAATATCAGCGACAGCCAATACCGTGGTGGTCGCGGGCTTGACCCTGAGGTGATTGCCGAAATTACGCGGCGTTACGGCTTTGATAAACCGCTTCACGAACGTTACTTCACCATGTTGTGGAACTACGTTCGTTTTGATTTTGGCGACAGCCTGTTTCGCAGTGCTTCCGTGTTGACGCTCATTAAAGACAGCCTGCCCGTCTCCATCACGTTGGGCTTATGGAGTACGCTCATCATCTATCTGGTGTCGATACCGCTGGGCATCCGTAAAGCGGTCCATAACGGCAGCCGGTTTGATGTGTGGAGCAGCGCCTTTATCATCATCGGCTACGCCATACCTGCGTTCCTGTTCGCCATTCTCTTGATTGTTTTCTTTGCCGGCGGCAGCTACTACGACCTCTTCCCGCTGCGGGGCCTGGTCTCTGCCAATTTTGACTCGCTGCCCTGGTATCAGAAAATCACCGATTATCTCTGGCATATCGCGTTGCCGGTGCTGGCAACAGTGATTGGCGGTTTTGCCGCCCTGACCATGCTAACAAAGAACTCGTTTCTCGATGAGGTTCGCAAACAGTATGTTGTCACGGCGCGCGCCAAAGGCGTCAGCGAAAACAACATTTTGTGGAAGCACGTTTTCCGTAACGCCATGCTGCTGGTCATTGCCGGTTTTCCGGCCACATTTATCAGCATGTTTTTCACCGGCTCACTGCTGATTGAGGTGATGTTCTCATTAAACGGGCTGGGATTACTGGGCTATGAAGCGACCGTGTCCCGTGACTACCCGGTGATGTTTGGCACGTTGTATATTTTCACCCTGATCGGCTTGCTGCTGAACATCCTCAGCGATATCAGCTATACGCTGGTTGATCCACGTATTGATTTTGAGGGACGCTAATGCCGCGATTAAGCCCTGTAAACCAGGCCCGCTGGGCGCGTTTTCGCCACAATCGTCGGGGCTACTGGTCACTGTGGATTTTCCTTGTGCTCTTCAGCCTGAGTTTATGCTCTGAGCTCATTGCCAATGATAAACCGCTGTTGATTCGCTATGACCAGAGCTGGTATTTCCCGCTGGTAAAAAATTACAGTGAAAGCGATTTTGGCGGCCCGTTTGCGACTCAGGCGGACTATCAGGACCCCTGGCTGCAACAGCAGCTTGAGCAGCGGGGTTGGGTTCTGTGGGCACCTGTCAGATTCGGCGCCACCAGCATTAACTTTGCGACCCAACAGCCCTTCCCGTCGCCACCGTCTACGCAAAACTGGCTGGGAACCGATGCCAACGGCGGCGATGTGCTGGCGCGGATCCTGTATGGCACGCGCATCTCCATCTTATTCGGGCTGATGCTCACCCTTTGCTCCAGCATCATGGGGGTTCTGGCCGGTGCCTTGCAGGGATACTACGGGGGAAAAGTCGATCTGTGGGGGCAACGTTTAATCGAAGTCTGGTCTGGAATGCCAACGCTGTTTCTGATTATTCTCCTCTCAAGCGTCGTGCAACCCAATTTTTGGTGGCTGCTGGCGATTACGGTGATCTTTGGCTGGATGAGTCTTGTCGGGGTGGTGCGCGCGGAGTTTTTACGCACCCGCAATTTCGACTACATTCGCGCTGCACAGGCGTTAGGCGTCAGCGATCGCAGTATCATTCTGCGTCATATGCTGCCCAACGCGATGGTCGCCACGCTGACCTTTATCCCCTTCATTTTGTGCAGTTCGATTACGACACTGACATCGCTCGATTTTCTGGGGTTCGGTTTACCGCTGGGATCGCCCTCTCTCGGTGAATTACTCCTGCAAGGCAAAAATAACCTGCAGGCGCCGTGGCTCGGGATCACCGCATTCTTGTCGGTGGCGGTGCTGCTGTCGCTGCTGATTTTTATTGGCGAAGCCGTGCGCGACGCGTTTGATCCCAACAAGGCGGTATAGCATGACGCAACCTCTGTTAGCGATAGATCGTTTATCGGTCGGTTTTAGCAAGCAAGGGATCATACGCACGGTGGTCAACGATGTCTCTCTGTGCGTTGAGGCAGGCGAAACGCTGGCGCTGGTTGGCGAGTCAGGCTCGGGGAAAAGCGTCACCGCGCTGTCTATTTTACGCCTGCTGCCTTCCCCACCCGCCGTGTACCTTGCTGGCGATATTCGTTTTCATGGCGAGTCGCTGCTGACTGCCAGCGAGCACACCCTGCGCGGTGTGCGCGGGAATAAGATTGCCATGATTTTTCAGGAGCCGATGGTGTCACTCAATCCCCTGCACTCCCTGGAAAAGCAGCTCTATGAGGTGCTCTCTTTACACCGGGGGATGCGTCGGGAAGCCGCCAGAGGCGAAATCCTGAGCTGTCTGGATCGCGTCGGCATTCGTCACGCCGCACGGCGGCTCGGAGATTATCCCCACCAGCTCTCCGGCGGCGAGCGTCAGCGCGTGATGATCGCCATGGCGCTATTAACCCGACCGGAGCTGCTGATTGCCGATGAACCGACTACGGCGCTGGACGTCTCGGTACAGGCGCAAATCCTGCAGCTGTTACGTGAATTGCAGCGCGAGTTGAATATGGGAATGCTGTTTATTACCCATAATCTGAGCATTGTGAAGAAGCTGGCCGACACCATCGCCGTTATGCAAAACGGTCAATGCGTGGAGCAAAACCGCGCACAACCGTTGCTCAATGCCCCGACCCATCCGTACACGCAAAAATTATTAAACAGCGAGCCGTCTGGCGATCCGGTGCCGTTATCCGCCCAACAGACACCGCTGCTCGAAGTCAGTCAACTCCGCGTCGCCTTCCCGATTCGTAAAGGAATTCTAAAACGCGTTATCGACCAAAACGAAGTGGTGAAAAACGTCAGTTTCAGTCTGCAACCCGGCGAAACGCTGGGACTGGTGGGTGAATCCGGCTCTGGCAAAAGTACCACCGGTCTGGCGCTGTTGCGGCTAATCGCCTCGCAGGGTCGCATTGTGTTTGATGGTCAGCCGTTGCATAGCTTAAGCCGCCGTCAGCTTTTACCGGTGCGTCACCGCATTCAGGTGGTTTTTCAGGATCCGAACTCATCCCTGAATCCACGGCTAAGCGTGTTGCAAATTATCGAAGAAGGGTTACGCGTCCACCAGCCAGCGCTTTCAGCGCAACAACGCGAACAGCAGGTCATATCGGTGATGGCGGAGGTCGGTCTGGACGGCGAAACCCGTCATCGCTACCCCGCAGAGTTTTCCGGCGGCCAACGTCAGCGAATTGCTATCGCCAGGGCGTTAATTTTAAAACCCTCGCTGATCATTCTCGACGAACCCACTTCTTCACTGGATAAGACTGTCCAGGCGCAAATCCTGGCGCTATTGAAGTCGCTGCAGCAAAAGCATCGCCTGGCCTATATTTTCATTAGCCACGACTTGCACGTTGTGCGCGCATTGTGCCATCAGGTTATTGTGCTGCGACAAGGAGAAGTTGTAGAGCAAGGGCCATGCGAGCAGGTGTTTACCGCACCGCAGCAAGCGTATACGCGTCAGTTGCTCGCGCTAAGCTGACGCTCAAAATGGATTGTTGTTTGAAAAAGGCTCGGCAATGGCAACACCAAAATTTTTCAGGCGACAGGTCGCGGCGAACTCATCCTGACGGTTAACGAACAGGCACGGTTCGCCTTCGCATTCCAGTACAGAACAAGGGACTTCAATATCGCTCAGCGCCTGACTGAGTTTATGCATCACCGGCCACGCGCTGTCGCCATCCGGGCTCAGCAATTTAAGCGCCACCAGGCTGTTTTCGGTGCTCTGGCCATTCTGCGGAATCGGTTCAACTTTCGAACCTGCAAAACCCGCTGACCAACGATAGTTCTGTGGCAAGCGATGAACGATTGAGAGCTGTAATGTATTCACTTTTATTCCCCGGAAGCACAATAACTTCACAATTTGTTTACATCCATTTTAACACATCATTGACAACCCGTCCTTAAACGGATCGAAAACGCCGGTATCCACGACTCGTGCGGCTTATACTGCCGATTGTTAAAATATTATTGACCGGTGCGGACAGATTTGCGGGCTATATTTACCCGTTTCTGCGATCTAACTCAACCTTTTTAACTACAATGATGTGACTTTTTACATAAATTGATTTTACATAAAATAAACATCTTTGGGTTGAATGAGCGATTTGAGGTTGATGTACATCAACAAAGGGAGCCTTACAGCTCCCATGTTGTGCATTTTATCACCTTTTTTTCGGGCGACTCGCGTAGAGGTAGAAGAGGATCGAGCCGGTTGCACAAAATGCAATTGACCAAATCATCGGCCAGGCCGAGTTAAATGTCGCCAGCGACAGCAGTGCGCCAACAATAGCGCCGATGCCGAAACGGAAAGTCCCCGCCAGTGAAGAGGCGGTTCCCGCCATGTGGGGGAATTCATCCAGAATGACGGCCATCGCGTTGGATGACACCATCGAAACACATCCCACAAACGCTGCGACCCCCACGACCAGCGCCCAGAAACCGAACCCAAACAGCGCGCTCAAAACCAGCCAACCCGCCATCACAAACTGGATCCATAACCCGGTACGGAACATGTTTAATGCCCCGACCCGGCGCACGAATCGGCTATTAATAATCGTCATCACAAACAAGAACACGATGTTCAGCGCGAAGTAATAGCCAAAATGTTGTGGAGAGACGTGATTTACCTCGATGTAGACAAACGGCCCGGCGCTGAGGAAGGAGAACATCCCTGCAAAACTAAAGCCGCTGGCCAGCATGTAACTCAGCACGCGTTTATGACGAAATAGCGAGGCAAAGTTCCCCATGGTCGTGCGCAGACGGAAAGGCTGACGGCGCTCAACGGGAAGCGTCTCTTTAATCAGCGTGAAGATCATGACGGACGCCAGAATCGCCGCCACCGCCAGGATCCAAAAGATGTAGTGCCAGCTCAACCACACCAGCACCCACCCGCCGACAATCGGCGCCATCAACGGCGCAATGGTGGTGACCAGCATGACAAACGACATCATGCGCGAGAACTCTTCTTTCGGGTAGATGTCGCGCATCAGAGCATTGATCACCACGCTCGCCGCTGCCGCCGCCAGACCGTGGAAGAAACGCATGACAATCAGTTGATCAATGGTTTGCGCCAGCGCGCAGGCCACCGCCGCCGCTGCAAAGATCAGCGTCCCTCCGAGGATCACCGGTTTACGCCCAAGGCTGTCCGCCATTGGGCCGTAGATCAACTGCCCCACCGCGAACCCCAGAATATAGGTACTGAGCGTCATCTGCGCGCTACCTGCCGGCACGCCAAACTGTTCGGAGATAACCGGCAGCGCAGGGAGATACATATCAATCGACAATGGCATCAGCATGGCCAGCAGGCCAAGGATAAAGACAATGGCAAATGATGAGTGCTGTCGGGTGGTCACAAAGAGACTCCTGAATTTAGTTAGCTGGAGGTTAAAACCTGGCCACAAGGTTTAGCCAACGCTGGCAATTTCTGCTTCTGTCAGAGGGCGGTATTCACCCGGCTCCAGATCAGCATCCAGTACGATCGCGCCGATACGTTCACGGTGCAGTTCCACAACGTGATTTCCGACAGCGGCAAACATACGTTTTACCTGGTGATAGCGCCCCTCACTGATCGTCAAACGCACCTGCGTTGGCGTGATCACCTCAAGCATCGCAGGTTTAGTGAGATCTTTCTCATTATGTAGCTGAACGCCTTGTGCAAATTGTGCGGCAGTCTCCTCTGCCACCGGTGATTCCAGCGTCACCAGGTAGGTTTTTTCGCAATGATGACGTGGGGATGTGATCCGATGCGACCACTGTCCATCATCCGTCATCAGCACCAGTCCGGTGGTATCAATGTCCAGACGCCCCGCCGCATGCAATTTATGCGCAACCGGTTCATCAAGAAAATAGAGCACGGTCGGATGATCCGGATCTTCCGTCGAGCAGACATATCCCTGAGGTTTATTCAGCATGAAGTAGCGCGGTCCATTTTGCTGAACCAGCGAATTGCCGTCATATTCTACGGCATGTTCTGGCAGCAGTTTAAACGCGGTATTTCTGATGATTTCGCCATCCACGGTAACGCGGTGAGCACGGATTTCGCGCCCGGCAATAGCACGGCTGACGCCGAGTTGCTGAGCGATAAATTTATCAAGTCGCATGAGAGTGATTTTGCCTGTAATAATACGGAAATCGAGCGTTTCGCCCGAGAATTGAAGCCGTTATCCGCTCAGTATAACGGGGTCTATACTTCGCTCAAAGGAAATGATTCATGGCATACTAAACGCGGGATTCATTATCGCAGCGAGACCATGATTTTTACACTTCGTCCTTATCAGAAAGAAGCCGTGGATGCCACGCTCAACCATTTTCGCCACCATCGCTCCCCTGCGGTAATTGTCTTGCCAACCGGCGCAGGTAAAAGCCTGGTAATCGCTGAGCTGGCGCGCGTAGCGCGTGGACGCGTTCTGGTGCTGGCGCATGTAAAAGAACTGGTCGCACAAAACCACGCAAAATATTGTGCGTTGGGTCTGGAGGCCGATATCTTCGCCGCCGGATTAAAACGTAAAGAAAGCCACGGCAAAGTGGTCTTCGGCAGCGTACAGTCAGTCGCCCGCAATCTGGGCCATTTTCAGGGTGAATTTTCCCTGCTGATCGTCGATGAATGCCATCGTATTGGCGACGATGAAGAGAGCCAGTATCAGCAAATCCTCGCCCACCTGAGTCAGGTCAATCCCCAGCTTCGTCTGCTCGGTTTGACGGCCACGCCATTTCGCCTGGGCAAAGGCTGGATTTACCGTTTCCATTACCATGGCATGGTACGCGGCAACGAAAACGCGATTTTTCGCGACTGTATTTACGAACTGCCGCTGCGCTACATGATCAAACACGGCTATCTGACACCGCCGGAGCGCCTGGACATGCCGGTCGTGCAGTATGATTTCAGCCGTTTGCAGGCACAGAGTAATGGCCTCTTTAGCGAAGCCGACCTCAATCACGAGCTAAAAAAACAGCAACGAATAACGCCGCATATCATCAGTCAGATAGTTGAGTTCGCCCAGACACGCAAAGGGGTGATGATTTTCGCCGCCACCGTTGAACATGCGAAAGAGATTGTTGGCTTGCTGCCCCGCGATGACGCCGCACTGATCGTTGGCGACACGCCGGGCGCTGAACGCGACGTGTTGATTGAAGACTTCAAAGCGCAGCGCTTTCGGTTTCTGGTTAACGTTGCGGTGCTGACGACCGGTTTTGACGCCCCGCATGTCGATCTCATCGCCATTTTGCGCCCGACGGAGTCCGTCAGCCTTTATCAGCAAATCGTAGGACGCGGCCTGCGCCTGTCACCCGGGAAAACCGACTGTCTGATTCTTGATTATGCCGGTAATCCTCATGACTTATACGCGCCGGAAGTTGGCGCGCCGAAAGGGAAAAGCGACAACGTGCCCGTCCAGGTCTTCTGCCCTACCTGTGGTTTTGCCAATACATTCTGGGGCAAAACCACCGCCGACGGCACGCTGATTGAGCACTTTGGTCGGCGCTGCCAGGGGTGGTTTGAAGACGATGAGGGTCATCGTGAACAGTGCGATTTTCGCTTCCGCTTTAAAAACTGCCCACAATGCAACGCGGAAAACGACATTGCGGCACGTCGCTGCCGCGAGTGCGATACCGTACTTGTCGACCCAGACGATATGCTAAAGGCCGCGCTAAAACTCAAAGATGCGCTGGTGCTGCGCTGTAGCGGCATGGCAATCCAACACGGACAGGATGAAAAAGGCGAATGGCTGAAAATCACCTATTACGATGAGGACGGTGCCGACGTCAGCGAGCGCTTTCGCTTGCAGACGCCCGCTCAGCGCACCGCGTTTGAGCAGCTCTTCATTCGCCCTCACACCCGCACGCCAGGCGTTCCGTTACGCTGGATCACCGCCGCAGATATTCTCGCGCAACAACCGCTGTTGCGGCATCCCGACTTTGTCGTCGCACGCATGAAAGGCCAGTACTGGCAGGTACGTGAAAAGGTCTTTGACTACGAAGGACGCTTCCGCCGGGCACATGAATTACGCGGATAATCGTACTTTTGATTGATGTAACGGGCATTTGAGTATAGAATTCCGCCCGCTTTTGCATACGCAAAGCAGATCACTTACCTGTTGCTGGGTCGCCTGTAGCAGGAATTATTTAAGAGAGATTTAAATGTTTACTATCAATGCTGAAGTACGTAAAGAGCAGGGTAAGGGTGCGAGCCGCCGCCTGCGTGCCGCTAACAAGTTCCCGGCAATCATCTACGGTGGCGCAGAAGCCCCGATTGCTATCGAACTGGATCACGATTCAATCATGAACATGCAAGCTAAAGCTGAATTTTACAGCGAAGTTCTGACCATCGTTGTTGACGGTAAAGAAGTTAAAGTTAAAGCTCAAGCTGTACAGCGTCACGCTTACAAGCCGAAGCTGTCTCACATCGACTTCGTTCGCGCGTAATCGCCAACAAGTTGAAGAAAAACCCCGCCTCGGCGGGGTTTTTTGTTTCTGTCATTTATTGATCCGTATGCCTGATGAGCGCAGCGCCAGCAGGCATATTCGATCAATTTCCGCCTGACGTCCGGCGTTGCAGCTGATCGCGCAGATTCGGCGGCGTGCCTTTGATGGTTAAGGTGTCGGTCGCCGGATCCCAGAAAATGCGCTCGCCTAACAGCATGGCGTCAAAGTTAATGGTTAACCCGCCGCCGCTGCCGGCGTATTTAGTTAACTGGCGTAATGTACTGCGATCGGCCGGGAAACTCTCTTCCAGCTCATAGCCTTTATCCGCCGTAAACTCGCTGAAGCTTACTTCACTAACACCAGCAAGTTCTTTCGACAGCGACTCGAGCTCAATTTCTTCGCCCGCCTGTAGCTGCTCGTTGCAGTAGCTGTACACCTGCTGACGCACATTCTGGCGCTCTGATTTATCCAGTTGCGCTTCCGCGGTGAAGTCATCTACCGCCTGCAGCAAACCCCTGTTCTGCGCTTTCGCGTTCAGCCCTTCACTCGCACCGAGGAAATCCATAAAGAAATCGGCAACCTTGCGCCCTACCCGACCTTTCAGGAAGGTCAGATATCGCGTGGATTCCGGATTGGTTTCCCACTCGGTTAAATCAATACGCGCCACGATATCCGCATGATTGATGTCCAGGTAGTGCGTCGGGTTAATGTCCAGGTTTTCATTCACACGCATGCTGCTTAAGTTGTTCAGCACCGCGACCAGCAGATACTCCACCGCCAGATAGCGATAGTGGCAGAAAAGCACAATACCGCCGTCAGCAAACGGATACTTCGCCAGCTCATCACGTAAACGACCGGTTGCCGCACGGCTGAAGGCAAGAAAATCTTCCTCGCCCTGACGCTGTAACCGCAGCGTTTGCGCCAGTTCGCTCTCTTCGCTGAACAGGCCATACGCTTTGTTTTTCGCGCTATAGACCCGGTGCAGTTCAGCCACCATCTCGACAACGGTGGTTGTCGGTTCCAGTAATGAATCGCGCAGGACCAGCTCAAGGTTTTGCTCATCACGCTTGATAAGCTGGTGCAGGGCAATCTGGTTGATATCCAGACTCATGATAAACTCTCCTTTAAGACCGGGCGGTATTCAACCACCTGATGGTCAGTGACGCAATAGAAGATAAAAAAGCAGAAAAAAAACTGTTGCTACGGTAATATGTTGCCCTTTCATGAACAAACTGATGTCGATTTATGCCACAACATTCCCGCTACAGTGACGAACACGTTGAACAATTACTGAGTGAACTGCTCAACGTACTGGAAAAACATAAGGCGCCGACCGACCTTTCCCTGATGGTATTGGGAAACATGGTGACGAACCTGATTAACACCAGCATTGCCCCGGCCCAACGCCAGGCGATTGCAGACTCTTTTGCCCGTGCCCTGAAGTCCTCGGTTAACGAAGACAAAGCGCACTAAGAACCGGCTCCGGGGAAAATAACGACAGGTTATGGTAACTCATCGTCAGCGCTACCGTGAAAAAGTCTCTCAGATGGTTAGCTGGGGGCACTGGTTTGCTCTGTTCAACATTCTGTTGGCCATGGTGCTTGGCAGTCGTTACCTGTTTGTCGCAGACTGGCCGACAACGCTTGCGGGTCGTATCTACTCCTACCTGAGTATTGTCGGGCATTTCAGTTTTCTGGTGTTTGCCACCTATCTGCTGATTCTGTTTCCCCTGACGTTTATCGTCATGTCCCAGCGGCTGATGCGCTTCTTATCAGCCATACTGGCGACAGCGGGCATGACGCTGCTGTTGATCGACAGCGAAGTCTTCACCCGTTTCCACCTGCATCTTAATCCCATTGTCTGGGAACTGGTCATTAACCCAGACCAGAACGAGATGGCGCGTGACTGGCAGTTGATGTTTATCAGCGTGCCCATTATTCTGCTAATCGAAATGCTGTTCGCGACCTGGAGCTGGCAGAAACTGCGCAGCCTGACGCGTCGTCGCCATTTTGCCAGGCCGCTTGCCGCCTTCCTTTTTGTCTCGTTTATTGCTTCGCACATGGTGTACATCTGGGCCGATGCCAACTTTTATCGCCCGATCACCATGCAGCGCGCAAACCTACCGCTCTCTTATCCGATGACGGCGCGCCGCTTTCTTGAGAAACACGGTTTGTTGGATGCGCAAGAGTATCAGCGTCGCCTGGTAGAACAGGGAAATCCGGAAGCGGTATCCGTACAATATCCATTGAGCGATCTGCAATACCGTGACATGGGGACTGGGCAAAACGTTTTGTTGATTACCGTGGATGGTCTGAACTATTCCCGTTATGAAAAACAGATGCCTGCGCTTGCCCGTTTTGCAGAACAGAGTATTTCGTTCACCCGTCATATGAGTTCGGGCAACACCTCGGATAACGGTATTTTTGGTCTGTTCTATGGCGTATCCCCCAGCTATATGGACGGTATTTTGTCGACCAGAACGCCAGCAGCCCTGATTTCAGCACTGAATCAGCAAGGCTATCAGTTAGGCTTATTCTCGTCCGACGGATTTACCAGCCCTCTCTATCGCCAGGCGCTGCTGTCAGATTTCTCTATGCCGACGGTTCAGACGCAGTCTGATGCACAAACGGCGAGTCAGTGGATTAGCTGGCTGAGTCGCTACGCCCAGGAAGATAACCGCTGGTTCTCGTGGGTCTCCTTCAATGGCACCAATATTGATGACAGTAACCAGAAGAATTTTGCGAAACGGTATGCCCGTGCCGCGGAAAATGTCGATGCACAAATTAACCGTGTGCTTACCGCGCTACAAGACGCCGGTAAACTGAACAACACGGTGGTGATCATTACTGCGGGTCGTGGTGTGCCTCTGACTCAGGAAGAGAACAATTTTGACTGGTCCCGCGGACATCTGCAGGTACCGCTTGTCATCCACTGGCCAGGAACGCCAGCGCAGCGTATTAATAGCCTGACTGACCATACCGACCTCATGACGACATTGATGCAACGGTTACTGCACGTAAGCACGCCAGCTAACGAGTACTCTCAGGGGCAGGATCTTTTCAATGCGACACGCCGCCATTACTGGGTAACGGCTGCCGACGGAAGCACGTTGGCGGTGACCACGCCGGGAATGACGCTGGTGCTGAAAAATAACGGCAACTATCAAACGTACGATCTGCGTGGTGAAAAGATAAAAGACCAGAAACCACAGCTAAGTCTGTTGTTGCAGGTGCTGACGGATGAGAAACGATTCATTGCTAACTGATTAATTATAAATCAGTTAGCAAGACATCCCCTTGCATTCGTGGTGGAAAGCGGTAGTATTAGCACCCACGAGTCGGCACGTAGCGCAGCCTGGTAGCGCACTGTCATGGGGTGTCAGGGGTCGGAGGTTCAAATCCTCTCGTGCCGACCAAAATTCCCCAAGAAAACCAGCCTTTTACGGCTGGTTTTCTTATGTCTGACGTTTATCTCTTCCCGCAAAGCCCTTTCAGTCACGCAGGTTTTACTACGTACCCATGCACAAATTAGGGTAAAATTTACGCTCTCATCAGCGCGACGAATCTGGAAAACTGACACGCTGAAAACAATAATGATTCTAATAATCTCAGGAGAACAGCATGCCTGAAGCAACCCCTTTTCAGGTGCTCATTGTGGATGATCATCCGCTTATGCGGCGGGGCATTCGTCAATTACTGGAGCTGGATAGCGCATTTAACGTCGTTGCTGAAGCGGGCGATGGCGCGAGCGCTATCGATCTGGCGAACCGTCTTGACGTCGATTTGATCCTGCTTGATCTGAATATGAAAGGCATGAGTGGGCTGGATACCCTGAACGCGTTGCGTCGCGATGGCGTCACCGCGCAAATCATCATTCTCACTGTATCTGACTCTGCCAGCGACGTTTACGCGTTGATTGACGCAGGTGCTGATGGTTATTTGCTGAAAGACAGCGACCCTGAAGTTCTGCTGGATGCTATTCGCAAGGGTGCGAACGGCGGCAACGTCTTCAGCGATCGCGTCAGTGAGTACCTGCGTGAACGGGAAATGTTTGGCGCTGAAGAAGATCCCTTCAGTATGCTGACTGAGCGTGAACTGGATGTTCTGCATGAACTTGCTCAGGGGCTGTCTAATAAGCAAATTGCCGCTGTGCTGAACATCTCAGAACAGACCGTAAAGGTGCATATTCGCAATCTGTTGCGTAAGCTCAACGTGCGTTCACGCGTCGCGGCAACGATTCTGTTTCTGCAAACACGCGGCCTGCATTAAAGAGCAGCATGCCGGATAACGCTGCTTATCCGGCAATCCGCCGATTACTCTGCCTGGGGCGACAGTTGCTGCATCGCCTGTTTAATACTGCGTTCAAGCACCGCCCTGCGCGTATCGTTGGCAGGCAGTAATTTCAGCATCATCTCCCAGGCCGCCACCGCCTCACCATACCGCTGCTGCTCAAAAGCATTAAACGCATACATGCTCAGCACGCGGACGTTAGCATGGTCGCTTCTCACCAACTGGCGCAGCAACTCGCCCCCCTGACGATTATCATCAGGATCGGAAGAGCGCGTTAACGCTTCTGCATAACCCAGCGCCGCGTCACTGTTTTTAGGATCCAGCCGGTAGGCGTTGGCATAGGCTTGCGTCGCCGTGCTGGCGTTTCCCAACACCATGCCGATGCGCCCAAGCATAATCCAGCCTTCGGTATTACCCTCATCGCTTTGCAGGCGAGTACGTAAGCCCAGCGCCAGACGCGTCATCTCTTCTTCATTGAGCGGCTGAGCTTTCGGATCCAGCGCACGTTCTAGCAGAGCTGGCGTTTGTGCGGTGGCCTGTTGCCAGATTTTCACCTGTGCATAATTGCCGGTCTGATAATAACTGACCGCCCCTACGACAATGGCAATCACAATCCCAGGAATGTAGATACCAAACCCGGCACGCTTCTCTCCAGTGGGGAGTTCGTCAGGAAATGCTTCCCGTTTCAATCGTACACGGCGACGCGAACGGGCAAAAATAATCCAGCCACCCGCACCGATAGCCACTGCCGGCAGTACCCACAGCAGCAGGGTCAGCGGGGTTAACGGTGGATCGTAGGTGACGAAATTACCGTAACGCGCCACCATATAATCGACGATCTCTTTCTGGCTTTTACCTTCCTGCATAAGCTCGTACACTTTTTGCCGCAGGTCGGTGGCAATCATCGAGTTGGAATCGGCAATGCTGTTGTTCTGGCATTTCGGGCAACGCAATTGTTCGGTGAGCTGACGGAATTGCTGCTCCTGCGCCTCATCCTTAAACTGCATCACATCAATGGTGGCCAGCGCCGAACCGGAGATCACCAGCATCAGCACCCCCAATAAAAATCTCATTGCGCGGCCTCCTTGCTGTATTTTTCCCACAGCGGCTTGATTTCGCTTTCCCACACCCGCGCGTTAAGATCGCCCGCATGACGGTAGCGAATGATCCCCTTACCGTCGATCAGGAATGTTTCTGGCGCACCATACACCCCCAGATCGAGGCCAAGCATACCGTCACCATCAAACAGACTTAGCGCGTAAGGGTTGCCCAGTTCTTTCAACCAGACGATCGCTTTCTGGCGGTCATCTTTATAGTTCAGCCCCACCACCCGGATGCCCTGCGCCGAAAGCTGATTCAGATACTGATGTTCCGCACGACAGGTCGGGCACCAGGTCGCCCAGACGTTAAGCAATACCGGTTTACCCTGCGTTAATACGTCCGCCTGATAATGCTGACCGGGATTCTCCAGCGATTCCAGCCGGAAAGTCGGTACCGGTTTGCCAATCAGCGCCGACTCCAGATTGGTCGGATCGTCACCCTCCGCATTACGCGCCAGTTGCCATAACAGCGCCGCGGCGATGACGAGGAAAATAACAAAAGGTATCAACAGTACGTTGCGCTTCATACAGCCTCCGGCGCGGTGTTACGCGAGCAAGCGCGCTTACGATAACGCGGGTCAAACAGACAGAAAAGCCCGCCCAGCGCCATCAGCAACCCACCCGCCCATATCCAACGAATAAACGGTTTGTAATACAGCCGCACAGCCCATGCGCCATTTTCCAGCTCTTCACCCAGCGCGGCGTACAAATCACGGGTGATCCCGCCATCAATCGCCGCTTCCGTCATCATCGAGCGGCTGCTGTTGTAAAAACGTTTCTCTGCATGGAGCGTCGCTTCCGCTTTGCCCTCTCGCGTCACATCAATGAGGGCTACACCACCGCGATAATTTGGCCCGGTTACCTCTTTCACTTCACGGAACGTAAAGCGATATTCGTGAATATCCACGCTATCACCCGCCTTCATGCGCACATCACGTTCAACGCTGTAGTTCTGGCTAAAGGCAATCCCCACCAGCGTGACCGCCAGTCCGACATGACCGGCCACCATTCCCCAATGGCTGAAGCTCATTTTTGTGCCGCGCGAGATACGCAGCGCCACTTCCGCCATTGCCAGCACAAAAACCCAGCTTGCCATTGCCAGTCCGACGACCGTCATCGCGACAATTTTGTTCTCAAACAGCCACGGTAGCAGTAGTGACAGCACCAGGGTGGTGACAAAGGCGATAATAAGTAACATCTTGATTTTACGCGGTCTGTCACGGCCCCAGCGAACCAGCGGCCCGATCCCCAGCAGCAGCGCGAATGGCGCCATCAGCCAGGTAAACATGGTATTGAAGAACGGTTCTCCGATGGAAATGCTGCCCAGCCCTAACTGTTTATGCACCAGCGGCAGCAGCGTACCCAATAACACCACCAGCATGGCGGCAATAAGCAGCACGTTGTTGCCCAGCAGCAGTGACTCGCGCGACCACAGGGCGTTATTTACCCGCGAGCGCACCTTGTGTCCGCGCGTGGCGAACAGCAGCAGCGAGCCGCCAATCACCAGCACCATAAAGGCGAGGATGAACATCCCGCGGGAAGGATCGGAGGCAAACGCGTGAACAGAGACCAGTACGCCTGAGCGCACCAGGAAAGTCCCCAGCAGACAAAGCGAGAAAGCGCAGATCGAGAGCAACAGCGTCCAGGCTTTAAAACTGGCGCGCTGTTCCGTCACCGCCAGCGAATGCATCAGCGCGGTGCCCACCAGCCACGGCATAAATGAGGCGTTTTCTACCGGATCCCAGAACCACCAACCGCCCCAGCCCAGTTCGTAATACGCCCACGCGGAGCCCAGCACAATGCCGAGCGTCAGGAAAACCCACGCGGCCAGCGTCCAGGGGCGGGAGAAGCGAGCAAAAGTGCTGTCCAGACGCCCGCTCATCAACGAGGCGATAGCAAAAGCAAACGCTACCGAGAAACCCACGTAGCCCATATATAACAGCGGTGGATGGAAAATGAGGCCCGGGTCCTGCAACAGCGGGTTTAGATCGCGCCCTTCAATGGGGAAGTCCGGTAATGTACGGGCGAAAGGATTCGAGGTGAACAGAATAAACAGCAGAAAACCGACGCTAACCATGCCCATAACCGCCAGCACGCGAGCGACGATATCCAGCGGCATCCGCTGGCTGAACAGCGCCACCGCAAACGTCCAGCCGCTCATCAACAACACCCACAGCAGCAGCGAACCTTCATGCGCGCCCCAGGTGGCCGCCACCCGATACCAGACCGGCAGTTGGGTGTTGGAATTACTGGCCACGTAGGTCACGGTAAAATCGTTCACCACGAACGCATTCACCAGCACCATGAAAGCGCCCATGACGCAAATAAACAGGAGCCATGCGAAAGGTCGCGATGACGCCATCATCCGCACATCACCGCGCGCCACACCCCACAGCGGGTAAATCGAGAGCAATAACGCCACGCCAAGCGCCAGGCACAGCAGCGCGTTGCCAATCTCAGGCATCATGATGCTTTATCCTTGTAGACGCTTTCCGGGCGGCGATGGTTTTCCTGCATCGCTTTTTCAACCTCTGGCGGCGTGTAGTTTTCATCATGTTTGGCCAGCACCTCTTTTGCCTGAACATGATTGTTTGCCCCCAACGTTCCCTGTACCACGACCCCCTGCCCTTCGCGGAACAGATCCGGCAGAATGCCTTCGTATGTAACATCCACCACGCCTTCGGCGTCATAAATGCTGAAGTTAACTTTGAGCGAATCCGGGGCGCGTTTCACACTTCCCGGCATGACCATTCCGCCGACACGCAAGCGCTGGCCAACCTCCGGCAACTGTTGCGTTTCACGCTTGCCGTAAATAATCTCGCCCGGCGTGTAAAACAGGTCGATGTTGGAACGCAGCGCATACAGCACCAGCGTGATGGTCAGCGCCAGACCGCCCAGTACGGCAACGGCTATCCACAACCGATTTTTACGTCGAATATTCACGCGACCTCCTGTTGCGTCCGCACCGCCTGCATTCGGGCTTCGCGCGCGTTCTGTTGCGCCACGCCGCGTAAAATCGCCCGGTGTTGTAAGACGGTATGTAGCACCAGTCCCCCCAGCGAAATCAGCGTCATCACTACCGCCAGCCAGACATAAAAGGCGTAACCGCCCATCGCGAAGAAATCACTCCAGGATGCAAATGCGCTGGTCATTGGCGGCCTCTTTTTAATATCAGTTCGCTCACCCACGGGCGGCGTTTTTCCATCATCAGAATCAGGTTGCGCATACGCATCAACGCCAGAGTCATAAACAGCAGCAGATAACCCACAATCGCCAGACGAAGCGGGGAACGCATCGCCGGATCAATACTTTGTTGCATGCGCGTCGAACCTTGATGCAGCGTGTTCCACCACTCCACCGAGTAATGAATAATCGGTAAGTTAACCACGCCAATCAGTACCAAAATACCTGCCGCACGCCCGGCCAGACGGCGATCGTCAAACGCATGCCACAGCGCAATAACACCAACATAGAGAAACAGCAGCACCAGCTCTGAGGTGAGTCGGGCATCCCATACCCACCAGGTTCCCCACATCGGTTTGCCCCATGCGGAACCGGTGACCAGCGCAATAAAGGTAAACACGGCACCAATCGGCGCCATCGCAGCCACCGCCAGGTTGGCCATTTTCATCTGCCAGACCAGGCCGATAAACGCGGCAACCGCCATTGAGGCATAGATCCCCATCGACCAGATCGCCGCAGGCACATGCAGATAAATAATCCGGTAGCTCTGTCCCTGCTGATAATCCGCCGGAGCAAAGCCGAATCCCCAGATCCATCCCGTCGCCAGGGCCACCACGGTGGCGATAGCCAGCCACGGAACAAAATAGCCACAGATCTGATAGAGCCGTGGCGGGATCGCAAGTTGATGAAGTGTTTTCCACATAATTCAGTCACCAGACTCAAACAAAACAGAGAAAAACTGCGTTACTGCATACTGATGCGTAACGCTGCCGCCGTCGCAAAAGGACTTAACGTCGCACTGCCTGCCAGCAGCGCGCCGAGGATCGCCATGTATCCCTCAACAGGTAAATGCATGGATGCCGCATCCATCGCGGCGGTTGCAAAAATTAATAATGGGATCGTCAGCGGCAGCACCAGCACGCTCAGCAGCACGCCGCCGCGCTTGAGTCCTACCGTCAGCCCCACCCCCGGTGCGCCGAGAAAGCTCAGCGTCGGCGTCCCCAGCAGTAACGTCAGCGCCATGATTTTCCAGCCGTAGATGTCCATTCCCAACAGCAACGCCACCAGGGGGGAGAGGATCAGCAACGGAAGTCCCGTCACCATCCAGTGCGCCATCACTTTGGCCAGCACCACCGCCGGTAACGGCAACGGCAGCAGCATCAGCTGTTCAAGGCTGCCATCCTGTAAGTCGTCGCGGAATAAGCGCTCCAGCGCCAACAGCGAAGAGAGCAACGCAGCCACCCAAATAATGCCAGGCGCAATGCGCGCCAGCAGCTGCGGCTCCGGGCCAATACTCAACGGGAACAGGGTGATGACGATCAGAAAGAACCATAATGGATTGGCAATTTCCGCACTATGACGGAACGCAACCCGCAGTTCGAGACGGAAAATTCGCCACATCATTGCCCTACCCTCTCACCGGTCAGCGCAATACGGCGGATCCTGTCGGTGTCGACATTCATCGGCTGATGGGTGGTCAGAATCACAATCCCACCCTGCCCGGTATGATGCGCCATCCGCTGCGTCAGGCGTTCCACGCCGTTCACATCAATGGCGGTAAAAGGTTCGTCGAGGATCCAGAGTTTGGCCCGGGTGAGCCAGAGACGCGCCAGCGCGACGCGGCGCTGCTGTCCGGCAGAAAGTTGATTAACGGGAATGTCTTCGTAGCCAGCCAGTCCGGCCTGCGCGAGAGCTTCCAGGCACTGTGCGACATCGCCATCCTGATGAAAAAAACGCAGGTTTTCCAACGCCGAAAGCCGGGTTTTGATCCCCGGCTGATGTCCGATCCACAGCAGATCCTGATGATAGCTGTCCCGCACGTTGCGTAATGGTTGCTCTTGCCAGTAGACCTCCCCGGCATCAGGGCGAGCCAGCCCGGTAAGCAAGCGCAGGAGCGTGGTTTTCCCTGCACCGTTGCCTCCGGTAATTTGTACCCATTCCCCGGCCTTCACGCGAAACGACAGTCCGCTGAACAAAATTCTGTCGTCTCGCTCGCAGAGGAGTTCTCTGGCTTCAAGTATTCCCACTCATCAACATCCTGTTAAAAGCCTGGTTTAACGTCGCGCATATCCGGGAGTTTATGCGCTATACCTTTGTGACAATCGATACAGGTTTGCCCTTCTTTCACGGCCTGGTCGTGCATTTTAGCCGCAACGCCTTTCTGGGCCGTTAAATCCATAAACTCGAAGTTGTGGCAATTGCGACACTCTTGCGAGTTGTTGTCTTTCATCCGCCGCCACTCATTTTGCGCCATGGTCAGTCGGTGATCTTCAAACTTCTGCGGGGTGTCGATGAGACCAAATGCCTTTGCATACAGCTCTTTACTGGCCTTGATCTTACGGATCATTTTCGGACCCCACTCGTGTGGGACGTGGCAATCAGGACACGTTGCCCGCACGCCGCTGCGGTTGTTGTAGTGTACGGTTTCCATATACTCCTGATAAACCGTATTACGCATTTCGTGGCAGCTAATGCAGAACTCTTCGGTGTTGGCTTTTTCCATACCGGTGTTGAAACCGCCCCAGAAAATAATGCCGCCGACAAAACCGATTAACAGTAACGTGCCCAGCGCCAGACGGCTGGGTCGACGCCACCATTGCCAGACGCGCTTAATGACACCCGGTTTACGGTTAGAATTTTCCATAATGACCTCTTATTTCCCGTAACCTTTCGAGGGCGTAAACGTATTTTCAACAATCGGCGCTGCGTCTGCCTGCGGTACGTGGCACTGCAAACAGAAATAGCGGCGCGGCGCGACTTCACCTGATACTTTGCCGTCGCTATCCATAAAGTGCGTCGGGCTGATACGCGGCGCCCCCGTGGTGCGATAGCTTTCTACACCGTGACATTGCAGACAGCGGTTGGTGTTGGTGGTTACCTGGTATCCGTCCACGCTGTGTGGAACCATAGGGGGCTGATTGACATAGTTCAGCGGCAGGCGTTCCTGCTCTTTAGGCATACGAATCGCCCCTTCCTGCGTCCCAGACACTTCTGGCGACTGGCTCAGATCTACTCCGTTTGCTGCCCAAACCGCACTACTGACCACCAGGGCCAGCCCGGCCGTCCACTGACACAGCGCTTTAATCAGGTCATGGCTTTTCATGATTTCGCTCCCGAACTCCATCGTGTTGTTATTGTAAAAACGTCCTCAGAACAGACATCCACGCAACGACCGCAGGTCATGCAGTCGCGGCTGGTGACCTGCACCGGGCTTTGCTCATCCAGCACCGGCGCACGTAGCACATGCGGTTCCGGGCAAACATGAAAACAATCCATACAGCGGTTACATTTCTGTCTGTCTTTCGCCGCAACGGTCAGCGCGCCTTTGCTTCCCAGCACGCCATACAGTGCGCCTAAAGGGCAGAGATGCCCGCACCAGCCGTGTTCAACGACCAGTAAATCAAATAAAAACAGAGCGATAATCAGCAGTGCGCCACTACCAAATCCCATCACCAGGCTTCGTCCCAGCAGAGAAACCGGGTTAATCCATTCCCACAGTAGCGTTCCCGTCAGAGCCGATCCGACCAGCACCACAACCAGAAGCACGTACCGTATATGACGAGGAAGGCTCGCGGACTGATTCAGGTCAAACCTTCTGCGTAGCCAGTTAGCTAAATCGGTAACGGGGTTCAGAGGGCAGACCCAACTGCAAAATAATCGCTTTCCAGCAAAGGCATACAGCACCGTAATGATCACCGCCCCGGTCAGCGCAACCGTGGCGGGCAAATGTCCGCTGGCCAGGCTTTGCAAGGCTATCAGCGGGTCGGTCAACGGGATGGCGTCGAACAGCAAACTGCTGCTGTAGTTGCCGTGGAGGATCCACACGCCCAACCACGGGCCGCTCAGAAACATTCCCAGCACCAGCAGTTGACTCACGCGACGGAAAACCAACCAGCGATGACTGCGCCACCAGCCTTTTTTCACCCGGGCTTCACGTCCGGCATCACGTTTACGATTTGCCATCGTTCCCCTCCAGCCAGCCGAAGCGGTAGTGGTGACCCAACTCCCCTTTCGCCAGCGACAGCGGCAATACTTTTATTGCCGGTTGCTCCAGGACACAGACTTTTTCGCACTTACCGCAGCCCGTGCAGGCGTCGCTGTGAACGGTAGGAAGGAAACGCGCATGCTTGCCTGTGCGCATATTGCGCTCCAGTTCCAGGGTGATCGCCTCATCGATTTTCGGGCATTCGCGATAGCAGACGTCGCAACGCAATCCCTGAAAGTTGAGGCAGTTTTCCTGGTCCAGCAATACCGCCAGCCCCATGCGGGAATCATCAATTGAGCGAATCTCCCGGTCCAGTGCCCCACTCGGGCACACTTTGGCGCACGGAATGTCTTCACACATTTCGCAGGGGATATCGCGGGCGACGAAATACGGCGTCCCGGCGGCCAGCCCGGAGGCCAGCGTCGCCAGTTTTAGCGTGTCATACGGACACGCCTGAACGCACTGCCCGCACCGCACACAGGCGCTGGCAAACGCGTTTTCAGCAATGGCGCCCGGTGGTCGCAACCGCACGCCCGTTGCGCGTGCGGTTTGCTGCTGTAACCCCAGCACCACGCCAACAGCAGCCAACCCGCCCGCTGCGCGAACCATATCGCGCAGAAAGCGGCGGCGGCCATTTTGCGATTTCGCTGACCGGGACATACCGAATTACACCTTCGCCAGTTTCACTGCGCACTTCTTGAAATCCGTCTCTTTGGAGAGAGGATCCGTCGCATCCAGCGTCAGGTTATTCACCAACTGTGCGGCATCGAAGAACGGCATATACACCAGTCCCTGCGGCGGACGGTTACGTCCACGCGTTTCGACAATCGAGATCACCTCACCACGACGGGAGACGACTTTCACTTTGTCACCGCGACGCAGGTCACGGGCTTTCGCATCCAGCGGATGAATGAACAGCACCGACTCCGGGAACGCACGGTGCAACTCAGGCACACGACGCGTCATACTGCCGGTGTGCCAGTGTTCCAGCACACGACCAGTAGAAAGCCACAGGTCGTACTCTTTATCCGGCGCTTCCGCCGCAGGCTCAAACGGCAGCGCGAAGATCACCGCTTTGCCATCCGGCTTGCCATAAAACTTGTAGCCTTCACCCGCTTTCACATACGGATCGTGACCTTCGCTGTAACGCCACAGCGTCTCTTTCCCGTCGACTACCGGCCAGCGTATACCGCGTGCTTTGTGATAATCATCGAACGGGGCGAGATCGTGACCGTGTCCGCGACCAAACCAGGCGTACTCTTCAAACAACCCTTTTTGCAGGTAGAAACCCAGCTCGCGGGATTCATCGTTGAGTTGATCTTCTGCCAGCTCTGTCAGTGGGAATTTGCTTACCGCGGGGGTAGCGAACAGCACGTCATACAACGTTTTACCGCGCAGTTCCGGTTTCTGCGCCAGCAGCGCTTCCGGCCAGACCTCTTCGGTTTTGAAACGACGTGCGAACTGTACCAGTTGCCACAGGTCAGATTTCGCTTCACCCGGCGCTTTAATCTGCTGACGCCAGAACTGAGTACGGCGCTCGGCGTTGCCATAAGCCCCTTCTTTTTCGACCCACATCGCCGTCGGCAGGATCAGGTCAGCAGCCAGCGCGCTGACGGTCGGGTAAGGATCGGAGACGATGATGAAGTTACGCGGATCGCGCCAGCCCGGCATACGCTCTTCGTTGATGTTCGGTCCGGCCTGCATGTTGTTGGTACACATCGTCCAGTAGACGTTCAGCTTGCCGTCTTTCAACGCACGGTCCTGCGCCACCGCGTGCAAACCGATTTTGGCCGGAATGGTGCCCGCCGGGATCTGCCAGTGTTTCTCACAGATATCACGGTGTTTCTCATTGGTCACCACCATATCCGCAGGCAGACGGTGGGAGAAGGTCCCCACTTCACGGGCGGTACCACAGGCAGAAGGCTGACCGGTCAGAGAGAACGGACCGCAGCCAGGTTGCGAAATTTTTCCGGTCAGCAGGTGCAGGTTGTAGACCAGGTTGTTGGCCCACACGCCGCGCGTGTGCTGGTTAAAGCCCATCGTCCAGTAGGAGATGACTTTCTTCTTCGGATCGGCATACAGCTGCGCCAGTTGTTCCAGCTGATCTTTCGGCACGCCGGTCATTTCAGCGGTTTTCTCCAGCGTGTACTCCGCGACGAACGCTTTGTACTCGTCAAAGCTAATCGGCTCAGAGGCGTCGGAACCCGGGTTTTTCGCCGCTTTCTCCAGCGGATGGGTAGGACGCAAACCGTAGCCGATGTCCGTCGCCCCTTTGCGCAAGTTGACGTGTTTGCTGAAGAAATCCTGATTAATGGCGTCGTTCTGAATAATGTAATTCGCGATGTAGTTGAGGATCACCAGATCGGTTTGCGGTGTGAACACCATACCGTTATCGGCCAGCTCAAAACTACGATGCTGGAAGGTGGAGAGCACGGCCACGCTCACATTGGGATCGGACAAACGACGGTTGGTAATGCGCGACCACAGAATCGGGTGCATCTCCGCCATATTGGCGCCCCAAAGCACAAACGCGTCGGCCTGTTCGATATCGTCATAGCAGCCCATCGGCTCATCCATACCGAAGGTACGCATAAAGCCCACCACCGCCGACGCCATGCAGTGACGCGCATTCGGATCGATGTTATTAGAGCGGAAACCGGCTTTGAACAGTTTCGCCGCCGCGTAACCTTCCCAGACGGTCCACTGACCGGAACCAAACATGCCTATCGCTTCTGGCCCTTTCTCTTTCAGAGAGGTTTTGAATTTCTCTTCCATGATGTCAAAGGCCTGGTCCCAGCTAATCGGGGTAAACTCGCCTTCTTTATTGTACTTGCCGTCTTTCATACGCAGCATCGGCTGCGTTAAACGATCTTTTCCGTACATGATTTTCGGCAGAAAGTAGCCCTTGATGCAGTTAAGCCCGCGGTTAACCGGCGCTTCAGGATCACCCTGACACGCGACAACGCGCCCCTGCTGAGTCCCCACCAGCACGCCGCAGCCCGTTCCGCAAAA
Organism: Citrobacter sp. GW821-FHT02E08; assembly: GCF_059421685.1. Classification (NCBI taxonomy): domain Bacteria; kingdom Pseudomonadati; phylum Pseudomonadota; class Gammaproteobacteria; order Enterobacterales; family Enterobacteriaceae; genus Citrobacter; species Citrobacter sp. GW821-FHT02E08. Next base: position 2,686 of record NZ_JBWKVL010000018.1, on the reverse strand, counting down.
ACGGCACGGCGCTTTGTCCCACTTGATGGCTTCCTGCTGACCGACCACGGCGCGGGCAACGCCCGGCACGCTTAGCCCGGCAGCCGCCGCAGCGGCCGCAACGGCGTTAGCTTTCATAAAGCTACGACGACTGAGTTTCATGGTGTTTCCTCACCTTGCTCATCCTGCTGGTGATAAACCAGCGACACCGCCAGCACGCCTGCAACGTTGCGTACCGACTCAATTGTTTGCATCAGCGTTTCGCTGTGTTCTGCTTCTACCACCACGATCAGCTGACCGCTTTCCACATCGCTGAGGGCGACTTCACAGCCAGAAAACTGCTGTAATTGCGCGCTGATATCGGTGATATGCTGGCTTTTCGCCTGAACGACCAGGCTACAAACCTGCCAGTTAGTGTGCATGGTTGTACTCCGCATTAATGGCTGACACTGGGCAGCTGGCGACACACGCCCCGCATCCACTGCATGCCTGATTGTTAAGTTGCGGTTGATAAATGCCCGACAGCGTGGGGCGAAACGTGATAGCCATAGGTTCACAGCTATCCTGACAGCGATGACACTCAACAGACTGATATGCCAGGCAATCTTGCCCAAGGGTAAAATTCAGATCCCAGGCCCTGGTGTGGCGCGGAAGAAAAAGAGATTCGGTACAGGCTTGCGCGCAGGCATAACAAAAGCTGCACTCGCCCTGTTTGAAATTTACGCTCGGGTAGCCGCCCTGGCCTCGCTGCAGGATGCCGTTCTCACATGCCTGAATGCAGGCGTCACAACGGATACAATGTGCCAGAAAGTGTGAGACTTCCCCGCTCCACGGCGGACAGATCCCGTTGCTGGCTTTGCGCCAGGCGCCTGTCAATATGCCGCGACGGGATAAATCAACCATGACATTGTCCTTCCATAACGACGCTTACTCAGGAGAGTGAACGACAATAAAAACCGCATTTTTTATGAGTCGTTATTTTTACGTGTACGATATTTCAGGATGTGATCGAGGTGCATACCCCGATGGGGGTAAATGCTGTTGCCGGATCAAAAGAGTGTCGGATTGCCGTGAGGTAATGTGCTTTTGCTCACATTTCAGTAGGTTATCTTTCAACCACCAGCCGTAAACACAAAAACAGAGATTTATCTTATTTAAATTATTCATATCAGCATATAAATCTGGATTATGAATAAACCACTCATCAATACACTTAAAATATAAGTAAATTTAGATTAATAAGAATTGTGAATGTGTTACGCTGCGCGAAATCGTTCATAAGCGAGAAAAAGGAAATAGTGTGAACAATAAAATGAAGACCCTCGTTCCTGCGGTACTGTTGGCCGCTTTCGCCAGTACTTCTGCATTGGCAACCACGCAAGAGACGAATTCTCAGCCACTGGAAAAAGTCGCGCCGTATCCTAAGGCCGAGAAAGGTATGAAACGTCAGGTTATCCAACTCACGCCTGAGCAGGATGAATCTACCCTCAAAGTAGAACTGTTGATTGGTCAAACGCTGGAAGTGGATTGCAACCAACATCGTCTTGGCGGCCAACTGGAAAGCAAAACCCTGGAAGGCTGGGGCTACAACTACTACGTTGTCGATAAAGTCACGGGCCCTGCTTCAACCATGATGGCCTGCCCGGAAGGCAAGAAAGAGAAAAAATTCGTCACCGCCTATTTGGGTGATGCCGGGATGCTGCGCTACAACAGCAAACTGCCTATCGTGGTCTATACCCCTGAAAACGTGGAAGTGAAATACCGTATCTGGAAAGCGGACGAAAACGTTCAGAACGCGGTAGCGCGTTAATGCGTTTGTCTCAGAGATAAAAAAAACCTGCCGAGGCGTAACACCGTTCGGTTAAGCAAAATGATCGGTTGAACGATCCTGCAGGCAGACGACAATAGCCCTATCAATTATTTTCTGATGGGGCTTTTTTATGCTTTCTGATCTGGCTTGATGAGTGAACGGTAATGGCTTTCTGCATCAGCCTGTCGCCGTCTCAGCCGTAGATCGTGGTGTCACTCTGGTGGTTGCACACCTCCGTTTTGCTGATACGTCTGCCGAACGGGTCGTAGCTGTAGGTCGCACGGATGATGGCTCCCGACGGCGTCTATTTCTCGTAGCCCGTTAACCGGTGCAGCAGATCGTAGTGGTAAAATATTTCTCCCGCTCATTGCTCTTTTTAATCAGGTTGCCCCACGCATCGTACTCATACTACCAGACGGCGTCTTTTGCCGGCCGGTTGTCGAATTGCTGTCGTCCTTCCCCGTCCACCCGGTTGCCCGCCGGGTCATACCGGTATACCGCGCTGAGACCCGGCTGTACCGCACTGATTAAACGTCCGTTTTCATCGTAGCCGTACTGACGCTCTGCACCGGTGCCGGTGAGTTGCCCCTGGATGTCGTACCGGTAGTCCAGAGTCTCACTGTCGGTGACGCGTTACGCAAGCTGTCCTGCTGCCGTATAGTGTTGCTGCTCCCGGTTAGACCCGAACATCCGCTCCGCTTCCCGGTGGCGTCTGTCCCGCGTCAGCCCTAACGGATCCTGAGTGATATATCTTCCCTGCTGCGGATCATCGTACCGGTGCCGGTTATAGTGCACCCCCGACTCCTCGTCATACCTCTGGCCAGGTAGTCTCTTGTCAGAAAAAGATCCGCCCGTGCTTGCATCGGGGAGGTGTCCATATAAGCTATTTAGCCGCAA
>NZ_JBWKVL010000017.1:0-95987 GCF_059421685.1 Citrobacter sp. GW821-FHT02E08 | reverse complement strand
TTGCGGCTAAATAGCTTATATGGACACCTCCCCGATGCAAGCACGGGCGGATCTTTTTCTGACAAGAGACTACCTGGTCAGAGGTATGACGAGGAGTCGGGGTGCACTATAACCAGCACCGGTACTATGATCCGCAGCAGGGAAGATATATCACTCAGGATCCGATAGGGCTGAGGGGGGGATGGAATTTATATGGATATGCGCTCAATCCGCAGCAATTTGTAGATCCGTTGGGCTTGTGTGTGGAGGACTTATGTATAATTGAGGGTGGAATATTTTTATCTTTCCTCTTAAGTGCTGGCTCAACGGTTCAGACTCAAAAAGCTCAACAGGTCAATACCGATCAATATGGACGCAAAGTTAGCCCAGAGGCGGATAAATTAACAAGCGAGCATAAGTCTGGATTGAATTCCGGTGGGAATTGTACACCTCAAGATCTTAATGACTTGCAAAGTGAGAAAAATAGATTATGTAATCAATCTAGAGCTTGTTCCCCGCAAATGCCAAAAAATGAGCTTTTGAGGAGATATGAAGTTAATTTGGCATGCGCTTCGGTTAGAAAGCAAATTAATAATCAATGCTTTGGTGGAGGTGATAAATCTCATATGGAAGAAGAAAATAAAGCATATAAAACAGCTTCTGATTGCAGTGGATTGATAAAATGAAAAAAATAAATTTTCTAAATGGAAAAGAAGTATACGATGAACTTCTGAGTATTTTCCCGATGCAACCAATTCCAGTCTTTTCAGAAGATATGAGAGGATTAAGTGATCTTGAACTAGTGCATGCTTTTTTTTCGGGGAGGCAATGGGGTGAAATTGCAGATAATTTGAATTTAAAAGAAGATTCTTATGCTCTGGAACTTGGCCTTTCATTTATTTCTGAGTGTGATTTTTTTTATTATATACCTCTATACATCTATGCTTCCTTACACAATAAAAATGAATTTTGGGTTTTTGAATCCGATTTTGTTCAACAATATCTATGCCCTGAATACCGAGATTATGATGATTTTTTAAATTTTATACTTAGATTTTCTGATGCCCAATTATTAATTTTGGCTCAATTCATTGCTTACGAAGCAGATATACTAAAATTTTCTTATGCAAGCAAAGCTTGTAGGGATTTTTGGGACAGTTATTTATAGAGGAGAACAACAGCCTATTTGATCTTAACGAAGATAGTTCTGGAGGCTTCAGCCCTGATGGGATGGGCACAAAAACGGTTATGATAGGTGAGACAATAACTGCTATCTCTGAAATGCCTGGGCGAAAACTGTACAGAGAGTATAGCTAGATACCGTTGACGGCGTAGGAGTATGCAGACATGGCGCGGTTAGAGGAGGACCTGCGGGCGGGAGAACTATCAGAACGAAGTCGTGAATGGCTGGCATTTTCGACCATACCAGCACAACTGATGGCGGCACAGCTTGACCGGCTGCCGGTGGTGAATATCCGCCGTGTTCACCTGTATCAGTGCGACCATTTGGGGACACCGTCGGCACTGATAAACAAGGAAGGACAGATAGACTGGAAAGCGGAACTTGACCCGTGGGGAAATTTTCTGTCCGAAGACAATCCGAAGAAGATGGAGCAGTCGCTGAGACTACCGGGACAGTGGTATGACGAGGAATCAGGGCTGCACTATAACAACCTGCACCGGTATTATGATCCGGTGCAGGGGAGATATATCACGCAGGATCCTATTGTACTGAGGAGGGATGGAGTCCGTACACGTATCCACTGAATCCTAGTACAGATATTGATTCTCTTGACCTTATTGCTTGTGGTGTTGATATAGATGAACCTGGTGAGTGGTTAAGGTGAAAAATGATTGAAAATAACTGAATTAGTAAATGTTTATTTACTTAGTTACCTACAAAAACAACGAATTCGATTTCTTGAATTATGTTGATGAATGTAAAGAAAATCAATGATGTTATTTATTACGGGAGAGTGTATGGTAAGCGATAAAAATACAGCCATATTAATTAGTGAATTAATGTTGAGATTCGGTAAGGAGCTTGATGAATCTGTTGCTGTCGTTGAATCTCATTGTGACGAAAGTGAATTTGAGGCATATCGGGGAGTTGTTGGGTTGATAATGGGTGTGATGCTTATTAAAATAATGAATACGTTATATGAAAAACATCCTGAAATAAAACCAGACGGATTAAGGTAAAGTGTTTTTAATTAATTGCCTTTCATCACCTCAGCCACCTCCCGCCGCATTCCTTTAACCCACCTTTCTGCTTGATAAAGCCCCTTCAGTAATTTCCGCACCTTGTTATTATCGGCCATTAGCACAATACTCCCCTGCGAATCTTTCACGGTCTCGCCCAGTCCGGTCTCAAATACGGCTTCGCGTAAGTTATTTGAAGGTGCAGGCTGGGATGCTGCTGATAGTACGTAGCGGCAATAGTCTTGTGGTTTTTGTGGCGTATTCTGAGTTTGTCTGAGGATTACATCTTGCGGATAGCGGCATCTGTCAACGCTATAGCGGGGGCTTCATTTGCTCACTGAACCTTGTGGCCCAGATTAAATACTCAAAATTGGGGATCAAAAAAACCGGTAGCCTCTCTCGAGTCAACCGGGTAAAAATAAGTTCTTTTTTTAATCTCAAGACTCATAGGAATGTCTCAAAACTAGAATTTGGCTCCTCTGACTGGACTCGAACCAGTGACATACGGATTAACAGTCCGCCGTTCTACCGACTGAACTACAGAGGAATCGTTTGAACGAGGCGAATAATACTGACCACACCACACGGTGTCAACAGTAAAATTCGCACGCTATTTCAATTGGTTAATTAATCCTCAAATCAGAGAATTAATGTACATATGAAGCCCGCTGCTCGTCGTCATTGTCGCTATCGCGTAAACGCTGTAACGGATCCTGGCGGTAGAACTGGCAAAAGCGTTGCCACAGTGCCGGGAATCGTGGTGCAAACAGTTCTGGCGCACTGAAAAAGTATTCTGACAAGACGGCAAAACATTCAGCAGGGTCGACAGCGGCATAGGCATCAATACTGGATGCCGTTTCTCCCACTAAATCAATCTCGTCCTGAATATTGTTCATGGCAGCGTGCAGGTCATGCTCCCAGCTGGCAACATCCCGCAACGGGATTAAAGGAATGCCGCTTGCGCGATCGCCATTACGCATATCCAGTTTATGCGCCACTTCGTGAATGATCAGATTAAATCCGGAGGCATCGAAGGAGTCATGGATGTCGAGCCAGTTGAGAATAATAGGCCCTTGCTGCCAGCTTTGTCCGGACTGAACGACACGTTGGTTATGTACTAACCCAATGTCGTCTTCCCATTCATCATCCACCACAAACGGGGCAGGGTAGATTAGCACTTCATGAAAACCGTCCAGCCATTCGATGCCTAACTCGAGAACCGGTAGACAAAAAAGGAGCGCGATGCGGGCACTTTTTAGCGAGTCCAGCTCAAAACCCTGAAGCGCGACCAGCCTTTTTTGCTGTAAAAAACGCTCTGCCAGCGCAATCAATCTGGCTTGTTCTTGTGCAGAGAGCGTCACCAGCAGAGGAATGGCAAGGGCGTTTTCCCACGGCAGGACTTCATTCTGCGCTGTTTCTTGTACTTTCCAGGGCCACTTAATCATCGTTTTGCTCGCAAACTCGTCACTTGAACAAAATTGAACGGGCAGGGTCTGTTAAAATGCCAAATTACCTGGCATCATTGCAACCACCAGAACGGAGAGATGCCGGAGCGGCTGAACGGACTAGTCTCGAAAACTAGAGTAGGGGCAACTCTACCGGGGGTTCAAATCCCCCTCTCTCCGCCACTATTCAAGCACTTAGTTCAATCCCATTCAACGACTCATGTCACACTTGGTATAGTGTTGGTATATTCACTTGGTATAAAACTCGCCATCATCATCTTCTGATTTGCCTAATACTGGAAGATCCAATGTGGGAGAAATTTTCACTTTTCTGTCATAAACCACAACCTGGCTTTCAGTTTTGTGACCTGAGAATAATTGCTTGTCTTTACTCGAACCTTCGTAGTCAGAGATTCCCTTGGCTTTAAGATCGTGAAAAGTACATGGCAGTTTTCTATCAAGTTTTTTTCCTGCCGCTTCTCTTGCCGTTTACCACAGATCGTTAAACCCACTTTTCAAATACTTAGTTTTCTTACTGCTACTGATAACGATTTCCCGTCCGCCCAGAGTCTTTGCAAGTTCTATGGCGTTATGAAGCCTCTCAGTCCAGACTTTAATTTGTTTTGTCCCTGTCTTCCCTTGCTGGATAAAAATGCCTTCCTCGCTTATTTGCGACCATTTGAGAGAAAGAACATCGGATAGCCTGGCGTGCTCGATACCGCTCTGAAAATTGCGTTGGTGGCTGGGGTTATGTTGATGCAGGCCTTCAATGGGATATAGCAAAGGGGCATGAAATGCAGGCACTCTACGCAGCACCACCATTACAGGCTGTGACGGTGCCGGATGAGTTCGAACGCAAGCGTGAAGCCATCAAGCAAGAAATGGCGCCAGGTGCGCGCACCACCACGCACCGGTTTAAGGTGTAACTCAATCAGCTCCACTAATACGGGGCTTAGTTTTATCTGGGTATAGCGGCTCTATTGAGGGAGCCGTTAATTTTTCGGATGATACATTCTTCCTGTTGATCAACATTTATTTATAGAGGGTTGCTTCACCGTAGACCTGCCCAGCATCATTACTCTCAGTAGTAATCGTATATGCTGATGCACCGCTGTTAATTGCTTCCGATTTAAGGGTGCTTTCAACATCTTCAACACTGTTTCCCTTTGCAGTGAGGGTGCCGCTCATGTGACTGGCAGAGTTCCCATTGGTAAGAGAATCAACAGCAAAAGTCGTTATCGGAAGAGCTATCAGGATCACAGCTATTGAAAAGTGAAGTAAATTTTTCATCATTACATCCTCCTAGCTTATGAGTGATTAAACATAATCACCTCATAAATTATAGGTGAAATGACACAGAAAAATGTCAAGATTAAATGGGATAATTCTTCTCTACTCCCCACACGCCGAGTCAGTACGTGATTTTCTTCGTGAATATTGTGGTGAAGATGCTTTCGAATTTGTGGAAGTAGATAGCGTTATGAAGCGCATTGTAGATATTGGCATGCGCATGTTGCAGCCGCATGAACTCTACCGCGCTCAAGGCTTCCTGGAGTGGTACATCATCGATCAGGATTATCGGGGTCAGAAATACGCGAAGGACAAGCAGGTAGCGCGATGTGGTAACGCTGTTCCGCCGCCATTTGCAGAGGCATTAGTGCGAGCTAATTTACCTGAGCTTTGTCAGCATAAAGAGATTGCCGCTTAATAAAACACAGTTAATTCAACCCGCTACGGCGGGTTATTTTTCATCAATGCTGACATGAACTAACAGTTTGTGCTTAAGACAGAGCGTAGTCTGGATAATGACTTTATTCACTGGACGATATCGGTGGTGATTATTTATCACGGTGATAGGTGAAAGGCGGGGGGATAAAAAAGCCCGCGCAACGCGGGCCTGGGAAGACGGGAAGTTAGAACTGGTAAACCAGACCAACAGCAACGATGTCATCTGTTGCGATGCCGTTGTCAGCATAAAACTCGTCATCTTCATCCAACAGGTTGATTTTATAATCAACATAGGTGGACATGTTTTTGTTGAAGTAGTAGGTCGCACCAACTTCAACGTATTTGACCAAATCTTTGTCGGTGTAACGAGGGTTGCCTTTACTATCGTGATCCCAACCACCTAAATCTGAGCCTTTAGATTGCAGGTAGGCCAGAGAAGGACGCAGACCAAAGTCGAACTGGTACTGTGCAACGGCTTCAAAGTTCTTTGTTTTATTGGCGATGCCACCTTCACTACCATCACCACTGCCGTAGTACGTCATGTTGCGAGTTTCTGCATACATTGTTGCCAGATAAATGTTATTAGCATCATATTTAGCGCCAACGGTCCAGGCTTCTGCCGTTTCGCCACCGGCATAGCTGTTAGCATGAGAACGATCCCCGTAACCACGAGTCACCTGATCATCAGTACGGTCTGAGGCAGAATATGCAGCACCCAGACTTAAACCAAAGTCAAAGTCATAGGAGGTAGACATACCGAAACCATCACCGTTTTCTTTGGCTAATTTACGGCCCTGGCTGTTACCAGAACCTTCCTGGCCAGCACTGCTGCCTTCATTATTACCCTGATACTGTAATGCAAAGTTCAAACCGTCTACCTGGCCGAAGAACCCATTATTACGATAAGTAGCAACGCCGTTAGCACGACCTAACATGAACACATCAGTCTGAGTGTAGGTATCGCCACCATACTCTGGCAGCATATCAGTCCATGCCTCTACGTCGTAAACTACGCCATAATTACGACCATAATCAAAGGTGCCATTCTGGCCAAAACCTAAACCCGCAAAGCCCAGACGAGTCCAGGAGTCGCCTTTGTCACCTTCAGTACCATTTGCCTGAATGTTATATTCCCACTGACCGTAACCAGTGAACTGATCTGCGATCTGCGTTTCACCTTTGAAACCGAAACGGACATAAGTCATGTCACCGTCACTGCCGGTATCGTCAGAGAAGTAGTGCAGACCATCAACCTTTCCGTATAGATCGAGTTTATTGCCGTCTTTATTATATACTTCAGCCGCATTTGCTGCGCCTGCCGCTAATAATGCCGGGACAAGCAATGCCAGAACTTTTCTTTTCATTATATATATCCTTATGATAATAATTCGTATGAATATGTACTCTATCCGGGGGAGTACATTGAGATACTATTCTATGAAGTTCATTGTTTTTTAAAAATAACATGTAACAAATCTATTTAAAATAATTCAAATTGTTTCTGAAGACTTTATTATAAATAATTAAATATGGCTCAGTTTGTTTTTATTGTCTGTAATTATGTTTAACTTTCATTTGGTTATGATTTGTCTCACTAAAATTATCTGAATTAATAATATTGAGTGTATTAATAATGTTTGTCTGTGGTATTTGGTTCAGGAAAAAACGGCAGAGATGCCGGCAATGAAGTATTGCTAAAGTGAATAGTAAATGGATAATAACGGGCTATTCTGGCATAAAATTAAAATGATGCGCTGTTGTTAATTTCATTCATGAGATTAATAATTTAAATCTCTGCTGTTGACACTTTTTGTTTCTTGTCTGGACTGACAAGGCTTTCGAAGCCTTAACTAAAATTGCCTGAGATCAATGTATATGTAAAATAAATAACCAAAGCTCGTATAGCGCCTTACTTCACAGTTGAATGTGATTATAATCACAAAGTTGTGTAAATTTCGTCGTTTTAGTTACATCACGAAAGCGGAGTATAAATTGACCAATATGGAAGAAAAAGCAAACCGCAGTCTGGGCGGAAAACTGGCGTTGTGGGTTTTTTATGCTTTTTGCAGCTATTTTGTCTGGGCCATGGCGCGGTATATCTGGGTGATGAGCAACCTTCAGTCAGTGCCTGTTCCTGGCATGGAGAGTGATCTGGGGTCAACGGCAGGCAAGTGGCTGGGAGCTTTGCTGGGATTTGTTGTGTTGAGCCTGGTGGGCGTCATCCTGGGGGGAATTGCATGGTACACAAGACCTCGTGATATTCGGCGTGAAGGTGGCAGAGAAAGTTGCTAACGTGAAGCCTTTACACGAGGAGAGGCGACATGAGTCTGCAACAGTGGCAACGAGAGTTTGAGAGTTGGCTTAGCGATCATCATCGGGAGCAGGATGCTGCCCATGATATTTTTCATTTTCGTCGTGTCTGGGCGACAGCGCAAAAACTGTCTGCTCATGAAACGGTAGACGGATTAGTGGTGCTGGCGGCATGTTACTTTCATGACATTATCAGCCTCCCTAAAAACCATCCTGAACGCCACCGTTCGTCCGTGTTAGCGGCGAAAGAGGCCAGTCGTATATTAATGAATGATTTCCCATCATTCCCCCAAACACGCATACCTGCGGTCGTTCACGCGATCGAGGCCCACAGTTTTAGCGCAAAAATTACACCAGCTACGCTTGAGGCGAAAATCGTGCAGGATGCCGACCGACTGGAAGCCCTCGGCGCCATTGGCCTGGCTCGCGTATTTGCGGTATCGGGCGCGCTGGGCGTGGCATTGTTTGATGCAGAGGATCCTTTTGCCCAGAACCGTTCCCTCGACGATAAACAGTTTGCGCTCGACCATTTCCAGAGCAAATTACTGGTGCTGCCGAAAACCATGCAAACAGCCAAAGGAAAAGCGCTGGCGAAGCACAACGCCGATTTCCTGGTGGCGTATATGGCGAAACTGAGCGCAGAGCTGAACGGTGAGTATGAATCGCTGGATCACACCGTTATTCAGTCTTTTAGCGCTGACTGATAGCGTTCACACCCGAAACGTAAATACCTTCATTTTATGTTAACCTGTCGAATATCAATTTTGGCCGGTCAAATGTATGCAGGATAATCTTTCAGTTACAGGTGTTCAGGATCTGATGACAGACAATACCAGCATCGCGGTTCAGGCGATGCTGGATAAATTGCTGGAAATCTACGATGTGAAAACGCTGGTGGCGCACCTTAATAGCGTTGGGGAGAATCACTGGAGCCCGGCCATTTTAAAACGCGTCGTGGCGAATTCCGCATGGCATCGGTTAAGTGATAACGAATTTGCCCATCTTAAAACGTTGCTGCCGACGCCGCCGGCGCATCATCCCCATTATGCTTTTCGCTTTATCGATCTTTTCGCCGGAATAGGCGGAATACGTCGTGGATTTGAAGCGATAGGCGGGCAATGCGTGTTTACCAGCGAATGGAATAAACACGCAGTACGAACGTATAAAGCAAACTGTTACTGCGATCCCCAGACACATCACTTCAATGAAGATATTCGCGACATTACCCTGAGTCATCGTGACGGCGTGACGGATCAGCAGGCCGCCGAACATATTCGCCAGCATATACCGCAGCACGATGTTCTGTTGGCGGGGTTTCCTTGTCAGCCGTTTTCACTCGCCGGGGTATCAAAGAAAAATGCGATGGGCCGTGCGCATGGTTTTGCCTGTGATACGCAGGGCACGCTGTTCTTTGATGTGGTGCGGATCATTGATGCCTGTCGTCCCGCGATTTTCGTGCTTGAGAACGTGAAGAACCTGAAGAGTCACGATCAGGGCAAAACGTTCCGTATTATTATGCAGACGCTTGATGAACTGGGCTACGACGTGGCGGATGCCGCCGATAATGGTCCTGATGATCCGAAGATCATCGATGGGCGGCATTTCTTGCCCCAGCATCGCGAACGTATCGTCCTGGTAGGGTTTCGGCGAGATCTGAACCTGAAAGCCGATTTTACATTGCGGGATATTGTGACGCGCTATCCGCAGCGTCGTGTCACGCTTGCTGAACTGCTGGAACCCGCCGTTGAAGCAAAATACGTTCTGACGCCGGTCCTGTGGAAGTATCTGTACCGCTATGCGAAAAAACACCAGGCGCGGGGAAATGGATTTGGTTACGGGATGGTCTATCCCTCAAACCCTGATAGCGTGACGAGAACGCTGTCTGCGCGTTATTACAAAGATGGCGCAGAAATCTTGATCGATCGCGGCTGGGATATGGCCCTGGGCGAGTGTGATTTTGACGATCCGCAGAACCAACAGTATCGTCCACGCAGATTAACGCCCAGAGAGTGCGCCCGGTTAATGGGTTTTGAGACGCCGCAGGGTTATCAGTTCCGTATTCCTGTGTCAGACACCCAGGCGTATCGTCAGTTTGGCAACTCTGTTGTGGTTCCCGCATTTGCCGCCGTGGCCAAATTACTGGAACCGAAAATTAAACAGGTCGTTGCACTGCGCCAGCAAGAGAGTCAGCATGGCGGACGTACACGATAAGGCGACGCGCAGTAAAAATATGCGGGCGATAGCGACCCGTGATACAGCGATCGAACGGCGCCTCGCCAGCCTGCTGACTGAACAGGGAATTGCATTTCGCGTGCAGGATGCCACTCTTCCCGGACGTCCGGATTTTGTCGTCGACGAGTACCGCTGCGTCATCTTCACCCACGGGTGTTTCTGGCATCACCACGATTGCTACCTGTTCAAAGTGCCTGCCACCCGTACCGAATTCTGGCTGGAGAAAATTGGCAAAAACGTCGAACGGGACAGTCGGGATCTTCTGCAACTCCAGGCGCTGGGGTGGCGGGTATTGGTTCTGTGGGAATGCGCCTTGCGCGGGCGGGAGAAACTCGACGACGCGGCGTTATCTGAGCGGATTGAAGAGTGGATCTGCGGGGGCGGTGCCACAGCGCAGATCGACACTCAGGGTATTCACTTACTGTAATGACTTCGCGGATTCAGCCGCGACGATAACCGGTTTTGCCGGAAACAGATATTTCCCTAGCGTGACCAGTACTACCGCAAAAACAATCACTCCCAGCGCCAGCCATTCAATAAACGCGAGGCTTTCACCGCCAAGCCCCGTTCCCAGCAATACCGCGACAACCGGGTTCACGTAGGCATAACTGGTTGCCAGAGCGGGACTGACATTACGTATCAAATACATGTATGCGTTGATCGCGATGATGGATCCAAAGAGCGCAAGATAGCCCACGGCTAAAAAGCCGGAAAGCGTCGGTGTGGCGGTGAGTTTCTCGCCCGAGATAAAAGAGGCGCACATAAGCACAACCCCTGCGGCAAGCATCTCAATGGCGCCCGCCATCATCCCGACAGGTAACGCAATACGTGAACCGTATACCGAACCAAATGCCCAACTCATTGAACCAATCAGAATCAATACTGCACCCCAGGGATTTCCGCTTAAGTTGCCACCGCTGTTAAGCATGATGATCCCCGCAAGGCCTATAGCGATTCCTGCCCACTCTAATTTTCGCGTTTGAATACCAAAAAAACAGCTAAAGCAGAGGGTAAAGAGCGGAACGGTAGCGACCACGACGGCGGCGATACCGGAAGGCACGTTCTGATGTTCCGCGACGGTGACAAGTCCGTTCCCGACCGCCAGCAGCAGGATGCCAATCAGCGCCGCGTTCAGTAGTGGGCGCAGGGGAGGGAGTTTGTGCCCGCGAAGGAGTAAAAATGCCGTCAGGAGAATCCCCGCAGACAGGAAACGCACACCAGCCATCATCAACGGCGGCCAACTTTCCACCCCAATACGAATCACGAAGTACGTGGAACCCCAAATAATGTACAGCGCGAAAAGCGCGCTAAAAAGTGGTAACAACTGCCTGAAGCGCATAAATCCTCACGGTGGAAATAAAAAGGAGCAACATAGTAAACTGCAAAACTATGTGTCTGGCGAGATTTATAATTACTCTGTATTGTTAGAAAAATGTTGCCATTGTGGTCGGTTTCAGCTTTACCGGTTTTACTTCATACTTGCTGTGTCAAAAAGAAAAACACAGAGGGAATTATCTTGGCAGGAAGTAGCTTATTAACGTTGCTCGACGATATCGCCACGTTGTTGGACGATGTCTCTATGATGGGAAAACTGGCTGCGAAAAAAACGGCCGGTGTGTTGGGCGATGATTTATCGCTTAACGCGCAGCAGGTCTCTGGGGTGCGGGCTAACCGTGAGCTTCCTGTGGTCTGGAGTGTGGCCAAAGGCTCGCTGGTAAACAAAGTGATCCTGGTGCCTCTGGCGCTGCTCATCAGCGCTTTTATTCCCTGGGCTATCACCCCGTTACTGATGATTGGCGGGGCATTTCTCTGCTTCGAAGGCGTGGAAAAAGTGCTCCACACTCTAGAGGCGCGAAAACACAAAGAAAGTCCGGCAGACCGTCAGCAACGTCTGGAGGCCATCGCCGCGCAGGATCCTCTCACCTTCGAAAAAGACAAAATTAAAGGGGCAATTCGGACTGATTTTATTCTCTCCGCCGAAATTGTGGCCATTACCCTGGGGATTGTTGCGCAGTCGCCATTGCTGAATCAGGTGCTGGTGTTGTGGGGGGTTGCTCTGGTCGTCACCGTCGGCGTTTACGGACTGGTAGGGATCATCGTAAAACTGGACGATATGGGGTTCTGGCTGGTGGAAAAAACCAGTTTGTTGGCGCAGTTCGTGGGGAAAGGCTTGTTAGTCGTTGCCCCCTGGCTGATGAAAGCATTGTCCGTTGTCGGGACGCTAGCGATGTTTTTGGTAGGGGGCGGAATTGTGGTACACGGTATCGCGCCGTTACACCATGCCATAGAACATTTTGCCCAGCAGCAAACCGCGTTTATTGCTCTCATCCTGCCGACGCTGCTTAACCTCGTGCTGGGCTTTATCGTGGGTGCCATTGTTGTTGCCCTGGTAAAAGTGGTTGCGCGCGTTCGGGGCGTATCGCACTAATTGCACCCTGGCAAAGTACGCAAAAAAGGCCATCGTCGTCTAAGGTGAAACAGTTTCACCTGAAGAGGAGGCAGGTATGGTGTTTGTTGTCAGCGAGGAAGTGACCATGAAAGATGGCGGACCTCGTATGATTGTCACCGGTTATTCCAGTGGAATGGTCGAGTGCCGTTGGTATGACGGTTTTGGCGTAAAACGGGAAGCATTCCATGAGAATGAACTCGTTCCCGGTGACGGAAGGCGAATTCGGGAAGAAGCCTGATGAAGAAACGCCCGGTGAATGCCGGGCGTTTTATTTTTAGTAAACAAAAATACGGTTGTAATGCAACACATGGCGGCCGGGTTATGTCAGGATAAGGACATTCAACTACCAGGGAGTCGTCAGAGTGCCGCACGAGACAACGATGGAAAGCAGGAGCTGGCTGAAAAGGTCCCTTCGACGTTTCAGGCCAGGACACGTCGTAAATCTCTGTTTTGTGGCGGTGATGATCTTCTCTACCTTGCTCACCTGGCGTGAAGTCGTTGTACTTGAAGACGCCTATATTTCCAGCCAGCAAAATCACCTGGATAGCGTCGCGAACGTCCTCGACCGACAACTGCAATTCAATGTCGATAAACTGATTTTTTTGCGAAACGGTATGCATGACGCGCTGCTTACGCCGCTCGATTTTGCGATATTACATGGCGCCGTCACCCAATTTGAGCAACTGCGAAAGCAGCGTTTCTGGCAGTTAGAGCTCGACCGTCGTCGCACCCTGTCGCTTAATGGTGTTTCTGATGCGCTTGTCGAGCAGGGCATTCTGCTCACCCGTGATAACGCGAATCTGGCGAATGAGCTGACGGCCGCACTGGAGGCCGGTTATCTGATGCGTCTGGCCCATTCAACTGCCCCAATGGCACATCAGGCGATGTATGTCTCGCGCTCTGGATTCTATGTCGCAACACAACCCACCACGCACGGCGCGGATATTCTTACCCGCTATTATGACTATGTGACCCAGCCGTGGTTTAAGGAACAGACTCAACGACTGAATCCGCAGCGCGGCGTCCGCTGGTTTACGTCCCCGGCGAACCCGGCCCGTGAAGGGCAGCAAATGGTCACGGTCAGTGTGCCGTTGGATCATGAAAACTACTGGTATGGCGTGCTGGCCATGGACATCCCTGTTTTATCCATAAAGCGTTTTCTGGAAGACGCCATCGTAAAAGACGTGGAAGGTGAGTACCAACTCTACGACAGCCAACTCCGTTTGCTGACCACCTCAACCTCCGAGAAGCGCAAGGTCAATGTGTTTGATGAGCGTGAACAAGCCATGCTCGTCGAAGACATTGCGAAAGACACCGTAGGCGGTAAGCATGTAGGAAGTCGCTACATCAGTTGGGAACGACTGGACAATTTCGATGGCGTGCTGGTGCGTGTGCATACCTTAAAGGAAGGGCTGAGAGGGGACTTTGGCAGTATCAGTATCGCATTGGGCCTGTTGTGGGTGCTTTTTACGGGCATGTTACTGATTTCGTGGGGTGTTATCCGGCATATGGTCAGCAACATGTTTGTGATGCAAAACTCGCTGCAATGGCAGGCCTGGCATGACACCCTGACCCGGCTGTATAACCGGGGTGGACTGTTTGAAAAGGCGCGCATCCAGGCTAAACGCAGCCTGGAGGGGAGACAGCCTTTCTCGGTGATTCAGCTCGATCTGGATCACTTTAAGAGTGTGAATGACCGTTTTGGGCATCAGGCTGGCGATCGGGTGCTTTCGCATGCGGCAGGATTAATCAGCGGAACGCTGCGCGCACATGATCTTGCCGGGCGTGTCGGTGGTGAGGAGTTCTGCATTATTCTGCCGGGGGCAACACTCTCCCAGGCTGAGCGGATTGCGGAGCGTATTCGCCGTCGGATCAATGGCAAAGAGATCCTGGTCGCGAACAGCACCACTATCTGGATTAGCGCCTCGTTTGGCGTCAGCAGTTCGCAGGAAACGGGCGATTATGACATTGAACAGCTACAGTCGCTGGCAGACCAGCGGCTTTACTGGGCCAAACAGACCGGACGTAACCGCGTGTGCGCCAGTGATGCCGATCAGAGCATGGCGATGAAATAATCCATCCCTTCGCGCCAGCCCTCCGGGCCTTCCTGTTGCGTATGGTATACCCGTTGCGGGGTATCCGCCTTTAACCTGACGCCTTCGCGGTTTAGTCCTTTTACGATCACCGCATAGTCCATAACATCCAGAAGCGGGGCATCATTCGGCCCATCTCCCAGACCCAGGGTGATAGGGTGTTTCTTCCATTGCCGCTGATACTCACCTGTCAGCCAGTTTGCCGCCAGATCTTTGCCAACGGAAGTATCCAGTACATGCCAAAAGCGCGCGCCGTGAAGAAATTGCAGGCCAAGCTCGTTGAGCTTTGCGGCAAACTGCGCCATTCGTTCGTCACTGTCACGCCAGATAAGCGAAACGGAAGCTTCATGCAGTCGTGTCAGTGCCGACTGGGTGCGGCTAAGCCCGGTCCATTCGGCAATGACCAGCTCATCAACATCGTCGAATGTCGTAAATTTATAGCGCCCTTTGTCGCGAAGTTTGTTCAGCACGATGCTGATGTCTGCATGGGATGTACCGGCGATTTGACGAGGATAATCAGGGTGGGTCTGCCAGTGGGTGTCTAACTGAATGACGGCGCCATTTTCCGCGATGAACGGTAACCCTTGCAGATCCAGCGTTTTTTGGAGATACAACATCTCTGCGGCGGTTTTGCTGCTACACAGGATCACCGGAATATGATGTTCGCGCAGGGCGGTCAGCCAGTCCGCTGCAGGCTGCCATTCATAAGTATGACTATCCAGTAAGGTGCCATCCAGATCGGTAAAAATCAGCAGGGGATTATGGAGTGATAGCATTTTTATACCTCGACACCTGTAAGACCACAGCCTTACGACCAGGATAAATCTTAAAACTCAATACCTTTGTAGAGACTACCAGACAGGGAACGCTCCCGGCATACCCTGACGGTACGTAGGGGATTTCTCAATTCAGCCACAATCATTAATAAGAATAATCATTCATGATAAAAATATTTGCTTGTCTTGCAAAAAAATTGCAGATAAGGTTTGGAGCACATCAGATTTCCTGGTGTAACGAATTTTCAAGTGCTTCTTGCATAAGCAAGCTTGATCCCGGTCCTCAGGACCGGGATTTTTTTCGCCTAAAGTCAGCGATTGACTTCCGTTACGCTGAAGTCATGAATATCGAGCTCGAAGGCGTCGGCTAATTCATGCCATGTATGGTCATCACGGCCATCGACGCTGGCTCTATCAGGGTCGTTCTCGCTTCGATGAATTTCGCTCTCGCTGATTTCATTAATTGCCGCCAGCAGGGCGTCAACATCGATAGTGACATCGCGATTGGCCATATCGCTGAACTCTTTCGCGGTTTTCATCTTCGATACCTCATTCAACCGTGGCACTTATAAGTATAGACCGTAGAGAAAACCAGCAATCGCGCGGAGCAGACACTGCCAGTAAAACGAAATTGTTCTACACTGGCACAAAGCCACAGGAGGATTACGATGAAGGTGAATGATCGGGTGACAGTCAAAACGGACGGCGGTCCTCGCCGGCCTGGCGTGGTACTGGCGGTAGAAGAGTTTAGTGAAGGCACAATGTACCTGGTTTCGCTGGAAGACTACCCGCTCGGTATCTGGTTCTTTAATGAATCGGGCCATCAGGATGGCATCTTTGTGGAAAAAGCAGAGTAACGCGTAACGTCAGCACGTTTTACCCGGACTGGTGGCAACCCCACCAGTCCGGATGCTTCAGCGCATGTTAACAAAAATACCGTTTGTGACATTATCTGTCAGACGTACCACGTGATAGATAACCTGCTTATTATGCGTTTTTATCTTTCGTTTAATATTCCCCTTATGGGATGACACGGTCTTCGCTTTGATATTCATTTGATCTGAAATCTGAATGGTTCCCTGACCGGCCATCCACATGCGTAACATACTGGATTCAGTCCGGCTTAAAGATAACGTCGGTAAATTAACACCTTCGGAAATATCTGTCTCTTTTTTAAGAATATCGCCAAGGATATCATCCAGTGAATCTGGCTTGATTGATTTAGAACTGATCAATAAATTTTTTCTGACTACCAAATACTCATCGAAATGCACATTGGCAATTGCCATAAAAACGATAAATAACGTATTGGGATGTTGATTAATGATTTGCTTTATTTGCTGACTGTTAGATGGATCATGGATAAAACAGTCCTCATTAATAAACACCACAGATGGCTGGTGTGAATCACAAGCGATGGCGAGTTCGTCAACGGTTTCAATGTCGTTGATTTCCCTTTTCTTCACCCCTCTGCTTACCAGATACCCGGTTAACCCTAGCCGGGTGTAACTGCATAGATCCATAATAATCGTTGACATGGCATACCCTCACTCAATGCGTAACGATAATTCCCCTTACCTGAATATCTTTTAGTAACCCAACTGAACAATAATAGTGGTTCAATATGACAGTTCTGCGATTTTTCAGGCGGACTTACTATCCCGTAAAGTTACGTATAATTTGCCTGGAATTATCTTAAAGTAAAGTAAATGTTGCGTTATGTGAGTGAGATAAAAACAAATAACAGGCGGCAGATATATCCTGGTAGATGTTTTTGAAATTTAAATTTCGGATAATCCTTAGCAAAACAGGATAAATACTGTGGGTTATTTATTTCGCGGAAGTTCGCTCACCACATCAGCCAATAAATTGAAAACTTCGCTGAATAAGTGTTCGCAAAAAGGCGCAATTAATGGCATGAGGGCAGCCATTAACGAAATACCGATGGTTAATGTTAATGGGAAACCAATCACAAAGATCGACAACTGCGGTGCCATACGATTTAACAGCCCCAGCGCCAGGTTGAGCGTCAATAGCACGGTGATCACCGGCAAGGCCAGCATAAGCCCGTTGATGAAGATCATGCCGCCTGCCCGGGCGAGCGCCAGAAACGCATTACTGTTAACCGGGTTGTCGCCGACAGGAAGGGTATGAAAAGTATCGACCAGCAGCGAAATCAGCCATAAATGCCCGTTAAAGGTCAGGAAAAGCAGCATCGCGAGCATGTCGATGATTCGTGCAAGCACGGGCATATTGAGGTGGCTGGCAGGGTCAACAAAGGTGGCGAAAGAAAGCCCCATCTGTAATCCCATCAGTTCACCGGCGGTACGCACGGCGGCAAAGGCAAATTGCATGGTAAATCCCAGAGCTATGCCTACCATGATTTGCTGCATCGCCAGCCACAATGCGCTGGCGGAGAAAATTGGCACCTCGGTGGCGGGAAGCGAAGGGGCAATCACAAAGGTGATCATCATCCCCAGTCCCAGCTTTACCCGTTTAGGTACCGCGCGCTCACTGAGTATCGGTGCCGTCGAAATGAGCGCCAGCACGCGCAGCAGCGGCCAGAAATACAGATTAAGCCAGTATAGCCACTGTTCGCTCGTTACCTGCAACATCGCGCGTGTTACCCGATGATGTAGGGTAAATTGTTGAATAACGTGCGCACGTAATCCAGCAACAGGTTAAGCATCCACGGACCGGCAACGATAATGGCAATAAATACCGCCACAATTTTCGGAATGAAAGACAGCGTCATTTCGTTGATCTGGGTTGCTGCCTGCAAAATGCTGATAATCAGACCCGTGACCAGAGCGACAAGCAGGAGGGGGGCGGCGAGCGCGAGGGCGACTTTCATCGCCTCGGTGCCCATCATCATGACCGATTCAGGCGTCATTTCGTCCCCTAGCTGTAAAAGCTTTGTGCGAGTGAGCCAACCAGCAGTTGCCAACCGTCAACCAGAACAAAGAGCATCAGCTTGAACGGCAACGCAATGGTGGCAGGGGGAACCATCATCATCCCGAGCGCCATCAACACGCTGGCGATCACCAGGTCGATGATCAAAAAAGGAATGAATATGGTAAAGCCGATCTGGAATGCGGTTTTCAGCTCGCTGGTGACGTAAGCCGGGAGCAGGATGCGCATCGGAACCGCTTCCGGCCCTTGTAGCGGCCCGCTATTTGCCAGACGCGCAAACAGCGCCAGGTCAGCCTCGCGGGTCTGGCGTAGCATAAATTCGCGCAGCGGCTGCGCGCCTTTCTCCATCGCCTCCTGCATGGAAATCTTCTCTTCGCTGAACGGCTGATACGCATCGACGTAGATCTTATCAATCACCGGCGACATGATGAAAAACGTTAAGAACAGCGCCAGTCCTAGCAATACCTGGTTTGGCGGCGCAGACGGTGTTCCCAGCGCGTTACGCAGCAGGCCAAACACAATGATGATGCGGGTAAAACTGGTCATCATCAGCAGGATCGCGGGCAGGAAGGTCAGCGAGGTGATGAACACCAGCGTTTGCACGGGAAGCGTCCAGCTTTGTCCGCCGCCGGGTAATGGCTGACTGACCAGGCCCGGTAACTGAGCAAGTGCAGCGGGGGAGAAAAGCCATACACCCATGAGCGTGAGGGATAACAAACGACGCATCAGGATCTCCCGGGACGCTTTAGCAAGTTCTTCATCATGGCCTGAA
Organism: Citrobacter sp. GW821-FHT02E08; assembly: GCF_059421685.1. Taxonomy (NCBI): domain Bacteria; kingdom Pseudomonadati; phylum Pseudomonadota; class Gammaproteobacteria; order Enterobacterales; family Enterobacteriaceae; genus Citrobacter; species Citrobacter sp. GW821-FHT02E08. The sequence continues at coordinate 77,088 of NZ_JBWKVL010000017.1, read as the reverse complement.
AATCAGCAGGAGAGGCCGGTTCTTCGTCTGCACACCCTACGGCGGCAGGCAGGGTGTGGAGTAAATTGACAGAGGACGCCGTGACGCCAAGCACTAAACGCGCATCGTCAACCTCCACAATCACCACCCGTTCACGTGGGCCGAGCGAGGCGCTGGCAGACACGTTAAGCCCGCGGGCCTTGTTTCCCCTGGGCGCGAACCCCAGGCGTTTAATCACCCAGGCGGCGGCCAGTATCAGCACAATAATCCCCAGCAATGCGCCGCTGACCTGAGCAAGCGGCGAACCGGGAACGGCCGCAGGTTGTGAGACAATGGCCTGGGTTTTCATGATTAACGGCTCAGGCGACGCATACGCTCAGACGGCGTAATGATGTCAGTGATGCGTACACCGTATTTGTCGGCGACCACCACGACTTCACCTTGCGCGATCAGATAGCCGTTGATCAGAATATCCAGCGGCTCTCCGGCCAAACCGTCAAGTGCGACAACGGAGCCTTGCGTCAGACGCAGCAGCTCTTTGATCGTCATGCGGGTACGGCCCAGTTCAACCGTCAGTTTGACCGGAATATCCATGATCAGGTCGATATCCTGCAATGTACCGCTCACATCGCCGCCGCCCAGTTGCTGGAACACGGCATCGGCTGCACTTTTGCCTGTCGGTGTTTTTTGCTCGTTTAACGCGTCAGCCCACAGATCGTCCAATGCGCCATTGTTGTCATCGGACGGATTATTCATGTCACTCATTTGGGCTGTTCCTCATTCAGCGAATTCAAAATCGGGTTGATCAGATGTTCTACACGTAACGCATACTGACCGTTCACGGTGCCATATTGACTGGTCAGCACAGGTACGCCGTCCACATGAGCAATAATGCGGTCGGGTTTTTCAATCGGCAGTACGTCGCCGGGTTTGAGTTTCAATATCTGGGAAAGACGCAGCGGAACGTCGGCAAAGTTCGCTACCAGCTCCAGTTCTGAGTGCTGAACCTGACGCACAAGATTGTCGCGCCAGTTCTGATCCTCATGGCGTGAGTTTTCCAGCGGTGGGTTAACCAGCAGTTCCCGCAGCGGTTCAATCATGCTGAAGGGGAGACAGATATTGAACTCGCCGGTCAGGTTGCCAATCTCAACGTGGAAAGGGGTATTGACCACAATGTCGTTCGGAGAGGTGGTGATATTGGTAAATTTCACCTGCATCTCAGAACGCACATACTCCACTTCCAGTGGATTAATGGCTTTCCAGGCGTCGCTATAGCCTTCCAGCGCCAGTTTCAGCATGCGGTTGATGACGCGCTGCTCGGTGTGCGTAAATTCCCGACCTTCAACTTTGGTCGGGAAACGACCGTCGCCGCCGAACAGGTTATCCACGGCAATAAACACCAGGCTCGGGGAGAACACCACCAGACCCGTACCGCGCAGCGGTTTCAGGTGGATCAGGTTCAGGTTCGTCGGCACCGGTAAGTTGCGCGCAAATTCGTGGTACGGCTGAATACGGATAGCGCCAACGGTGATATCCGGGCTGCGACGCAGCAGGTTAAACAGCCCCATACGGAACTGGCGTGCGAAACGTTCGTTAATGATCTCCAGCGCTTGCAGACGCTCACGTACCACGCGGCGCTGAGTGTTGGGATCATAGGGACGAATATCGTTTTCGCTTACGATGCCCGTCGTCGGTTCGTCTTTGGTCTCGCTGTCGCCGTTGAGCAGCGCATCGATTTCAGCCTGAGAAAGAATACTATCGCCCATGTCTTTACCGCAGAATAAAAGCTGTATAAAGAACGTCGGTGACTTCCTGTTTCGGTTGTCCAGCAACGAGCGGAGTAGAGAGCGTCTCTTTAATGGCGTCAATCAGTTTTTGTTTGCCGTCTTCCGTAGAGAGCGCGGAGGCATCCTGACGGGAAAACAGCAACAGCAAACGGCTGCGCACTTCAGGCAGATATTCACTGAGGCGCGAGCGGGTCACTTCATCTTTCAGTCGTAGCGTCACGCCGATATACAGCACGCGATCCGCATCGCCCAGATTGACGGTAAACGTATCCAGCGCGAAAAACACGGGGGCGGCTGGCGGAGTCGGTTGTGCGGCTGCGCTGACAGACGGATGCGTCTGCATACGCCAGTAGCTATAGCCCGCGGTCGCGCAGGCGGCGAGGGTAATTAGCACCAGCAAAGGGATCCAAATAGAGCGTTTGCTCTTTCTGTTCATCGCGGAGTCAGTCATCTGATACGGGCTTCCTGTTTCGGTACAGCTTATTGGCTGATTATCCCGTGTCCTGTTCCCGTCAAAGCGTGGAAAAGACACGGATAATCATGCTACCTCTGGCGTTAGGCGAAGATATCCACCGCGCCATTGCCGCGGGACGCGTTCTGCAATGAGGCCGGTACGGCCAGATTGCCGTCATCGTCGGCGAGCGGGGACTCTTGCCCCTGCGACCGGGCGGTCTGTTGTTGCTGGGACGGTGCCTGCTGCTGCCCGCTAAAGCTTTCGCTACTGATACTGCTTTGACCCAGTTGGATTCCGCTTTCCGCCAGCTGTGTACGTAAGACCGGTAATGCCGCCTCCAGCGCGGCGCGGACGTGGCTATGCGCCGACACCATCTGCAAGTGCGCCTGGTTGTCATCAAGCTTCAGCGAGATTTGCACCTGACCCAGATCTTCCGGGTGCAGGCGCAGTTCGGCACTCTGCTGCCCCTGACGGGTGAACAACGTAATGTGCTGGCTAAGCGATTGCTGCCATTCATGGCTGCCCAACGGCGCGCTGAGCACCGGCGCGGCAACCGTCGGAAGCGGCTGCGGCTGTGCTGCCGGACTGCTGACCGCCGTCATTGCCAGGCCCGGCGTCACCGGGGAAGGACTGCTTTCGAGATCGGCTTTAGCGGTGGCTGCGGCGACCAGCGGCGTCAACGGCTGAGGCTGACCGGTCTCTGCGCCAGCGCTGTGGATTGCGGTATCCGTCTTCCCTTTTTTCCCCTCGTCAGAGGGGAACGTAAAGGCGAGCTCCTGAGCTGTCTGACGCGTCTCGCCACGCAACGTTGCGGTCAGCGAGGCACCGCTTTGGGTCGCAGCGCTGCTGACTACTGGCGTTACGCTCTGTTGTCCGGGCAGCATGGCAAACAAGGCGCTCAGATTGGCGAGGTCTTCGTCGCTGAGGTGCGGAGTTTTCTCGTCCGCTTGCGCGGATTTGTTCAGTGCCGTCAGCGCGCTGTTTTTCATCGTCGGCGTGAGCGTGGAAAGCCACTGCTGCGCGTCGCTCAAGGTGGTCAAGGTTTCGTCTGCTGCCAGATCCGGGCGCGCCAACAGGTCGGCCAGTTTTTCGGCAGGAGACACCTCGCCATGTTGAGACAACACGCCTTTTTGCAGCGGGTTACCCGCAGTTTGTATGTCGGCAAACGGCAACGAAACAGCTTTCCCCGGCGTGTCGTCCGCGCCTAACGCGCCTGCCAGCAGCGCCAGGAAATCCTGCGCGGCGTCGCCTGTTGTTCCGGCTTTTGAGCCGCCGGTCACGTCTGTCTCCGTCGTTACCAGTGGGGGCAATGTGATCATTCAGGTTTCCTCATGGCTGCACGCTGAGCAAATTCATCCATCTTTTTCTGATCCAGGCGGTTTTCAGCCAGTAAGGCTGCCGCGGTTTGTCGGTCTTGTAAGGTTTGCCAGGCCTGTAGCCGCTGTCGCTTTTCACGCCAGCTATTCAACGCAACGTCGACTTTTTGCGTCCACTGGTTGAGTTGATGGCGATGCTGCTCTATGGCCTTTTCCAGGGTCTGGATAAATTGCTGGTAATTGATCCAACGGTTGCTGGCAATCCCTTGTCCCATATCGGTATTGAGGTTGGTGCGGTATTCATGCTGATAATCGATCAGCATCTTCAGCTGTTCTTCTGCCTGCTGAAATCCGCGCCGCATTTCACCCAACAGGAGTGCGGCATCATCCACCTCCTTTTCAGCCAAATCTTTCAGCGTTGCCAGTGCGCCGTGTTGTGCCATGACGTTTGCCCTCCTGCTTTATCACACCGTCGGGAAAATCAGATCCAGAGCCTGAAGGGAGTCTTCCCAGTCCGCCCGTTCAAAAATACCTTGTTGCAGAAACGCCTCGAGCTGGGGCCACAACGCAATGGCTTTATCCAGCATCGGATCGCTGCCTTTGGCATAGGCGCCAACGCTGACCAGGTCGCGGTTACGCTGAAAGCTGGACAGCAGCTGTTTGAAATTGCGTACCCGCGCGTAGTGTTTCTCGGTAATGAGCGCAGTCATTGCACGACTGATCGACGCCTCTATATCAATGGCCGGATAGTGCCCGGCCTCGGCAAGACGGCGGGATAACACGATGTGGCCATCAAGGATCGCGCGCGCGGAGTCGGCAATCGGATCCTGCTGGTCGTCGCCTTCGGTCAGTACGGTATAAAAGGCGGTGATGGAACCACCGCCGTGAATACCGTTGCCGGCGCGTTCGACCAGCGCGGGCAATTTGGCAAAGACGGAAGGGGGATAGCCTTTTGTCGCGGGCGGTTCACCGATCGCCAGCGCGATTTCACGCTGCGCCATCGCATAGCGGGTTAATGAATCCATAATCAGCAGCACGTGCTGTCCGCGATCGCGAAAATCCTCTGCGATACGGGTGGCGTAGGCAGCCCCTTGCATCCGCAGCAGCGGCGACACATCCGCAGGCGCGGCGATCACCACTGAGCGCGCTCGTCCGTCGGTGCCAAGAATATTTTCGATAAAATCTTTTACTTCGCGGCCACGTTCGCCAATCAGACCCACGACGATCACGTCTGCGCGGGTATAGCGCGCCATCATGCCGAGCAGGACGCTTTTCCCGACCCCGGAACCGGCAAATAGTCCCATACGTTGACCGCGGCCGACGGTTAACAGGGCGTTGATCGGACGCACGCCGGTGTCCAGCACATGCTCAATCGCTGTACGCTGGAGTGGGTTAAATGGCGGGGTAATGAGCGCGCCCGTTTCGGTGGTTTCCGGGGAGGGGAGGCCGTCCAGCGGCTTACCAGCACCGTCCAGTACGCGCCCAAGCAGCGCCGGGCCCAGCGGCAATTGCTTACCACTTTGCAGTCCGTCGCCGTGACCATTTCTGGCATAAACGCGGGCGCCCGGCAGAATGCCTTCGACTTCTTCCAGCGGCATTAAAAACAGACGCTGGCCGTTAAAGCCGACAACTTCGCACTCGACTTCGTTGGTTTCAGCCCCATCCTGGCGCTCAATAATGCAGGTTGCGCCGAGCGGGAGTTGCAGTCCGGTTGCCTCCAGCACCAGTCCGGTGGCGCGGGTCAGCCGACCGTAGCGACGCACCGCAGGCAGTTGCGTCATTTTGGCTTCGAAGTTGTCCAGCGTGTTCAGCCAGCGGGTCAGGCGGGTGGTCATCAGACGACTCCGGGCGCTGCCAGACGGCAGAGTTCTTGCCAGCGCGTGGCGACGCTGGCGTCAAGATCGCCTTCATCCGCAGAGACTTTACATCCGCCATGATGCAGAGTGGGATCGCCGCGCAGACGCCAGCCGTGCAGACTGAGAGTTGCGCCGAGCATCTCTTCCACGCGTTGTAAATCATCGGGATGAACGCGCAACTGAGGCTTACCGCTGAACAGCGGCTCCTGTTGTAACAGCTGTTGGATCTGCTTAATCAACGCGGCATTATCCACCACCGGCGTCTGACCAATCACCTGACGCGCCGCTTCCAGCGCCATCTGCATCAGGCGTGAAGCTATAACGCTGTCCAGCGCATCCAGCGTGTTCTGAAACTCGCTGACCAGTTGCTGCATACGGGCGTGAATCGGCGCCTGCTGGGAACGCGCCTGCGCCTGGCCCTGTTCCAGACCCTGCGCCATGCCTTCCTGATATCCCTGCTGGTGGCCGGACGTTCGACCTTCCGCCAGACCGGCATTATAACCCTGCTCATGGGCCTGGATTTTCAACTGCGCCAGCTGTTGCTCAAGCTGCTGTTCGGCGCTCAGCGCGGGTTCGTCCTCGACATCGGCAGAGAGCGCATCGTCGTCCTGTTGTGCAGGGACAAACTCTGCAAGCGGCGGGGCGAGATCGTCCGGGGTCCAGATCTTCCACGGCAGTTCGTTAGACATAGGTATCCTCGCCGCTGCCAATTACCATCTCGCCGGTTTCCGCCAGACGGCGCACAATCAGCAGAATCGCTTTTTGTTCGTTCTCGACCTGAGACAGGCGTACCGGACCACGGTTGGCGAGGTCGTCGCGCAGGATGTCTGCCGCACGTTGCGACATATTGCGCAGGAACTTCTCGCGCAGCGGCTGCTCCGCACCTTTCAGCGCGATCAGCAACGACTCGGAATCCACTTCCTGCAGCAAACGCTGGATGCTGCGGTCGTCGACATCCACCAGATTTTCGAACAGGAACATTTCGTCGATAATTTTCTGCGCCAGTTCGCCGTCGAATTCGCGTACCGCAGTAATAACCGCTTCTTCCTGCTGGGTTTTCATCAGGTTGATGATTTCTGCCGCCGTTCTCACGCCGCCCATTTTGCTGCGCTTGAGATTCTGACCGTCGAGCAGGCCGTTCAGTACTTCCGTCAGCTCCGCTAATGCCGCAGGCTGTACGCCGCCGAAGGTGGCGATACGCAGCATCACATCGTGGCGCAGACGTTCGTCGAACAACGCCAGAATGTCCGCCGCCTGACCGCGTTTGAGGTGCACCAGAATGGTAGCGATAATTTGCGGGTGTTCGTCGCGGATGAGGTCGGCGGCGCTTTGCGGCTCCATAAAGTTGAGCGTTTCAATGCCGCTGGCGGTATCGCGGGTTTCGAGAATGTCTTCCAGCAGGCTGGCGGCACGCTCTTCGCCCAGCGCTTTCACCAGCACCGAACGCAGATATTCGTTGGCATTGATATTCAGCGCCGCAAACTGTTCGGCTTCCTGCTCAAACTCCGCCAGTACGTCCGCCAGCTGTTTGTTGGAGATCTGGCGGACATTCGCCATTGCCGCACTCAGGGTTTGTACCTCGCGTTGGGAGAGGTGTTTGAACACCTCCGCCGCGCGATCCTCGCCAATGGTCATCAGCAAAATGACGCTTTTATCGGTGCCGGAAAGGGTATTACTCATGATCGTTATTCATCCACTGGCGAATGACCAGCGCCACGACGCGCGGATCGTTGTCTGACATTTCGCGAATACGCTGGCTCATCACTTCGGCGCCCAGACGTTGATTCGCCCGACGCTGCTGCGTTTGCTCGTCTTTGCTGAGGCGAACCTCGACCGCTTCTTCGGTTTCCTGACGAACTTGCGCCTGTTCCTGCGCCGCTTTCGCTTCTTCAGCACGGCGGGTCAGTTGCGGACGCACCGCTTTACGCCACAGGATCCAGGCAACCAACAGCACCAACAGCCAGCGACCGCCAGAGATCAGTTGTTCGATAAAGGCCTGCTGTTTCCAGAATGGCAGTTCACCCGCGTTTTCATCCGTCGCGCTAAACGGCGAGTTCACTACATTCAGCGTATCGCCGCGCTTGTCGGAGAATCCCATCGCTTCACGGGTTAACGCCTCAATCTGTTTCATCTGATCGGCTGTCAGCGGTAACGGCTTACCGTCGGGCAACGTTTTATAGTTGACCACCACCGCCACTGAGAGACGCTGGACATCACCGACGTTCATCTTCGTGTGGCGAATGGTACGGTCTACTTCATAGTTGCTGGTTTCGTTACGCTGCGTACTGCGCGGCCCTGCCGAGCTGCTATTGCTGGTCTGCTGGGCGTTTTGACCATTTTGCGGATTGGCAGGTGGTGTGCTGATCGGCCCTGAGTTGGCTGGCGCCGGCTGATTAGACAGTGCGCCTGGAACGCCGCCGGGATACCCGGAACCGACCTGCTCACTGAGGTTAAGCTGGCGCGAACGCAGCACCGCTTGCGAATCATCGCCATTCGGACGGTACTGTTCTTCCGTCTGCTCTTTGTTGGCGAAGTCCAGTTGTGCCGTGACCTGCGCATGTACGTTGCCGTTACCGACGATAGGCGCGAGGATCGATTCGATACGGCGCTGCACGCGGCCTTCCACATCGCTGGCGTATTTCAGCTGTGCGTCGTTGAGATCGCGGCTGCTGGTATTTGACTGGGTTAACAGATGACCCGCCTGATCGACCAGCGTGACATTCCCTGGCGGCAGACCAGCGACGGCACTGGAAACCAGATGCACCACGGCGCTAATTTGCCCTTCATCCAGCGCGCGTCCCGGCTCCAGATTTACCGTGACGGAGGCCGACGGGGATTTCTGTTCGCGCACAAACAGCGATGGCTTAGGCATCGCAAGATGAACGCGCGCGTGTTTCACCGGTCCCAGCGTTTCGATGGTCCGGGCCAGTTCGCCCTCCAGAGCACGTTGATAGTTGACCTGCTCGCTAAACTGGCTGATACCGAACTTCTCCTGGTCCAGCAGCTCGAAGCCGACAGAACCACCTTTCGGTAATCCTTGCTGAGCCAGGCGCAGACGCAGTTCATGCACTTTATCGGCGGGAACTTCAATCGCACCGCTGCCTTCCGTAAAACGGTAGGGGATGTTCATCTGGGTCAGTTGCGTGACGATAGCGCCGCCATCCTGATCGGACAGATTGCTGAACAGCGTGCGGTAATCGGGCGCTTTTGCCCACAACACCATCGCAACCACAATGGCAATAGCGGCAGCTCCCGCCACAATCAGGGGGATTCTGGGATTCGCGCGTAGACGGTTAAGCCACTCGAGAGGTTTAGGTAGGGTTGCAGTCGATGCAGTCGCACTCATCTCGCACCTCGTGACTGATCGTGGACGGCGTTTTTTGCAAAGTGGAACAAGACTCACTCCCGGGTCAGCAAACTCGAAAAATTGACGGTCTCATTATTTGCGGTTTCGAATTTTTCTATGCCTCAAAAACCGAGGTTTTTTATCGTTATTTAACGCCTTTATCTTATTGACAAGCTGTTAATCTCTGCTGCGTAAAAAATCATCCAGGGGAACAGAATGTCAGCAATACAGGGGATTGAAGGGGTCATTAGCCAGTTACAGGCAACGGCGATGTCCGCGAAAGCGCAAGATGCGCTCCCACAGTCGACTGTGAGTTTTGCCGGTCAGTTACATGCGGCGTTGGATCGTATCAGTGATACATCGACAGCTGCCCGCACGCAGGCAGAAAAATTCACGCTGGGTGAACCCGGGATTGCGCTGAACGATGTGATGGCCGATATGCAAAAAGCATCCGTCTCTATGCAGATGGGGATCCAGGTGCGCAACAAACTGGTGTCGGCGTATCAGGAAGTGATGAGTATGCAGGTGTAGCGCAGCGACGCTATTATCCCTCTCTTTACAGTGACATTGTTTTTAAGCGCACTAACGGTAGCGTCGTTCGGTCTTGATGGACTGATGCCGACGCTTCCGCCTCTTCAGGTTGCAGAGATGTCATGCCACGTCATTCTTTAATTTGATATTTCGCATTCACCGCATTAATTTTCCCCGTGTATAGCGTATGCTTTTATTATTTAATATTCATTAAGGTTATGCTTTGGTGAAATATTATCAAAATAAGTAAAGTCTCTTTTATGAGCTCAATGGAGTAAAGCGTGATGATTTTGCTACTAAAGAGACAAAATGATAAAGGTGAGTTTGAGGCGTGTATTAGTGATGTTGTGGAATACGCCAAAGTAAAGTTTATTATTTTCAAATTAATTAGAACTTTCGATTTAGTCCTACTTCCTAATGTTATCTTAATATAAGCGCGTTAAACATATCCTAAACGAATTTACATCCCTGTCTGTTTCGGGGCGGCTATACCTCTGTTTAGCGGAATAACTATGAATTTGGATAAATTGTTTTCGGAAGAAAAAGTGGCCGGCGATTTTTGCTTTGATGGCCAGGTGGCGGGTGTGTTTGACAATATGGTCGATCGCTCTGTGCCATTTTATCAGGAGATCCAGCGAATGACCGGGGAGATGGCGGCAAGCTATGCCGTGCCGGGAACCCAACTGTATGACCTGGGCTGTGCGACTGGCACTACGCTGGCGTTGCTGGACAATCTGCTGCCGAACAGCGTCTCCTTTACCGGGATTGATAACTCGCCAGAGATGCTGGACAAATGCCGGGATAAATTTGAGCAGCTGGGATCTTCCCGCGATGCGCGCTTTCTCTGTCATGACCTCAGAGAGATGTCGGCGCTGAATAACGCCTCCGTGGTGACCCTGCTTTTGACGTTGATGTTTGTCCGTCCTCTGCACCGCAAAATGCTGCTCTCCTCAATTTGTCAGGGAATGAATTCAGGTGGCGCATTAATTCTGGTCGAAAAAGTGGTTTGTGAATCACCGGAGCTTAATCGTCAGTACATCAATTATTACTACAACATGAAACGTCGCCACGGCTACAGCGAACTGGAAATTAGCCAGAAACGCGAAGCGCTGGAAAATGTCCTCATCCCCTTTACTGAAGCTGAAAATCGACAAATGTTGTACGATGCCGGATTTAGTAGCGTCGAGGTATTTTTCCGCTGGTATAACTTCTGCGGAATGGTGGCCATTAAATGAGGGTATCGGTTGGTAATTTTCTATTTCGCACCCGCAATACGTTGTTTCCATTTTTATATTTAACGTTGTTTCTGGGTCATACGCGCGCTGTTGACGCACCCACCGCGATGCTGGTTATCGGCGGACTGATTGTGTTGGCCGGACAAGGAATACGCATTCTGACCGTGGGGCTGGATTACATTGTGCGCGGGGGGCGTAATCGCCAGGTGTATGCCGATAATCTGGTGCAGAGCGGATTATTTGCGCACTGTCGCAATCCATTGTACCTGGGTAATCTTTTGTTAATCATTGGGTTTGGCGTGATGGCCAATAACCTGTGGTATCTGACTATCACGATGCCAGTCCTCTTCCTGGCGTACACCTGTATTATTGCTGCGGAAGAACGCTACCTTGAGGGGCGTTTCGGTGAAACATATCGGCAGTATTGCGCCCGGACGCCGCGCTTGTTGCCACGTCTGACAGGGTTGCCCCAGACGCTGCGCACCTTTTCTTTTCACTGGCGTCGGGTGGTCGTGAAAGAATACAGCACGCTGTGCATTACCCTGTTGATGCTGGTGGCTCTGAGCGCCAGGGGGCTGAACACGGATCCGCAGGACTGGATGATTTCAGGGGCGCTTGCGCTGACCGTGCTGTTGGCCTGCTTAGGGGTTCGCATGCTGAAAAAATCCGGGAAACTCAGTGCGAGTTCTGCACGCTGACGGGCGATAGAGAGACTCCCGTTGCACGGCGCAACGGGAGAATGTTGTTACTTCTGAATCAAATAACGAATCGTTGGGCCATCCTGCTGAATATCCAGCACCGTATAGCCGTGATTTTGCGCATCTAATGGAATGTTATTAATGGATTGCGGGCAATCGCTGACCACTTCCAGTATTTCCCCTTTTTTCAGTTGCGGCATGGCTTCCAGCGTGGCAACTGCCGGATAAGGACACGGTTCGCCGACCATATCGAGGCGATAATCCGGTACGATCTCTTTCATACAGATTCCTTAGCAGGCGTCAGCCCGGCACGACGGAAGAAACGTTTTTCCCAGCCAATGATCAGCATCAGGGCGGCAAACAGCAGCAGGTAAGTGACCAACAATCCGCCCAACGGACCAAAGGTGTTGAGTAAGTTCACTTTATCCCAGCTGGTAGCCAGCGCGGGAGCGAAGTCATCCCAGTAATATGCCAGCAGGGTAGAGCCTATCACGTTGCCTAACCCGACCCACCAGTAGTGGACCTGGCCTTCGACCGCACGGTACATCCAGCCGGTTTCGCAACCGCCTGCCAGTACGATGCCAAAGCCAAACAGTAGACCACCGATAACTGCGTTCGGACCCGCCCACATGATCTTCGCCTCTACGCCTAACTGCACGTAGCTGAAGATGCCGATGGCGCTGACCGCCATACCGAAGATGATCGCTTTCGCCATATGGGTACGTCCGGTGATCCACAGATCGCGAAACGCCGAGGTGAAACAGATTTGCGCGCGTTCAATCAACAGACCGAATCCGACGCCGAACAGCATCGCCAGCCCCAGTTTCGGTTTATCCATTGCCGTCAGCAGCGCCCATCCGATCATCCCGATAAAGACCAGCATGCCCAGACGGAAGCGGCGACGCGCCTGATCCGGCTTTTGCGTCAACGGAGAAGCCGCAGAGACTTTCTGCATTTTCACCGGGATACGAAAAATGGGCAGCAGGGTGAATCGGGCACCGAACCAGGAACCTATCGCCGTGGCCAGTGCAAAGAACCAGGCGTGCAGGGAAAACTGCGGAATGCCGGTGAAGAATGCGGCCAGGTTACAGCCCATTGCCAGGCGGGCACCGAAGCCGGCGATGATTCCGCCTATAATTGCTTGCATGATGCGAATACGGCTGCGGGGCATGCGCAATTTGACGTTGTTGGCCCACAGCGCTGCGGCAAAACAGCCGCCGAACATGCCGAGGATCATCATGCCGTCGATGCGGGTCAGGGGAGAGCCTTCCAGATGAATGATTTTGTAGTAACCCCACTCTTCGGCGTGAACGCCAAACAGTTGCAGGACTTGACCGCCCCAACGGGTAAATTCTCCCGTCACCGCCCAGAAGGTGCCGGTGATGCCGAAATAATAGGTGGAGAGAATACCTGCTGCGATGACCGCAGGGGCCGGGGCCCAGAATTTAATCAGATAAGTGTGTTTGAAGTGGTGCCAGGACATACTTTTTAGCCTCTGAACTCAGAAGGAATATAAAGAAGTGCGGATAGTACACCGAACAGATTTTTTTCCCACGACTAAAAAGAAGTAATACCGATGGGATCAAAGTACACCGTGTTCCCGGAAAGGCTGGCGACATCAGGGCTTTAATGCCACAATCCCATTTTCTTCGCATGCAGGATGAATGATGAAAAAATTAGCAATCGTTGGTGCACTACTGGTTCTTGCCGGGTGTGCCGAGGTGGAAAATTATAACGATGTGGTGAAGACGCCAGCGCCAGCCGGTCTGGAAGGCTACTGGCAGTCGAAGGGACCGCAGCGCAAGATGATGAGCCCGGAAGCCATTGCCAGCCTGGTGGTGACAAAAGAGGGCGATACGCTGGATTGCCGCCAGTGGCAGCGTGTGATTGCCGTGCCGGGTAAACTGACTATGTTTTCGGGCGAGCTGACCAACGTGACGAGCAAACGTGAGATCTACCCGATTGAACGTACCGGGAGCACGCTGACGTATGATGGCATGACGCTGCAACGCGTGGATCGTCCGACCGCTGAGTGCGCCGAGGAATTACAAAAATCGCCCCTGGCGACGCCGTTGCCCTGACAGGCAAACCCCGGCGGTATCGTGCTGCCGGGGTGGTGTTTTATAAGGCCTCTTCAATCACCCACACGCTGACGCTTCCCCCGTTGCAGTAAAACGTCGCTTCACCGTTTTCATCGGTGAGCACTCTTTCCTCGCGGTTTCCAAGAAAATCACGCCAGGTTTTATTGCCGTAATTCGCGCCTAAGGTGATCGTCTTCTCGCCATCGTCGCCATTCGAGAGCACCACCACACATCCCGGGTCTTCCTGGGTTCCGCTACGGCTGAACGCGATACAGTTAGGGTGATCAAACCAGAGCGTCTGGATGCCGTGGGCGAAACGCTGACGGGCGAGAATCAGCTCATCGAGTTGTTCAATGACCGGCATATCAATGGGGTAAATTTCCCCGTCGCCGCCCTCGTCTTCATAGTGGGCACCGTATAAGTCGGGATAGAAAACAGACGGTACGCCGTTTTCCCGTAGCAGGATCAGCGCATAGGCCAGCGGCTTAAACCACGGTTCGACGGGGGCTTCCAGCGCCTGTAAGGGCTGAGTGTCGTGGTTGGCGACCAGCGTCACGGCGTGAAACGGATCGGCTTCGACCAGCGTTCCGGTAAAAATCTGGCTCATGTCGTACTCGCGCCCCTGACGCGACGCTTCGTGAAACTTCATCTGCAAAGGGGCGTCGAACAGCATGGTTTTCCCGTCAACCTGGTTGATATAGGTTTGCAGTTTGTCCACCTCATGGGACCAGTATTCCGCGACGATAAAAAGTGGTTTTGGCGCTACTTCCTGGACGTGCTCGATCCACTCTTTGTAAAACCAGGCGGGAATGTGTTTGACGGCGTCCAGGCGGAAGCCATCGCAATGGGTTTGTTCCATCACCCAGCGCGCCCAGTATTTGATCTCTTCTGTTACCGCGTGATTGCGAAAGTCGATATTTTCGCCCATCAGATAGTCGAAGTTACCCAGTTCGTCATCGACCTGGTCGTTCCAGCCTTCGCCGGTGTAGTCGTTGACGATTTTAAAAATGCCGTCTTCGGTGGGGTTTTCGATATGGTCGATGCCGCTAAAACATTTGAAGTCCCAGATGAACTGCGAATACTGACCGGCGCGGGCAGGGAAGGTGTAGCGCGTCCAGCCTTCACATTCGATGATCTCGTCATCAATCTGCGTGCGGTCCTGCTCGTTGACGCGCTGTACGCGGATGGCTTCTTTCTCATCCGCCCCCATTTTGTGGTTGACCACCACATCCAGCAGGACGGCAATGTCATTGTGCTTGAGCGCATCAATCGCGCCCAAAAGCTGGGCTTTGTCGCCGTATTTGGTGGCAATAGTACCTTTTTGATCAAACTCACCGAGATCGAACATGTCGTAGGAGTCATAACCCACGGAATAACCGCCAGAAGCGCCTTTGTAGGCCGGGGGCAGCCAGACCATATTGATCCCGATATCGTTGAGTCCGCCCGCGCGTTCAGCCAGTTCAAGCCAGAGCTTGCCGCCCTCAGGGTAATACCAGTGGAAGTACTGCAATAACGTGGGGTTTTTCATCTTCCGTGCTCCAGAAGTCGTTTAGCCGACTTCTGGAGTATGGAAGATAATTGATACTAAGCGGGATTTTATTGTGGCGCGGCAGGGGCGTCGGGAACCAGCAGCATGCCTGAGAGACGACCATAGGCATGGTTGAGCGATTGCTGGCGCGTCGACTGGCCGATCAGGTTGCTCAGCTCATCCAGGCGCTGTTGCAGCAGGACTTTCAGACGCTGTTCGTTATCCAGCGTCTGTTTGATATAGCCCGCAATCAGCTCCTGCACACTTCGCGTAATCCCCGGTGGAGTTTGTGTTTCCACAACCGTTTCAATGCTTTGTAGATAGGAAACTTCCTGTTCCAGTAACAGATCCCATTCACCCCGCTGCGCAAGTTCCAGCAGCGATTGACTGAGCAGCGCAATGCGCTGCCAACGGTTGATAAACTCCACGGCTAAGGTCATTAACGAGACTCCTGGGAAGATACTTTCGGTGAGATCTGCTTCCAGGCTTCTGCAATATTGCCGAGTAACCCTTCCACTTCTTCAATGGCCTGACTGTCATTACGTAAGTTTGCTTGCAGCAAACGGCGGATCATATAGTCGTACAGTGACGACAAATTGGTGGCGACGTCACCGCCGTTCTCCTCATCCAGCCCGGCTTTAAGCCCATTATCGATAATGTTGATGGCTTTGCTTAATGCTTCGCCTTTGGCGACAGTGTCGCCCTGTTGCATAAACAAGCGCGCACGCACCAGGGCGCTGTTGGCGCCGTCAAACAACATTTCGATCAGCTGATGCGGGCTGGCACTCATTACGGCGCTTTCCACGCCGATTTGTGCATAGGCTTTTGTACCGCTGGCGGTATACATGGTTACCTCGTGTTATCAGGAGCTGCTCATGGCAGAAAACTGCTGGCCCAGGTAGTTACTTGTGCCATTGAGTTTGCTCATCATGGTATCCAGCTGCGTAAACTGCGCCTTATAGCGGGCGACGGTGTCGTCGATACTGGCGCTTACCGCAAGATACTGTTTGGTCAGCTTTTTCAATGTCGCATTAATACTGTCCTCGGCGCTGTCGATAATGCCGTCATCGGCGAGGTAGGCTTTCACTTCGGTGGCAATTTTGGTGGTAATACCGGTTTCTTTACCGTCACCGACCAGCAACTGGCGCGTTGCCGTCGTATTCTCTTTTAGCGCTTTATCCAGCTTCTCGTCGTCAATCTTCAGCTTGCCGGTTGTCCCGTCAGTGGTAATGCCGATTTCACTTAGGGTTTTGAACGGGCCGTCGCTGCCGCTGTTGGTAAACTGCGCGCGAATACCGGTCTGGATTGTACGTACCACGCTGTCGCCAATCAGCGCACCGTTGCTCTGATCCTGCGCTTCCGTGCCCGGGTCCACTTCGGTGTATTTCGTCAGGGAGGTAAAGGTATCCATCAGCGAGTTGTACGCATCCACCCAACCTTTAATCGCTTCTGTCGCTTTATCATTACTTTTAGTGACGGTAAGGCGTGCGTCAGTCACCTCTTTGGTCAGATTGAGCGTGACGCCCTGCGGCGCATCGGTGATGGTGTTGCTCGGGCGTTCAATATCAATACCGTTAACGGTCAATTGCGCATTCTGCGCGCTGACCAGCTGTTTCATATTGCCGGTGCCCGTTGTGCTGTCGTAGGCCAGCAAATCGTTAAGCTTGCTGTCGCCTTCCACGGAAACGGTCATTTGATTCTCGGTACCGGTGTCGGACGTCAGCACCAGTTGATAATCGCCTTCTTTTACTTTAACGATGCTCGCGGAAACACCGCTGTCGGCATCGTTAATCGCATCACGAATACCTTCCAAAGAGGTCTGGTCTTTCGTGAGTTTAATTTCCAGCGGCTCTTTGCGGCCTTTTTGTTCAATTTTGAGGGTGCGGCTTTCTGCGGAAGTATCGCCCAGCGCATCTTTAGTTGAACTGATATCAATACTGGTACTTAACGATTGCGCCTGCGCCAGCTTATTGACGCTGATGGTGTAGATGCCAGGTGCTGCGCCTGCGGTGGTGGTGGCGGTCAGGTCTTCGGTGCTACTGGTCACGGTGGTGCTCTTAAACAGATCGGCATTATTCAGCGTGGTATTGGCGGTCTGGAATTTTTCCAGCGCGCTTTTCAGCGTGCCATACGCCGTCAGGCGCGCAGTGTTCGCGCTCTGCTGTTGCGTGATCGGCGTTAAACGTCCTTTTTCTGCAGTGGTCAGGTTCGTCAACAATGCATCCAGCGGTAAATTTGAGCCGACGCCCAGTGATGAAATCGAAGCCATGCCTTATTCCTTGTGATTGCAAACAGTAGTTAACCGCGTTATCGGCAATCTGTTGGCAAAGTTTAATAATAGTTTTAGGAAAATAATGCGCGGAATAATGGTGAATAAAGAGGGTATTTCGTGGACTAAAAAAAAGAGGGCAGAAATTAAAAATTTTCTAAAGTTCGAATTTAAGGTGCCGATACAAGGGTTACGGTAAGAAACCGTGGGCAACAGAACAGCCCAATAAACATCAAGTTGTAATTGATAAGGAAAAGATCATGGCACAAGTCATTAATACAAACAGCCTGTCGCTGTTGACCCAGAATAACCTGAACAAATCTCAGTCTACTCTGAGCTCCGCTATTGAGCGTCTGTCTTCCGGTCTGCGTATCAACAGCGCGAAAGACGATGCGGCTGGCCAGGCGATCGCTAACCGTTTCACCTCTAACATCAAAGGTCTGACTCAGGCTTCCCGTAACGCTAACGACGGTATCTCCATTGCGCAGACCACCGAAGGCGCGCTGAACGAAATCAACAACAACCTGCAGCGTGTACGTGAACTGACAGTTCAGGCAACTAACGGTACTAACTCCGACAGCGACCTGACCTCCATCCAGAACGAAATCACCCAGCGCTTGAGCGAAATCGACCGCGTATCCGGTCAGACTCAGTTCAACGGCGTGAAAGTCCTGGCTCAGGACAACACCCTGAAAATCCAGGTTGGCGCAAACGACGGCGAAACCATCGATATCGATCTGAAAAAAATCGATACCCAGAGCCTGGGTGTTGCTGACTTCCGTGTGAACGGCGCGCAGAAAGCGACCGGCAGCGACCTGATCTCCAAATTTGGTGCGACCGGTACTGATAACTACACTGCAATGGTTAGCGATGGTACCAAAAAACCTGGTGATGCAGACTATTCTGCTGAATCTAAAAACATTACTGTAGATGTTAAAACTCAGAATGTTATGGATAATGGTAAGGCACTGTATGTAAGCGCTACAGATGGAAGCCTGATCGATACCGCTACTGTTGATAACACGAAGTCTGCTTCATATATTAAGGCCGGTTCCACGGCTCCTGATGCGAAGGCATCTGGTCTTGCTGCATTGGGTGCCAGCGCTAAAGTTGGTGACAAATTCAGCTTTGATGGTATGGAATTTACCAAAACGGTTGATGGTACTAACCCAGAAAATGGTAATGGTACATTTACTGCGAAAGTTGATGGCAAAACGGTTACCTTCACAGTCGATTCTTCTACTGACGCAACAGGTAAAGATGCTGTAGTTAAAACAGACGTTGATTTGTATACCTCCCAGTCTGGTGCTTTAACGACGAATGCAACTACCGCAAACAAAGCCGCTACGGTCACTGATCTGCAGAACGCGAATGCAACCAAAACCGGCAGCACCCTGAAAGCAAGCGGCGCTACCTATGATGTTGATGTTGATGGCAACGTAACCAATGGTACAGGTACTGACAAGAAAACCATGTACATCACTACCGGCACCAACGGTAGCCCGAAACTGGTTAACGAAGACGTTGCAAAAGCAAGCACCAGCACTGAAGATCCGCTGGCCGTTATTGACAGCGCGCTGGCACAGGTTGACGCACTGCGTTCTGACCTCGGTGCGGTACAGAACCGTTTCGATTCTACCATCACCAACCTCGGCAACACCGTTAACAACCTGACTTCTGCTCGTAGCCGTATCGAAGATGCTGACTACGCGACTGAAGTGTCCAACATGTCCAAAGCACAGATCCTGCAACAGGCGGGTACCTCTGTTCTGGCACAGGCCAACCAGGTTCCGCAGAACGTTCTGTCTCTGCTGCGTTAATTCACACTTTTCGCGCAAACCCCGCTTCGGCGGGGTTTTTTACGCCCGTCATTTACCCGTAACCCCCAAATAACCCCTCATTTCACCCACTATTCATCCGATTAAAACCCCTGCAGAAACGGATAATCATGCCGATAACTCATTTAACGCAGGGCTGTTTATCGTGAATTCACTGTATACCGCTGAAGGTGTAATGGATAAACACTCGCTGTGGCAGCGTTATGTACCGCTGGTGCGTCACGAAGCATTGCGCCTTCAGGTGCGATTGCCCGCGAGCGTGGAACTGGACGACCTGCTACAGGCGGGCGGCATCGGGTTATTAAATGCAGTTGACCGATATGATGCTCTGCAAGGAACGGCATTTACCACTTACGCAGTGCAGCGTATTCGTGGAGCGATGCTGGATGAACTACGCAGCCGGGATTGGGTGCCGCGTAGCGTCCGACGCAATGCTCGCGAAGTGGCGCAGGCGATGGGGCAACTGGAACAGGAATTAGGGCGTAACGCGACGGAAACTGAAGTGGCGGAGCGTCTGGCAATTCCTGTGCAAGAGTATCGTCAGATGTTGCTCGATACCAATAACAGCCAGCTCTTCTCCTATGACGAGTGGCGGGAAGAGCATGGCGATAGCGTTGAGCTGGTGACTGAAGAACATCAGCAGGAAAACCCGTTACAACAACTTCTTGAAAGCAATTTACGCCAGCGCGTGATGGATGCCATTGAGGCACTGCCGGAACGTGAACAACTGGTGTTGACGCTCTATTACCAGGAAGAGCTCAATCTCAAAGAGATTGGCGCTGTCCTGGAGGTTGGCGAGTCACGGGTGAGTCAGTTGCACAGTCAGGCGATCAAACGTCTACGCACCAAGCTGGGTAAGTTATAGGCGGCGGTTATCGCGCCGCCGAAAAATGCCGCACAACGAATTGACTACCAGGAGTTCTCATGACGGTGCAGCAATCTAAAAGACGGCCACTAAGCCGCTACCTCAAGGATTTTAAACACAGCCAGACGCATTGCGCGCATTGCCACAAACTGCTCGACAGGATCACGCTGGTTCGTCGTGGGCAGATTGTGAACAAAATTGCCATTTCCAGACTGGATTCGCTGTTTGATGACGCCGCCTGGCAGCAGGAGCAAAAAGAGTGGGTCGCCCTGTGCCGTTTTTGCGGTGATCTGCACTGCAAAGAGCAGAGCGACTTTTTCGACATCATCGGCTTTAAACAATTTTTGTTTGAGCAGACCGAAATGAGTCATGGCACGGTGCGCGAATACGTCGTCCGCCTGCGCCGACTCGGCAATCATCTCACGGAACAAAACATTACCCACGATGTGGTGCAGGACGGTTTTCTTGATGAAAGCCTGTCTCCCTGGTTACCCGAAACTAGCACCAATAACTATCGGATCGCGCTGCGCAAGTATGAACAATACAAAGCGCATGCCGTCCCTGGACAGATGCAGAATTCCTGCTGTTCCGCGACTTCTGATATATATTAAAAAAGCATAAGATGTAGCGGAGTCGTTTTTGTGATTAACGGCAAACCCTCTACACTACCGTGATAAATAACAACTTTCGGGGTAACTATGAATTTAGCACTTCTGGGACGTCAGGCTCTGATGGGTGTGATGGCTGTTGCACTCGTTGCCGGAATGAGCGTGAAGACTTTTGCAGATGAAGGTCTGTTAAATAAAGTGAAAGAGCGCGGTACGTTGCTGGTGGGACTGGAAGGGACATATCCTCCGTTCAGTTTTCAGGGCGATGACGGTAAGTTGACCGGTTTTGAAGTGGAGTTTGCGCAGGAGTTGGCGAAACATCTGGGGGTTAAAGCCGAGCTGAAACCGACCAAATGGGACGGTATGCTGGCATCGCTGGATTCCAAACGTATTGATGTCGTCATTAATCAGGTGACCATCTCCGACGAACGTAAGAAGAAATACGACTTCTCTACCCCGTATACCGTTTCGGGTATCCAGGCGCTGGTGAAAAAAGGCAATGAAGGCAGCATTAAAACTGCGGCTGACCTGAAAGGTAAGAAAGTGGGTGTGGGTCTGGGAACCAACTACGAAGAGTGGTTGCGCCAGAACGTTGAAGGTGTCGACATCCGCACTTACGATGATGACCCGACCAAATATCAGGATCTGCGCGTGGGGCGTATCGACGCTATCCTGGTGGATCGCCTGGCGGCGCTGGATCTGGTGAAGAAAACCAAAGACACGCTGGCGGTGACCGGTGAAGCGTTCTCCCGTCAGGAATCGGGCGTTGCGCTGCGTAAAGGTAACGAGGATTTGCTGAAAGCGGTGGACGCGGCGATTGCCGATATGCAGAAAGATGGTTCGCTGAAAGCGCTGTCTGAAAAATGGTTTGGTGCAGATGTGACGAAATAATCGTCAACAATGCAAAAAAAAAGGCGCTTTCACGGGCGCCTTTTTTATTTCATCCGAATGAACGTGCATAATAAAAAGAACATCACAACACAATAAACATCGGAGGCTACATGCCACTGCATAATTTAACGCGCTTTCCTCGCCTGGAATTTATCGGCGCGCCAACGCCGCTCGAATACCTGCCGCGTTTTTCTGACTATCTGGGTCGCGATATTTTCATCAAACGGGATGACGTCACGCCAATGGCGATGGGCGGCAATAAACTGCGTAAGCTGGAGTTCCTGGCGGCGGATGCGCTTCGCGAAGGGGCGGATACGCTGATCACGGCAGGTGCGATTCAGTCTAACCATGTCCGCCAGACGGCGGCGGTGGCGGCAAAACTGGGATTGCACTGCATTGCGTTGCTGGAAAATCCCATTGGCACCACGGCGGAAAATTATCTGACTAACGGTAACCGCCTGCTGCTCGATCTGTTCAATGTTCAAATCGAAATGTGCGCCGCCTTGAACGACCCGGAAGCACAACTCCATGAGCTGGCAACCCGCGTTGAAGCACAAGGATTTCGCCCTTATGTGATACCGGTTGGCGGCTCCAACGCCCTGGGCGCATTGGGTTATGTGGAAAGCGCACTGGAAATTGCCCAGCAGTGTGAAGGCGCGGTACAACTTTCTTCCGTGGTGGTGGCGTCAGGCAGCGCCGGGACGCATGCGGGGCTGGCGGTGGGGCTGGAACAACTGATGCCGGAGGTTGACCTGGTAGGGGTGACCGTTTCGCGTAAAGTTGCCGACCAGCAGCCTAAAGTGGTCGCCCTGCAACAGGCGATTGCCAAAGAATTAGAGCTGACCGCGTCGGCGGAGATCCTGCTGTGGGATGACTATTTTGCGCCGGGCTACGGTATGCCGAATGATGAGGGGATGGAGGCGGTAAAACTGCTGGCGCGTCTGGAAGGCATTTTGCTGGATCCTGTTTATACGGGGAAAGCGATGGCGGGTCTGATTGATGGCATCAGCCAGAAACGCTTCAAAGACGAAGGGCCAATTCTGTTTATTCATACCGGTGGCGCACCTGCGTTGTTTGCCTACCATCCTCACGTATAACAACCAGGTCGAAAAACGCGAATGCAAGAAAGTATCCAACTGGTGATTGATTCTCTGCCGTATCTGCTCAAAGGGGCGGTGTTCACGCTGCAACTGAGTATTGGCGGGATGTTTTTTGGTCTGCTGCTGGGATTTATTCTGGCGCTGATGCGTATGTCGCCGCTGTTGCCTGTCCGGTGGCTGGCACGCTTTTATATCTCTATTTTCCGGGGGACGCCGCTGATCGCCCAACTGTTTATGATCTACTACGGTCTGCCGCAGTTTGGTATTGAGCTGGACCCCATCCCGGCGGCGATGATCGGTTTGTCGCTCAATACGGCTGCGTACACCTCTGAAACGCTGCGTGCGGCGATCTCCTCCATTGACAAAGGTCAGTGGGAGGCGGCGGCGAGTATCGGCATGACGCCGTGGCAAACGCTGCGCCGCGCCATCTTACCACAGGCTGCCCGTGTGGCTTTGCCGCCGCTGAGCAACAGTTTTATCAGCCTGGTGAAAGATACCTCGCTGGCGGCGACGATTCAGGTGCCAGAACTGTTCCGTCAGGCGCAGTTGATCACGTCGCGTACGCTGGAAGTCTTCACCATGTATCTGGCCGCCTCGTTGATCTACTGGGTGATGGCGACGGTGCTATCGGCATTGCAGAACTACTTTGAAGACCAGCTTAACCGCCAGGAGAAAGATCCGAAATGAGTGCCATCGAAGTCAAAAACCTGGTGAAAAAATTCCATGGGCAGACGGTGCTGCACGGCATCGATCTCGAGGTCAAACCGGGTGAGGTTGTCGCCATTATTGGGCCGAGCGGTTCGGGCAAAACCACCTTACTGCGCAGCATCAATCTTCTGGAAGTGCCGGAAGCCGGCACGATCAAAGTGGGGGATATCACCATTGATACCGCCCGCTCCTTAAATCAGCAGAAGGGATTGATTCGCCAGTTGCGTCAACATGTGGGTTTTGTATTCCAGAACTTCAATTTGTTTCCGCATCGTACGGTGGTGGAGAACATCATTGAAGGTCCGGTGATTGTCAAAGGTGAATCAAAAGCGGAAGCAACGGCCCGTGCGCATGAGCTGCTGGCAAAGGTAGGGCTGACCGGGAAGGAGACCAGCTACCCGCGGCGCTTATCCGGCGGGCAGCAGCAACGTGTGGCGATCGCGCGTGCGCTGGCCATGCGCCCGGAGGTCATTTTGTTTGATGAACCGACCTCTGCGCTCGATCCTGAGCTGGTGGGGGAGGTACTCAATACTATCCGCCAGCTGGCACAGGAAAAACGGACCATGGTGATTGTGACGCACGAGATGAGTTTCGCCCGTGATGTGGCTGACCGGGCGATATTCATGGATCAGGGACGAATTGTGGAACAGGGTCCTGCAAAATCGTTATTTAGCCATCCGCAGCACCCACGCACTCGCCAGTTTCTTGAGAAGTTTCTGATGAAATAAATGGTCTTGCGATACTCGCCCGAAATAATCCTCTTCTGGGCGAGTATATTTGAATAAATATGACGCCATCCCGCCTGGTTAATGCATTTTCACCCTGATATTGATAAGTGTATTGAAATAAAATTCAAGTAATCCTCTTCCTGACCGATATTTTATTCATATAAACTCCATTTATGTGGTAGCGTGTTTACTCATTTAAAATGATAATCAATCTCAGAGGTGGTATCCCCTGATATGCAGGAAAATGATTTCTTCACCTGGCGACGGAGTATGCTGATACGCTTTCAGGAAATGGCGACGGCAGAAGATGTTTATCGGGAATTACAGCACCAGACGTGTCAACTGGAGTTCGATTATTACGCATTATGCGTTCGTCATCCGGTCCCGTTTACACGACCAAAAATCTCTCTTCAAACGACATATCCTCAGGCGTGGATTACCCACTATCAGTCTGAAAACTATTTTGCTATTGACCCGGTGCTGAAACCGGAAAACTTCAAACAGGGTCATTTACCCTGGAATGACGCATTATTCAGTGATACCCAGACATTGTGGGATGCGGCACGCTCCCACGGTTTACGAAAGGGGATCACCCAGTGCTGTATGCTGCCAAATCGTGCGCTGGGGTTCCTGTCCGTCTCACGGTCGAACGTTCGCAATGTGTCCTTTGCCTCAGATGAAGTTGAGCTAAAACTGCAGCTACTGGTGCGTGAGAGCCTCTCCGTGCTTTCGCGGCTGGAAAATGACATGGTCACGACGCCGGAGATGCGTTTTAGCAAGCGAGAAAAGGAAATCTTAAAGTGGACGGCTGAAGGGAAAACGTCGTCTGAAATCGCCATGATCCTGTCGATTTCGGAGAACACCGTCAATTTTCATCAGAAGAATATGCAAAAGAAGTTTAACGCGCCGAATAAGACGCAGATTGCCTGCTATGCTGCGGCTATCGGTTTGATTTGAATGTAATTTTTGTGTTCTGGCGCAAAACCGGCCGAAAGCGCTGCTCTCAGCCGGTTTCATCTTATTGACGGTAAGCTTGTTTAATTTGCTTAACAGTGTTGGAAAATACCGCTGCTTGTGATTTGTCTTCAATCAGCGCGATCTGTTTTTCCATTTTAAGAATCACGCGCCCTGCGTCGGCTTGTCCCACTGCCTGCAGCATCAGCGTTAACATGGCTTTCAGGCAGGTGACTTCGTTAGCCAGTTCTTGATTATTCTCGGCAGTGGAAAAATCAGGCGTACTCATTTATTTTCCTCGTTCTGTTACAGTGAAAAAGTGCGATGGCAAATGTTAAGGCGGCGGAGTATACCATAAGCCGCGCTAAAAATAGCAGTGGTTGTTTTTTCGTCGAAACTTCAGCCTGAGCCATTAAAATAAACAACGTCTTGCAGTGGATATATTTTCTTCACCCATTGTTTATGACGCGTATTTTACTCGTTAATTATTGTTACAAAGTTGCTTCCTATTTATCATTTAAGCCGAAGGGCGTGAATTTTTTGTCACTATTCTGAAACTTCAAGAGAGATATAGTCGATGGGAATGGCTGTTTTTCGGGGAAAGTTTCCACATTCCGTACAATCTAATTTCCAAAAACGAGAACAAAATCTAAGGGGCGGTGTTTTTTGCGTTTCAAAGTTGAGATAAAACCCGCTAATATATGGCCGAGTAACTATCAGTAGCGTTATCCCTATTCTGGAGATATTCCTTTGATCAACGTTCTTCTTGTTGATGACCACGAACTGGTGCGCGCAGGGATACGACGCATTCTGGAAGATATAAAGGGCATAAAAGTCGTCGGCGAAGCATGTTGCGGTGAGGATGCTGTTAAATGGTGTCGCACAAATACCGCTGACGTCGTGTTGATGGACATGAACATGCCCGGAATTGGCGGTCTTGAAGCGACGCGTAAAATTGCGCGTTCAACGGCTGACATTAAAGTGATCATGTTGACGGTCCATACGGAAAATCCGTTGCCCGCCAAAGTCATGCAGGCGGGTGCAGCAGGGTATCTGAGCAAAGGTGCGGCTCCGCAGGAAGTGGTGAGTGCGATTCGTTCCGTGTTCTCCGGGCAACGTTATATTGCTTCCGACATTGCACAGCAGATGGCCCTTAGCCAGATCGAGCCGGAAAAAACGGAAACCCCGTTTGCCAGTTTGTCTGAACGCGAGTTGCAGATTATGCTGATGATCACCAAAGGCCAGAAGGTGAATGAGATCTCAGAACAGCTGAATCTCAGTCCTAAAACGGTGAACAGTTATCGCTATCGAATGTTCAGTAAACTAAACATTCATGGTGATGTAGAGCTGACTCACCTGGCAATTCGTCATGGCCTGTGTAATGCGGAGACGTTAACAAGTCAGTGAGCCTTCAGTTTGACGCGAAAGCGTTTTTAAAAACCGTTACCAGCCAGCCCGGCGTTTATCGTATGTATGATGCTGGTGGTACGGTTATTTATGTCGGTAAAGCGAAGGACCTGAAAAAACGGCTTTCCAGCTATTTCCGCAGCAACCTTGCTTCGCGGAAGACCGAAGCGTTGGTCGCGCAAATTCAGCAAATTGATGTGACGGTCACCCATACGGAAACCGAAGCGTTACTGCTTGAGCATAACTACATCAAGTTGTATCAGCCCCGCTATAACGTGCTGTTGCGTGACGACAAATCCTATCCCTTTATTTTTCTGAGTGGCGATACGCATCCGCGTCTGGCGATGCACCGTGGCGCCAAACATGCCAAAGGCGAGTATTTCGGCCCGTTCCCAAACGGCTATGCCGTGCGTGAAACACTGGCGCTACTGCAAAAAATCTTTCCGATTCGCCAGTGTGAAAACAGCGTTTACCGCAACCGCTCGCGCCCCTGTCTGCAATATCAGATTGGACGTTGCCTTGGTCCCTGCGTGGCTGGCCTGGTCAGCGAGGAAGAATACGCCCAGCAGGTCGAATATGTCCGTCTGTTTTTATCCGGCAAAGACGATCAGGTTTTAACCCAACTGATCGCGCGGATGGAAAACGCTAGCCGCAATCTGGAATTTGAAGAAGCCGCGCGCATTCGCGATCAAATACAGGCTGTGCGTCGTGTCACCGAAAAACAGTTTGTGTCGAATACAGGCGACGATCTTGATGTTATCGGGGTAGCTTTCGACGCGGGAATGGCCTGCCTGCATGTGCTCTTTATACGCCAGGGCAAAGTGTTGGGCAGCCGCAGCTATTTCCCTAAAGTACCTGGCGGGACCGAAATGGGCGAAGTCGTGGAGACGTTTGTCGGGCAGTTCTATCTGCAAGGCAGTCAGATGCGAACGCTGCCGGGTGAAATCCTGCTGGATTTTAATCTGAGTGACAAAACGTTGTTGGCGGACTCTCTGTCGGAACTGGCCGGACGTCGGGTCAATGTGCAGACGAAACCGCGCGGCGATCGCGCAAGGTATCTCAAGCTGGCGCGTACCAATGCCGCGACAGCGCTGACGACAAAACTTTCTCAGCAGTCCACCATTACCCAGCGTTTGACGGCGCTGGCGACAGTGTTGAAACTGCCGGCGGTAAAACGCATGGAATGTTTCGATATTAGTCACACCATGGGCGAGCAGACGGTCGCCTCCTGTGTGGTCTTTGACGCCAACGGGCCGCTGCGTGCTGAATATCGTCGTTACAACATTACCGGCATTACGCCTGGCGATGATTATGCTGCGATGAATCAGGTGCTGCGTCGACGTTATGGCAAAGCGATTGAAGAAAGTAAGATCCCGGACGTTATTCTGATAGATGGCGGAAAAGGGCAGCTTGGGCAGGCGAAAGCAGTCTTTGCTGAACTGGATGTTCCCTGGGACAAACAGCATCCATTGTTACTCGGGGTGGCGAAGGGCGCCGATCGTAAGGCGGGTCTGGAAACGCTGTTCTTCGAACCGGAAGGTGAGGGGTTTAGTTTGCCCTCTGACTCTCCGGCGTTACACGTTATTCAGCATATTCGCGATGAGTCTCACGACCATGCGATCGGCGGGCATCGTAAAAAACGGGCGAAAGTCAAAAACACCAGCACGCTGGAAACCATCGAAGGTGTTGGCCCTAAACGTCGGCAAATGCTGTTGAAATATATGGGTGGTTTGCAAGGATTACGTAACGCCAGCGTAGAGGAAATTGCAAAAGTGCCGGGTATTTCGCAAGGTCTGGCAGAAAAGATCTTCTACTCGTTGAAACATTGAGGTCTCTGTAGCAACATAGGGGTAAATTCTCTGACAACAGATAGTTACCCGTCACTATGCAATTTAATATTCCTACATTGCTCACGCTGTTTCGCGTCATACTGATTCCCTTCTTTGTACTGGCGTTTTATCTGCCATTCAGTTGGGCACCGTTTGTGTGTGCGCTCATCTTCTGTATTGCAGCCGTAACTGACTGGTTTGATGGTTATCTGGCGCGTCGCTGGAATCAAAGTACCCGCTTTGGCGCGTTTCTTGACCCGGTGGCAGATAAAGTGCTGGTCGCTATCGCAATGGTCCTGGTGACAGAACACTACCATAGCTGGTGGGTGACATTACCCGCCGCAACGATGATCGCCCGTGAAATCATTATTTCCGCATTGCGCGAATGGATGGCGGAACTCGGTAAACGCAGCAGCGTGGCCGTCTCCTGGATCGGGAAAGTCAAAACAACATCACAAATGGCGGCACTGGCATGGTTATTATGGCGTCCAAACATTTGGGTGGAGTATGCCGGGATCGCGTTATTCTTTGTCGCAGCCATACTGACGCTGTGGTCGATGCTGCAGTATTTGAGCGCTGCACGCGGGGATTTGCTTGATCAGTGATCGTTTCGCCGCAAATTTCAGCAAACGATCGTGAGTGACGAAAAATATCGTTGACTCAGTGCGTCAGGTAAGTAGAATGCAACGCATCGAACGGCAGCACAGATTGCCAGACGATAACAAAATCAAGTGATTAACAAAGTTACTTGGTGATGCGGGAATAGCTCAGTTGGTAGAGCACGACCTTGCCAAGGTCGGGGTCGCGAGTTCGAGTCTCGTTTCCCGCTCCAGTTTAAAGACATCGGCAATTGCGGGTGTCTGGCTGAAAAGCCTGAAGAATTTGGCGCGTTAGCAAAGCGGTTATGTAGCGGATTGCAAATCCGTCTAGTCCGGTTCGACTCCGGAACGCGCCTCCACTTTCTTCCCGAGCCCGGATGGTGGAATCGGTAGACACAAGGGATTTAAAATCCCTCGGCGTACGCGCTGTGCGAGTTCAAGTCTCGCTCCGGGCACCATGGGAAAGACAAGTATAATCAAAGCAATAAGCAGTGTCGTGAAACCACCTACGGGTGGTTTTTTTGTGCCTGAAATTCACCTTTTCACAGCAGCCTTCCCTGGCACCATTATTCCTGTATATGGATGATTAACTTAATGTAATAAGTTTCGGTGCGAGCGCCAGTTAAAAGCCTCTCAGGTCGTCTACGGGCATGTTCAGGCTGCTCTTTTCAACGATTCGTTGCAGTGTCAGGTTGAGCACTTCGATATTGTTGTCGAAACTGCCGTGCGAAGCATCAATCATTACTTTCGGACCGGTGGGCACCTTGTCAGCCTCAATGACATTTGTGCGTCCGCTCCTTTCCAGTCCAGCCTCAAAGACTGCACGGTGCCAGTTGCGCAGTGCTTCGCCCGTGCTCGACGAACCGTCCCAGCCTTTGTAGTTTTTGTCGCGTATATTGCCCATTCCCAGCAGCGGTGTGCGCTGGTCGCCTTCCAGGGCATTTGAAACGAAGTAGAGTAGCGACTTGCGATAAATTGCCGCCACATTGTCATCGCGCTCATTGCGATCGGAGAGAAGGTGCAAATACATACGTTTCATCAGCGAAGCATGCGGTGCATAGTGGCGGTTGGCAAATTGCACTGTGCATGCTGGCGCATAGAGATGCACAGACTTAAGTTGCTCGCCCAGACCACGTGCCGACAACAGATCGACGAAATGGCCGAGGATGATGCTGCCCGCCGAGTGACCGATGATGTGGAGTTCCAGGGTGTTGCCCCAGGTCGCAGCAAGCGTTTGCAGTGCTGTCACCAGCAGGTCGCCTGCGCGGCCTGAGAAGCAGCTAAATTCTGCGTTCTCTTTCATTTCGCTCCAGACGGGTTTGGCGACCGGCCTGCCTATGGTCTGCTCAAGTAGCATGTCGGAGGCATCGGTCAACGCCTCGCGAACGCCTCCCGCTCGCGACGGTTCACGACGGAAGTGGTCAGAGAAAATGTCGCCAATAGATTCCAGAATCCCTGTTTTCCACACGAGGAATAACGGGTAGCAGTCGTTGCCAACGAAGTAGCGTCCCATCGCCCGCGCCCGCTCAATGGAACCGGCTTCGTCGTTGAGCCCACCATGTGCATAGATAACCAGACGCTTAGTTTCCGTGTTATGGGTTCGGAACCAGCGATCGGGCAACACGCAACCCTGGTACATCAGCGTGCGCGTCATCTCGTCTTGTGTGAGGTAGCGAGTCACACGTCCATTGTTGCCTATTACGATGCTGTGCTCGTAAGCGGTCGTTTCATCCCACCACAGCGTTTTATTGGCCGTTCCTGCAAGCGTGGCAGAAGACCGCTTGCCAGTGGCGAGTTGCCCTGGCACCACGCCGGGTACGCCCAGCGCGGCAACCCAGGCATCCATCGCATTGGTCAGCCAGTCGGCATAACTCAACACCGCAAAACCACCGCAACCCCAGTTTTCTCCCCAGGAGTTTTGCACGATAAAGCCTTCGCGGTTGAAACCCACCAGTGCAAAGGCATGACCATCGGTTTTTGAGGGCTTGCCATTGAAGTCGATGACGGAAAGCGAGGCATGACCCGTGATGGGTTTTTTCACTTGCGGCACAGTCTGCCAGCCTTCGTGCGTGAATGCGGAAACGTATATCGCACCGACCTCATGGATGGCGGCCTGCATGTCGGTGATGTTTTTGATGTCTATGCGATAGTAGACACCCAGTGTCGTATTAGCTGCACGCTCCGCATAGCCGTACTGTGGTGGCTCATTCTCCTGCGCCAGATAGGGCCAGTCAGGCTCCAGACACACACCGTGGTGAAACCACCCTTTGAGCGCGCCACGGCAGCTAGAGCCGTCGTAATCCTCACCCGCATATTCGTCGTATCGTCGGGCAAAGTTGTAAAGCATGCGGGGGCTCACTGAATCGAGCGCCGTTGGGAAACCGGCTTTGCGCCAGCGTAGATAATTCACGACACAGGCCAGACCAAAGCCCGTACAGGCTCCCTCCTGACCCTGATCGAGGATCAGCTTTGCCTTCGTGTAGACGGTCAGTCGCGTTGCGATGTCCGCATCGCTCGGAAACAGATCCGGTAAGCTCACCGGTGGTGGTGTGTAGGTACGATCGCGTAGATCGACCGGATCTTTTGACGCATTGAGTACGGGTCCTGAGTCGAGTGCGGAGACGGGGATCGCCGCCGTGGCGCTCTTGCGCTTGCCCGCTTTCGGAGGCTCGCTACTTGTCATCGCCTTCCTGGTTTCGCCAGCGTTTAGCATGACGGCTGGCATGGCAGCGGCAAGTGTGAAAACGCTTTTGAAACGATCCAATCCATGCGAGCCGCCATTCACCAGCCTGCGAGCCTTCCTGTAGTCCGGTGGCGAGGCTGTCAGTGCGGTCGTTAACTCCTTTTTGCGATCGGCGAGGAACATGGCCAACAATACGGCCGCCACTTCTGGCGCATTGGCGAGGTCAGGGGAGGTCGCGATGTCCACGCCGATGCGTGGAGCGTATTCTTCGTAGTTCCCGCGCCCGGTGAGCTGCACGAAACCGCGTCCGCGAAACCTGGCGCCATCCCCCGGTTTGGTATTGCCAAGACTCTTACCTGGTTTTGTCCCTGCGTCGTAGGCGCTGAATGCCGGTAACCCTGGCGTGGTGTTGAACTGAGAGGGGTATTCGGAAATAGGGACGAAGCCTTCGGTTTCCGCGCGGATGGTCCCCAGCGCTGCGAGAATTAACGGGGCTGTCGTGAGTCCTTCAATGGCGAGCGCCGCTGCTACGTACGGCAGATACCGCAACACGTTAGATGGCTTGGTGGCCGGGAACAAGTTTTGCACATCATCTGCCCGCAGCCCGAGGGAGGGGAGCGTTATCAAACCCAGCAGGCTCTGGCAGTAGGGGCCAACAATACCATCGGCAAGGATACCGATATTCGACTGCCAGTGGCGTACTGCTGCTACTAGCGTCTCATCAAACTGGTCATTCTTCGCCTGCAGGTCGAACATTTGTGCATCCGCCCCCAATGTCGCAGCCAGACACTTGCGGAGTTGAACAACCTCAGGCCCGGATGAGCCTTGCAACAGCAATTTAACCATGACTTTCCCCTCAATAAAGTGAGTACGTTGCGTCGATATCAACGTCGTGGAACCGTGATGTTGATATCGACTGTAGTGCAGCGCATCACTTTCAGCCAAATGACGTTAAATGCTGACGTCAATTGACGCTGGTCCAGACTTCAAGAACACCCGGTGAAACTCTGGAGGTATATCCATCGACAAAGGCGACACTCAGCTTAATGAAGCCTGGCCATTTCGCAGTTGCGTTGTACTCTGTGGCTAATTGTTTGGCGAGCTCCGCATCTTCTTTATGAAAATAACGTACCTGATTGATTCCAACCGCCTGGGCTGTACGTTCACCTCCGCGCGCGGCCCCCTGAATATTCCAGTGACGGTTTTCAAGCGTTGTTGAAACGTCTATTGGAGAAAGACCGAAATCACCAGTCCCAATCGTGCGTCCTGGTGTTGAATATTAGTGAGTAGCCATTTAACCGGGGGAATACCAAAGCGTAAATTGTGTTGTTCGGCGTTATCTGATTTATCCGTCATGTTTTTTACCTCTCAGTAAAATCAAATGTTGTTAATCATTTTGATAGATAAAAAATGTCTGAAAGGTAAGTGTGGCGTATGGTTTATTATTTTAATATCAACCATATTGATTATGGATGAACCTGGCGGCGCGTTTGGATGCCGGTATTTGCGAATTGTTTAAAAATATAAAACAGTTGCAGGTGTGAGTATATCCGTGATGATAAACACCTAATACGTGATTTGCATTGCTAATAGCATGTCGAAATAAAAAGACTATTATTTTTATATTTGGGCGCTCAACAGCGAATCGCCACGGATAATCCAGACATTTCACATTAGCCTGTGATGCTGACAATACCCCGGTAGACGATGCTACCGGGTATTTACTGTCTGCTTCTGACTCTCAGCTATCGGTTTAAAACGGTCCCCAGTTAATCGCCACACCAATCAGCAGCATGATGACGCAAATGACAAACCAAATGGCGATCACCGGTGCCACAAAACGCAACCATTTGCCATAAGGCACACCGGCAGTGGCTAATACGGCCATCAGAACCCCGGAGGTCGGGTTCATACAGTTGACGATACCTTCACCGAGCAATACCGCCTGAACCATCACTTGACGAGTCAGACCAAGGTTATCGCCAAGGGGAGAGAAGATAGGGATCAACAGTGCTGATTCACCGGAACCCGACGATATCCCAAAATGAATCAACGCGGCGCTGATAAACATCCCGAGGGTCGCCGCATGTATCGGTACCGGCTCCAGCAAATTGGATAAGCTCCCGACAATCGGATCCAGCACATTGCCTTGCTGCAACACCAGCGAGATAGCTGCGGCCATACCGACGATAAATGCGCCTTTTACCAGCTTCGAACAGCCCGCGAGAAAGGTATTTGCAATTTCCGATCCGGACAGGCGGCCAATGAGTCCTACGATTATCGTCAGCAGGATAAACATCGCCGACATCTCATTGGTGCCCCAATGGAATTGTATCGTACCGGCTATAAACAGAATCAGTGCCAGCACGGTGATGGCTAAGATCCATTTATGGCGCCCCGTAACGTTCAACACTTCATTGCCTGAAGTATCCATAGTGGGGCGCACAGAACCCTGCTGTCGGCTACGGCGAATTGACCAGATCAAATAGGCGGCAGCGGTAATGATAAATAACAGGCAGGTGATGCCACGCAGCAGCATGCCGGAAAAGAGCGGTAACTGCGCCAGATGTTGTGTGAGCCCTGTCGTCGCAGGATTGAGGATCGCCACATTAAAGCCCGCCGCGCAGGTCAGATAGACCAACGATGCCCCCAGTATTGGCGGTAATCCCATCGAACGCGCGATCAACAACCCAATAGGCACAAACGCGACCACGGCATTCACCACGACGCCAGTGGTACCGAGAAGACCAAAGATGGCGGCAAAAATCAACACGAGCCATTTGTCGCTGAGTTTCGTGCTGTGCGATAAAGAATTAAGCGCGGTAGCGATGGCGCCGGTTTTTTCGATAACGGCTAGCACGCCACCCGTAAACAGAATCAGAAAAATAATCGACGCTTGTTTTACCATGCCTTTGGCAATCGCTGTGAAGATTTCCAGCGGATAGACGCCACTTTGTGCAACGGCATGCAGGCTGCCTTTCACCGCAAACTTGATACCGTCGCGCGTTTCATAATCATAAACGCCAGCGGGAATAATCCAGGTCGCGACGGCGGCGAGAACCAGGATAATAAACAGCAACAGATAGGGACTTTGCCCTTTATCCTGCAAGGAGACCGGAGGTGAGTAAGAATCAACGTGGGATTGCGTCATGATTTCCCCCTTCAGCAATGATCCCCGCCACTAATGCCGCGCGTAGTGGCACATCGGCGATGTTGATATGTTCATGCTTAGCATGAATTCCGGAACCGGTCGCACCAAGGCCATCCAGCGTGGGTAAACCGAGCGCGGCAGTAAAATTGCCGTCGCTGCCACCGCCAACGCTTTCGCCAGCCACGGTGAAGCCTAGTGCTTCCGCCACATGCTGCGCCCGTGTCAATAACGTGAGTGATGCGGGCGTATGGCGCATCGGTGGACGACCCTGCCCACCGCTGACCTGCAGCGTGATACGCGGATCGTAGGGGCGCAATTGAGAAATTGCTTCATGAATACTCGCAGCTTCTTCCTGCGAAGTGACTCGGGTATCTATACCGAGATACGCGCGATCGGCCACCACATTGAAGCGGCTGCCGCCGTTGGCGATCCCTACGTTGACGGTAGTGCCACGCTCAGGCGCATTGAGGCTATTCAGGTAGAGAATGTGCTGCGCCATCTCTTGTATTGCGCTGGCGCCTTCTTCTGGATTATTACCGGCATGTGCCGCCAGCCCGTGGATAGTTATTTCATAGTGGCCCGTGCCTTTTCGCGCGACTTTAAGCGCGCCGCTGCCCGCGACGGCTGGTTCAACGACTAACACCTGCGCGGAACCGCGCGCATGTGTTTCAATCCATTCACGCGAACTCGGGCTGCCCAGCTCTTCGTCACTGTTACACAGGAAAACGATACGTTGGTGTCCGAGCAAGTTGAGCTGTTGCAACGCGCGCACTGCCCAGATGGCCTGCACCAGCCCGGATTTCATATCCAGAATACCCGGCCCGTATAATTTACCGTCTTCCTCCCGAAGAGACAGAACACCCTTGTCCCATACCGTATCGAAGTGACCTATCAGCGTCGTTTGCGGCCCATTGCTACCGAGAGTGAATTTGCGGTGGTTGCCGTAGTGTACTTGTTCATCGATTTCCGCCTGCACGCCTAAACGTTGCTGGAAAATGTCCTCCAGCACCCGGCCACATGCATCAACCGCCGTTTTATCATGTGATGGCGATTCTGCCAGTACTAACCGTTTAATATCATTCAGGATGTCAGATGCGTGTTGTTGCAGGTACGTTTTTATTCTTTTCATGTTTTTTTCCGTCTGTCTTGGTTGTCACAGGCAGTATGCGCAGAATTGGTATTGTAAAAAATGAGGAGTGATGATTATTATTGTTGCCCTGTGAGCAACGAATAAGCCAAAAATATGACGTTCTCCACCTATCCAGAAAAATCCATCGGGTATTTGTATGAAGTTGGCGTACATGGCGGTATTCGACGTGCAGCCGATGCGTTGGGCATTAATCCGTCGGTAGTGAGCCGTCAGTTATCCGAACTGGAAAGAACGTTACAACTGCCGTTACTCGAACGGCGTGGCCGCAACGTGGTATTAACGGATGTCGGGAAACTGCTGGCAGAAGACTATGCGCTGACGGTGCAACGGCGCAAACAACTCGAACGTCAGTTGCAGGATTTGCGCCATATGCGCGGTGGGTCGGTGAACTTGCGCGTCGGTCAGGGCATGGTGGAAGAGGTGGTCAGGCATGTCATCAGTGAATTTTCCCTGGCGTATCCTGCGGTCTTCGTCAACATTCAGTCTGGCGATATGCAAACCACCCTTACGCTACTGGCTAAAGGGGAAGTGGATATGTCGGTGAGTTTTGGACCGTCCGCGCCACCGGGTTTGAAGTGTAACAGTTTTCGGCGTGGGCCGATTTGCGCCATTGTACCGCCCGATCATCCTGTCGCCGCTTTACCTGCTGTCACCGCCGAAGAATTAACGCGCCACCGCTTAATTGTCATGAGCGAAGATTTTGGTATACAGCGTTATTTGAACGCCATTTTTAAAAATGAAGGCCTTATTTTTACGCCCGCATACCGTTGTAATCTGTTTACCAGCGCGATCGCCTTATGCCAGACCGGACAAGGCGTCGCATTTATGACGCCGCAAACATTGAAAAGTATTCAATTTCGCGAGCAATTGGTGGCTGTCCCTATTGATCATCGTATTGCTCGTGAAAGTCTGTGTCATTTGTTGCGCTCTAATGACCATCGTATGACGCCAGCAGCGAATTATCTGTGGCGTTTATTAAATAGTTATTTTGCCGGGTTACCCTAACGGTCATATTGGTGGGGATAACGCTCACCAACACAATAAACCGCGACGTTGCGGTTATCTGCGAATGGGGCATTTGCCATCAATCCTTCGCGGGCGGGGTAATTCCTGCACCCCTCTATAAAGCCTTCCCTGGCACTTTTAAATGATTACCTAAATGTAATACGTTTAGTTCAATGATTCGTTGCAGCGTCATGTTTGCTCTGGTCAATCACTGCTTAAGTACGGTGCTTTAATTCAGTACCGCAGGTCTTTATGAAAGCATACCTGCTTCAGCCTCTCTGCAACGTTCACGGTTTTCCAGCCATTCGATCAAGATGGAGCCCCAACTGATGTCCGCTTGCAGTGCGGCCTTCGCCTTGTTCGGATCATGCGCGCGGAGTGCCTGGATGATTTCATGATGCTTGTGTGTTTCCAGATCCAAATCGCGCTGCGGCACCTCAATATGAAACGTCCGCAAAATTGGCCCCATACTGACCCACATGTTTTCGAGCGTTTTAAGCATTACGGGCATCCTGGCTGCGCTAATGAGCCTGAAATGAAATTCCCAGTTAAGCATCGAGGCTTTTTTAGCATCGCTGACAAATACCTCGAGAAAACGCTGTTGCAACTCTTCCAGTGCGTCCAGTT
Organism: Citrobacter sp. GW821-FHT02E08; assembly: GCF_059421685.1. Classification (NCBI taxonomy): domain Bacteria; kingdom Pseudomonadati; phylum Pseudomonadota; class Gammaproteobacteria; order Enterobacterales; family Enterobacteriaceae; genus Citrobacter; species Citrobacter sp. GW821-FHT02E08. The sequence continues at coordinate 39,865 of NZ_JBWKVL010000017.1, read as the reverse complement.
CTGCCGGCGTAATGCGCTCAGCCGCAAGGGCGGCGGCTTCACCTTCCAGAAGATGGCGTATCAGTTGAATCTCTTTAAGTTGTTCCACTGTCATTTCTGGGACAAAGATGGCGGTTGCTGCCTTCATCTCCAGCGCCTGTTCACTGACGAGCCGGAAAATGGCCTCCCGAACGGGGGTGATAGAAACGGCAAATTCGCTGGCCAGTTGAGATATTCTCAGTCGTTCTCCAGGCTGGTACTGCCCATCCATTAATGCCAACCGAATGCGTCCATAGACGCGCTCACTCAGATTTATTTTTTCAATCGGTTGATACACGAAACACCTCCTTCCAGGGACTGACGCTCATAACGTGTCAGGTTCGTCACAGTATTGCAACATTGATTTTACAGTTTGGTGATGACTAAGATATATCATGTATTATGTATTAATGTTACTGAAAAGGATACAACGATGAATATCAGTGGAACCACCCGCGTGGTAGTGCATCTCGCTTATCCCGCCCGGCATTTGCGGACTCCGACGTTCTTTAATCCGCTCCTTCAGCAATTGGGGCATGACGCTGTTCTCGTCCCCTGGCAAGTACAGCCATCAGAGTTAGCGCGAGTGTGGGAGGGGCTACGGCAGGTTGAGAACGTCGCGGGCGTCATTGTGACGATCCCTCACAAAGAGGCGGTTGCGCAACTTTGTCACGATCTCAGTGGCGCAGCGGAACTGCTTCAGGTGTGCAACGTTGCGCGGCGAAACGCGGATGGAACCTTCTCCGGTCAGTTTTTCGATGGTGAGGGTTTTGTGCTCGGCTTGCGGAATCAGGGGCATCACCTTGCAGGACGCAACGCGTTGCTTCTCGGCGCGGGTGGGGCGGCAACCGGTATTGCTCAGGCGTTACTCGCTGCGGGCGTGTCAACGCTCGGTATTCACAACCGTACCGAAGCGAGAGCACATTCCCGCGTTAATCAGCTTCGTGCTCTGTTTCCACAGCGGGAGATCCGGGTTGCCGACGCAAATGGCCAGGGGTACGACCTGGTGGTGAATGCGACGTCTCTTGGGCTGAAAAGTGATGACCCATTGCCTGTCGATCCTGAAACTCTGGTGCCGGGTACCCTTGTTGGTGAGGTCGTCATGAACCCTGATGTCACGCCACTTCTTCAGGCGGCACAGAGCCGTGGATGTGTGATTCACAAAGGTTCTCACATGATTGTCGGGCAGTTGTCACTGATTGCTGATTTCCTGTTTGGAAAACCGCCAATCGGTAAAGGTAGGGGTGACACGCTGCGCTGATCGTCTCTATTGATTGCCCTCAGCACGTCAAAAATCAAGATATATCATGCATCAAATAACAGTGAAGGAGAGTGGGTATGAATGCGTTGATCTTTGGTGCTCCTGGTCGTTACATCCAGGGCCCCGGTTTGCTGGATAGCAGTGGTGAACATCTGGCGCGGGTAGGTAATCGGCTGGCGGTGATTACCGACAGTGCCGTCTGGAAAATAGCCGGAGAACGGCTGGTGGCCAGTTGTCGCCGCGCCAACGTTGAGGTGCAGTGGCTTCGATTTGATGGCGAAGTTACCCATGCAGCACTGGTGGCGCTTCGCGCAGAAGCCAGCGTTCACCGGATAGATGGCCTGATAGGGATGGGCGGTGGCAAGTGCATTGATGCTGGAAAAGCCATGGCGCACACATTCGGATTGCCACTGGTCACCATCCCGACGGTTGCGTCGAATGATGCACCCTGTTCAAAAAACTATGTCATCTACGACGAAAACCATCGACTCAGCGAGGTGGGGCATCTGCCTCGTAGTGCGGCGTATGTGCTGGTGGATACTCAGTTGCTTGCGCAAGCGCCACGTTCGTTCCTGATTGCCGGGATCGCTGATGCGCTGACTAAACGGTTTGAAGCAGAACAGTGCCAGAAGGCGGATGGCATCAATATGTTTGGTGCGCGTCCGGCACTGTCAGCGCTGGCGCTGGCGCGTTGTTGCTACGACATCCTGCGCGAAGATGCCGCCGCCGCACTGTCTGTCGCGGGAAGTGGTACGCCTGACGCCGCCTTTGAACGTGTTATCGAAGCCGTCATTCTGATGAGCGGTCTGGGCTTTGAGAGCGGCGGTTTGTCTTTGGCGCACGCGATGACCCGTGGTCTTTCTGCGATAGCCAATGCCAACAGCCAACCACACGGATTGCAGGTTGCCTATGGACTGATGGTGCAACTCACGGCGGAAAATCGGAGCGAGGCTTTCATCGCCGATTTACGCGCCTTTTATGCCCAACTCGGACTGCCCGTTCGTCTGGCTGACCTTGGCGTGAACGCGGTCACTCCCGAACTGCTTGAGCAGATCGTGGCACCGACACTCGGCGCACCCCATGCCCGAAATTTTAGCCCCGCGCTAAATCGCACCAACCTGACCGAGGCAATGCAATGCCTCGAAAACACCTAATCCTGGCCAAACGCACGAAGAGGATATTGTATGTCGCTACCCCAATCCCGGTTTGAAGAGTGGCAAGCCACTGATTATATACCGACCCCGGAAAAGCTGGCCTTTCTTCGCAACCGGGCGCGTTTTGTTCGACTCGAAACAATTCGACTGATTGAGATTGCAAAAACGGGGCATTACACCTCTGTTTTCTCAGCGGCCGAAATTTTCTCTGCGCTCTATTACGACGTCATGACGATCCGTCCGGATGAACCTAAATGGCGAGGACGTGACCGATTTTTAATGGGTAAGGGGCATGCGGCAGTAGGGCAGTTTCCCATTCTAGCGGATCTCGGCATCATCCCGACCGAATGGCTTGACGACTATACGCGGCTGGGCAGCCCATTGGGCGATCACCCGGACATGCGTAAAGTTCCAGGCATTGATTTCTCCTCCGGCTCTATTGGTCACGCGCTGTCTGGCGCTCTGGGCATGTGTCTGGCACAGCGCAATATGGACGAGGAGTTCGATGTTTTCGCACTGCTCGGCGACGGCGAAATGCAGGAAGGTCAGGTGTGGGAGGCGGCGCTGGGCGCAGCGCATCACAAAGCCAATCGCCTGATCGCCATCATTGACCGGAACGGCTATCAGCTCGACGGCAAAGTGGATGATGTTCTGGGTGTTGAACCTCTGGATGAGAAGTGGCGCGCCTTTGGCTGGGAAGTGCATGTGGTTGATGGTCACGATCTCGCTGCCCTCACCACGGTACTGCGTAAAGTGAAATGTGACCGCAAACGTCAACAACCGGTGTGCATCATTGCCAGGACGGTGAAGGGGAAAGGCGTTTCGTACATGGAAACTGAACCGGGATGGCATTTGGGCTATCTCGCCCCTGATGATGCTGCCCGCGCTATTGCTGAAATTGAATCTAAGGAGATCTGAAATGACCACGACGAATACCGCACCTCTCAATCCGAACTCCTGGCAGTACCGTGGTTTGAACATGATCAATCCGGGACTCGATCATCTTTCCAATGGATTAATGGAGTTAGTCAGAAACGGCCATCCTGTCGTGGCAGGCTCTGCTGACCTACAGTATTCGAACGGCCTGAACCGTTTTGCGAGCGAGTATCCTGACCGGTATTACCCTTTCGGCATCAGTGAGCAGAACATGGTGACGGCGGCGGCGGGAATGGCAAGCTGCGGCCTGGTTCCCTGGGTGGCGACGTTTGCGTCGTTCCTCGGGTTGTTGTGTTGCGAGCAAATCCGTATGGATATTGCCTATTCAGCGCTTCCGGTGCGTCTTGTGGGCCACCATACCGGTATCTCGCTTGGATTTTACGGCACTTCCCATCATGCGACCGAGGATATTGGCACGATGCGATCCATCGCCGACCTGTCGATTGTCTCGCCTGCGGATGGCGCCCAACTGGAAGCAGCTATCAGAGCCTCAGCGGATTACGATCGGCCTATCTACTTTCGCATTGGCCGTGGTCGGGATCCGGTGGTGTACAGCAGCGATACTACGTTCCAGTTCGGTAAGGCAATTATCCACAGTATCGGTGAAGAATTAACGATATTTGCCTGCGGCATCACTGTTCATGGCGCACTGGAAGCCGCACGGGAACTCAACGCGATGGGGCATTCCGTTGGGGTTATCGACATGGCGAGTATTAAGCCTCTGGATCGTGACGCGATTCTGGAAGCCGCGGCCAGGAGCAAGAAGCTGATGACCGTTGAAGAGCACAACGTTCTCGGCGGCTTAGGAGCCGCTGTTGCAGAAGTGCTCTGCGATGAGGGGGTCGGTAAGAAACTCAGACGCCATGGTATCTATGACGAATACAGTCTGATTGCGCCACCCACGCATCTGTACGCGCATTACCAACTCGACGGCCCCGGTATTCGGGATGTTGCCCGGGAATTCCTGACCGCGTAATCCCAGGTCCTGGTCTTCAGCATGCATTTATCCAACGCACGTATAATCCTGGAAAACGCTATGAATAATAATACTGAGACATTATCGAGCCTGTCAGACATCGCTTCCAAACCACACCTTAGCCTGCGGAAAAAGTCGCTATTCGCAACAGGTGTCGGCAACCTGCTGGAATGGTTCGACTGGACCGTTTACACCGTTGCATCCATCTACATTGCCGCCGCGATGTTCGATAAATCGAACCCTACGTCGGCATTGCTCAGCACCCTGGCGGTGTTTGCGGCGGGGTTCTTGTTCCGACCTCTGGGGGGGATCGTGTTCGGCAATCTGGCTGACAAACTGGGCCGGCGCCGGGTTCTCCTGACCACCATGATGTTGATGGCGGGCGCGAGCCTTGCGATTGCATTAATTCCTTCTTATGAACAGTGGGGGGCCTGGTCGTCTGCGGCGCTACTGGCAGCCCGACTTGTTCAGGGGTTTGCGCATGGCGGCGAAACGACCACCTCTTATGCCTACATTGCTGAGATCGCTCCCCCCGCGCGCCGTGGTTTGTGGTCAAGCAGCGTTTTTTTTGCCGTCGGTAGCGGTGCGCTGATCGCGACGCTCTACCTCGCATTGTTGACATCCTGGTTACCGGATGAGGCGATGAAGGAATGGGGTTGGCGTATTCCCTTTGCGACAGGCAGTGTTTTAGCACTGTTCGCATTGTGGGTCCGTCGTAACATGATGGAAAGCGAACATGTCGGTGCGGCATCAAAGCAGGCAACGATTACGCCATGGAGCAAAGCGAAAATCTTTAAAGTCGGTTTTCGTCTTTTCCTGTACGAGGCTGGCGCGACCTTAACCTACTACACCTGGGTCTCATCGGCAGCTATTTACGCCATCAGTATTCAGGGGATGCCTGCGAATAAAGCCTTCGTTGTCAGCTGTATTGCTCAGGTCATTTACCTCATGTTCCTTCCCGTTGCGGGTTGGTTGTCTGACCGCTGGGGACGTAAAACGTGTACCCTGATTTCGCTGGTGGGTATTGCAGCCACGGTGCTTCCGCTCTGGCAACTCATGTCGGCGGAGCCATGGACGCTTGCTGTCGCTCAGACGTGTGGTTTACTGCTGATTGCCTTTATTACCGGAAGCAAACCGGCGGCGATTTCCGAACAGATCCCGACCCAGTATCGGACCCGGATGTTTGGCATCTGCATCTCTCTGGGTATCGCAATCTTTGGTGGCACCGCGTCTTATCTCAGCACATGGTTGTATTCAAGTGGCATCGGGTGGATCTTTAACGTCTATCTGATTGCCGTCTGCCTTATTTCCTGCATCGTGGTTCTGATGTGGAAAAACAACACCGGTCGCCCGATGGAAGAGATCGAATAAACCGTCGCAGGTATGATTTCGGTGGATAACATGAGCCGGGGCACTGTCGATGCCCCGGCAAGTGAGACACTCATAAAGTACTCAAATAATGGTATTGAGCAATCCGATAAAAAGACATTTCCAGATAGTCATCAGACGCTGACATTCCCTGCGCAGCTCCTTTGTTCACCAACACAATAAACCACGACGTTGCGGTCATCTGCGAATAGGCATAGTTGTCATGAACCCTCCGCGGGCGGGATTATTCCTGAATCCGTTTCGGGCAGGATTATTCATAAATCCATCGCGTGCCGGGTTGCCGATGAAGCCATCGCGGGCAGGATTTCCGCCGCGCATGCCAAAGCTATCAATGATGACGGGATCAACGATGACGACGTGGTGAGAACCAAAGGGGCGGATCTTCCTGTTTTGTGCGTTAAGCGTAAAACCGATGTCCCCACCGAAACTGTTTAGATTATTACCGGCAATCACCGCGATGCGTAATTCTCGTTCCCTGTCGACCTGGTGCTGCAGGGCGCTGGCTGCGGCATACGAGGAGGCCATCAGAAGTAGCGCAAGGGCGATGGATGAAGACGCCCGTAGCAGTTTCATGATTAATCCTCATATAAAGTATGGTTACTAAAGTATAGCTTTTTGCAGGCGCGACACCCGTTTGGGCGGTCCAAATAAGCACTATACTGACAAATGACAGCAGGTGATGGTTCCTGTTTGCTGACCCTCTTAAGGCCGGAGACGATCATTAGCGACTTCATCTCTTTGGCGGTAATGTGTGCGACATTACTCCTCTTTAGCGGTATGACGCCTGCGGCGGAAAATGTCGCTGTGGCATCGGCTTTTTCGCAAAGCGAAAAGACGACTAATCCGATCGGCCTCTCCCAGCAACAGTTTCAGCATATTCACTCTTATCAGGTGCTGTTGCGCTCCTCGTCACCTCAGGATGAAAGCAAAATCATTCGCTATAGCTATCGCAAACCGGGATTTGTGAGGATGGATTTCACCCGGCCACACCCCGGCGCGCTTCTGATCTATAGCCCGGTCAGCCGTAAAGTGAAGTTATGGCCCTTTGGGTTGGGGACATTTCCGGTGTTGAACCTTTCCCCGACAGATTCATTGATACAAGACGATCACGGTCATCGGGTGGATCAATCCGACATCGGCGTCTTGCTGAGCAATATTCGCCGGTTACAGAACGATGGGACAACCGTGACTGTCGGTGAAGAGACGCTGGCGGGACGCGCCACATTACATCTGTCCGTGACGGGACCAAAAGGTGTGAGTGTCGACGGCGTTAATCGGTATGAGATTTGGTTAGATAAATCTCATGGACTCCCGGCCAAAGTCATCAGCTACGACCGGCAGGGAAGCCTGCTGGAAACCGTCCTGATGGATGCCATGGTGATCAACATTCAGTTCCCCGCTGATTTTTTCACACCGTAATGGGAGTTTAGGTTTATGGCTGAATACCAGTTTACCACCACCTGGCGGGTTGAAGCCTCTGTACAGGAGGTATGGGAAGTGCTCTCTCATCCTGACCACTGGCCTGAGTGGTGGGCAAGCCTGGAGCAGATCACTGAAATCGAAAAAGGGGATATCCAGGGGATCGGGGCGTTGCATCGTTACACCTGGAAGGGGGCTTTACCTTATCGAATAACCTTCGACATCCATGTCCTGAACATCACCCCTTTTTATCTGCTGGAAGGGGAAGCCAGTGGTGAAGTTGAAGGGCGCGGAGTGTGGTCAATTTCAGATAATGGGATGGAAACGATAGTCAGGTATGACTGGAATATACGAACCAATACCCGGTGGATGAATTATCTCGCGCCTCTGGCGGCACCTGTTTTTCGCTGGAATCACCATACCGTGATGCGTAATGGCGCAAAGGGCCTGGCCCGTAAATTAGGCACAAATGTCGAAATGTATGGCGTCGACAACGGGTAATACACGTTCGTATTACCCGTTTTTGACATCACGTTACTCTGTTTTTGGGTTTGAGAGCCCTTCGGCTTTTGCTCTGTCCAGCACACCCGCAACGATCCGATCGCACCGTGCGCCATCAAACGCGAAGGTGTCGTTCAGTGCGATATCCATTTGGCTGGCTAGCCCCTCACGGAGCAGACTGCGGGCGCGAAAGAAACGGGTTCGTACCGTCGCTTCGGGGATATCCAGCGCGTGAGAAATCTGTTCCACGCTCAGTTCCTCAACCGCCCGGAGCATGAAGACCGTACGAAAAGCCTCGGGCAGCAAGTCGATACGGGCTTCCAGAAGTTGGCGCATTTGGGTTTGCATCACGGCATAGTCCGGGTGATGTTCAGGATTATCGCTTAACGATGCCTGGATGTCAGAGTCAATGGCATTCATGGCAGCATCCAGGGGAATAACGGAAGCGGTTTTTCGCCTCAGACGTCCCAATGATTCATTCACCACAATACGCACCAGCCAGGTTGAAAGCGTGGCCTCAGAACGAAACCCCTTCAGTGCGCGCCAGGCGCTCAGATAGGCCTCCTGAAGCGCATCTTCGGCCTCCGCATCGTTCTTCAAAATGCTGCGCGCGGTCCGAAACAGGAGCCGGTTATGGTGGCGCATGATTTCCGTAAATGCCGACGCATCCCCCAACGCGGCTTGTGAGACGAGATCAGCATCGGGGAGATGGGCCGAGGGCAGTCCAGAGGACAGAGGTTGTGTATTCTGCATAGCGTCTCCTGTGTGCGGAACCTGTTTTTCACAGCGACAGTGGATACCGTGTTAGTAACCGTAAAACGTTTCACTGCGCACGCTGTCCTCATCGATACCAGTCATCGTGAGCGTTTGACACATTGCCTCAACCAGGGCGGGCGGGCCGGAAACGTAGAAGGCCGGGTTATCCAGCCCTGCCACAACTCGTTTTATCCAGTCACTGTCGATGATCTGCGTTGCGCCATCCCAGGATTGGGTCGAATGCGCCATATCCGTCATGGTCGCCATTAACTGAAATCGCTGATTCTGCTGCTCCAGCTGCTGTAATTCCTCCAGAAAGGCCGCATCTTCGGGGTGATGATTGCTATACAGCAGGATCAATTGCTGCGACGTCTGCTGTTGGGCTGCGTGGCGCAACATGCTCATGAAGGGGGTGATCCCGATCCCCCCGGCGATGAGAACAGCCGTGCGTTCTGTATTTTTGGGTAAGGTGAATGATCCAAAAGGGCCATTGATCTGAACTTCAGTCCCAATGGGCAAGGCACACAACGCACGTTTAAAAACGCTCTCGCCGATGCGAGTCGCGACCACCAGTTCGTCCTCCTCGGGCGCAGTGACAATGGAAAAGGTGTGGCGGGTATCCGATGACCGGGTGTCAGTTTCATGTCCCGGCAAAATGAGATTGATGGCTTGCCCCGGTTTGTGGCTGAACCCGACGGGTTTTTCGAAGTGGAAAGCCATCGTGCCTTTGGCAATCTGGCGGCATGCAGTCAGATGAACGTTATACTCGGCCATGATGAAACTCCGGTATTAAACTGAGGCCGGTGTTTTCTTACCTTGAATAAAACACCGTCTCGTAGCACGTCAGCGTCGAACTTAGGGATAATGACCTCATTATTATTTTACGGATGGGGGAGGATTCTGGTCACGGGAACGCCCTACGCCATGATGATAGACGAGCGTTCCGCCAAGCCAGCCTCCTGCCATCAGGCAAATAAATCCTGCGGCATCTAACAGTAAAGATAGCGTGTCCGGCGCCTGCAGGCGCATATTCTCAAGGCCCGTCACCAGACGGGTACAAAACAGCGCGAAAGCAACGCACATCAGGCCCATGTGCCACCAGACCATCCGCATCGGCGCACCTTCTGGCACATGAGACAGCTCGAACATGCCCGCAATCATGGCGATTAACGCCATAAAACAGCCAACGGCGAGCAGTCCGCCAGACCAACGCCAGGCCGTCTCACCAAACCACAGCCCGACAACATCGGCGGCAACGGCCAGTGACCAGCAGGCGATGGGAAAATGGACCAGCGCCGGGTGCAGCGGATGACGGGACATCACAGGAACACGCTAACCAGCGTGAGAAAGCCGACGACGGCAACGCTGGCATGAACGGCCACAATGGCTTTCGGGGGTAACTTTTTGCGCAAATGGAACGAAGCCAGAAAGAACCCGCCCAACGCAGCCGCCAGCAGCAAGATGAAGGCGATCAATACCTGCTGTGGCGCATTGCCCTGAGCAAGCATCAGGATCAGCAAAATCAACCCTGTCGCGCCTAACCCGGCATGTAAAAGCGACAGAAACCAGGGGGCGAATTTGTTGCGCAGTACATGTGCGGCCAGCACCAGCCCGCCGAGAGCGCCGATGGCAAAAACGAGGATGGCGTAATTGAGCATGTGTTTTCTCCAGAGAAGCTGAGGGTAGTGCTGCTCGTCATTGCCCGGGGCGTAAGGCAATCTCTCCGGTATTGACGGATCGTTTTTTCATCTGTCAGGCAGACAGATTTGCTTCACTTCTTACCATTAGATGGTGTGAGATGCGGTGACGTTCCCGAAAACAGGATGTGGTGAGCACGTGTATGGCGGGCTGAACTGTGCTGTCAGAACGCCATAACGTGATAGTCAGGATTACTCTTCAATAATCAATGCGTTAATCGCTGAGGAGAAATGTTTTTGCATGGCCTGGGCCGCGCCTTCTGCATCTCTTTGGCACACTTTTTCCAGAATGGCCTGATGTGCATCGATAATTTGCTGACGACGGTCATGGGTATCGTGAGCATGCAGACCTGCGGAGATCGATTTTTCCAGAGGGACCCGAAGTGCCTGCAAGAGCAGGGCGTAGAGAGGGTTGCCGGATGCCTCGGCTAAAATCATGTGAAAGCGTGCATCATGATAAATAAATGACTGATGATCGCCGAAGACTTCACTTATCTTATCCATCTCCACGCGTAAGCGAGAAAAATCGTCTTCAGTACCATTTTGCGCCGCCAGCACGACACAGTGAACTTCAAGGGTACTGCGCAGTGAAAGTATCTGGCGTGCTGAAATCTGTTGCGTCACGACCGAATAGTTGAAAATCGTTTCCAGCGCCGCAGAGTTCAGTGATTGCACGCGCGGATATTTACCGCTGCTGATGTCCAGAATGCCAAGAATCGACAACGCCTGGAATGCCTCCCGCACCACACCCCGACTGACCCCCAGCGTTTCGGTCAACTGTTTTTCACTGGGCACTCTGGCGCCGGGTTCAAGTTTTTGCGTGGTAATGACATTGAGGATGTAGTTACGGACCTGTTCGGAGAGCGTGCTTTTCTCAATGATGGGTTTACTCATGTTCATGCGACAACTCTCCCTCTCTTCGTAAGCGGTCGTTCCGTATCCATCCAGGACAGGATGTTCGGGCTGAAATTCTGCATATGTTATCGACTCATCTTCACTATTACCAACAACATGCCAGCGTAAATTTTTGCTGAGTCTGTCACATCATGGCGATTTGGGTGTTTTCTGATCACTTAATCCTGGCTAACCTGTCCTACAGGTAGACAGTAAGGTTGTTTTAATTTAACCACACAGGAATGAATTATGCACTCAGAAGAAAGGCAATTTTTTGAAAAGATAAAGAATAATCTCAGTACCGCTCTGCTGGGTGATGTCATGGACGCCATTGGCTTACAGAATCAATTCCTCAATCCACGCCTGCAGCCACTGGAAAAACAGATGCGCATCGCCGGGCGAGCAATGCCGGTGCTGGAAGCGGACTACGCGACTTTCCCCGGTTCGCATTCCAACGGCCCCCTCGGCGATAAAGCGTTTGGCGTGATGTTTGAGGCGCTGGACAGCCTGCAAGAAAACGAGGTGTATATTGCCAGCGGTTCGTCCCCGACGTATGCATTATGGGGGGGATTGATGTCGACTCGTGCTGCTCACCTTAACGCGGCAGGGGCGGTTCTTAACGGCTATTCACGGGATAAGCACGAGATCCTTGAGCTCAATTTCCCTGTGTTTTCCATGGGTTCTTATTCTCAGGATCAGAAGGTTCGCGGAAAAGTTCTCGATTATGGGGTTCCGGTAACGATTGATGGCGTGATGATAACGCCAGGCGATCTTATTGTGGCAGATGAAGAGGGCGTTCTGGTGATCCCGAAGCGGGTCGAACAAGAGGTTATTGGTCTGGCGTTAGAAAAAGGCGTGACGGAAAACAAAGTTCGCGATGCCATTCGTGGTGGCATGGGTGCTGTTGAAGCATGGAATCGCTTTGGTGTGATGTAAATCCCCTTCAGTCTTGATGATATGAGGACATCAGTATGCTCAAAAGTAAACGCTGGAGTATTGTTTTCCTACTCTCGCTAGGTGGGGCGATCAATTACATGGATCGCTCTGCCTTTGCTATCGCAGCCCCCATGTTTGCTAACGACTTGCAATTAACGCCAGGTGAATTAGGCATTATTTTTAGTAGTTTCTCTATCGGCTATGCGCTTTTTAACTTTGTTGGCGGTTATGCTTCTGACCGTTTCGGACCCAAAATGGTCTTTGCAGTCAGTATGGCCTTTTGGTCATTCTTCTGCGGTTTGATTGGCGTCGCTGTCGGATTTACCTCAATGCTCATCATCAGGGTATTGTTTGGTGCCGGGGAAGGGCCGTTTGCGTCGACCTTAAATAAAATCGTCAGTAACTGGTTCCCTCGCCGTGAAGTCGCCAGCGCCATCGGCGTCGCCACTGCCGGAAACCCGCTTGGCGGCGCGCTGGCAGGACCTATCATGGGTTCGCTGGTGCTGATTATCGGCTGGCGAATGGCGTTTGTTGCCATTGCCTGTTTAGGTATCGTTTGGCTGCTGTTTTGGATAAAAATCGCAAAGGACAAGCCGGAAGAACACAAAACCATCAGCCGTGAGGAATTAGCCTTAATTCAGGAAGGACAGCAGGAGCAAAGCGACAATAATCAAGAGACTGAAAAAGTATCCATGCCGCTCTCTTTTTATATCAAGCAGCCTACGATACTGGCAACGGCATTTGCATTTTTTGGCCTGAACTACATTCTCTTTTTCTTTCTCTCATGGTTCCCAAGCTATTTGTCAAACTCACAACATCTCAGCCTGAAGGACATGAGTATTGTGAGTGTTATTCCGTGGCTGCTGGGTTCTGTCGGGATGGCGGCTGGCGGGTTCCTGTGTGATTACGTACTGCGTAAAACCGGGCGTCCTCTGTTTTCCCGTAAAATAGTGCTCGTTACGTGTCTGGGGGCTTCGGCGATTTTTGTAATGTGCGTTGGAAATGTATCCAGTGCCGCAGGGGCAGTATCCCTGATGGCATGCGGCATTTTCTTCCTCTATTTATCCGCAACAACGTATTGGGCTATTTTGCAAGATACCGTCGCACGCCAGAATATGGGGGCAGTGGGAGGTATGGTTCATGCAACGGCGAATATTGCCGGAATATTAGGACCTATTGTGACGGGTTACATTATTCAATGGACAGGGGCTTATAATGCGGCGTTCTTTATTGCGGGGGGTATTGCCGTACTTGGCGCACTTGCCGTGGCTGTCTTTGTTAAACCCATTCCGATGCAGCGCGAAAATGTTGCCGATGTAATCAGACAAGAATGATAATTTCTTTCCACCGGAGATTCAGAACATGAAATTAGGCTTTGGACTGTACCGCCACATGCTGGATGACGAGCATTTCGCCTTTGCCAGACAATGTGGTGCGACGCATATTGTCGTTCATATGGTTGATTATTTTCATCAGAATGCGCGTTTTTCCCGTAGCGATCAGCCGGTCGGCGATACCGGCGGTTGGGGTACGGCGCAGGCAGATGTCTGGACAATAGAAGAATTGTTAGATATTCGCGCCAGAATGGCAAAATACGATTTAACCTTTTTTGCAATTGAAAATTTCGACCCTTGCCACTGGGATGACATCTTATTTGACGGTCCCCGGAAAGCAGAACAAATCGAGACCGTGAAACAAGTCATCCGTAATGTCGGCGCTGCAGGTATCCCTGTTTTTGGTTATAACTTTAGTCTGGCGGGCGTCGCCGGAAGAATTCAGGAAAATAAGGCGCGCGGTGGCGCAAAAACAGTGGGTTTAAATGGTGTAAACGAGCAGACCGAAAGTCCGTTACCTGCCAGCATGGCATGGAATATGGTGGTGGATGAAGATGCTGAGGGTATAAGAGCACCGGTGACTAAAGAGCAACTCTGGCAGCGGCTGGAAGCATTCCTGAAAGAGATTGTGCCGGTGGCAGAAGAAGCTGGAGTAAGGCTGGCCGCGCATCCAGATGATCCGCCGCTTGAATTCGTGCGTGGACAACCGAGACTGGTTAACCAACCGCATCTCTATCAAGATTTGCTGGATCTGGTTCCCAGCTCCTCTAATGCGCTTGAGTTTTGTCTGGGCACCATTGCCGAAATGTCAGAGGGGGATGTCTACGAGGCGGTAGAACAGTATTCTCGTCAGGACGCGATTGCGTATATGCATTTCCGTAACGTAAAAGGGAAAGTTCCTCACTATCACGAAACCTTTATCGACGAAGGTGACATTGATATGGCGAAAGTATTACGGATACTGAAAGAAAATAACTTTGATGGTGTCTTAATTCCGGATCATTCGCCACAAATGACCTGTCCTGCGCCATGGCATTCAGGAATGGCCTACGCCATGGGATACATGAAAGCCTTAATGCAAGTTTTATGATGACCTTTGCGTAAAGAATAAAATGTCGATAAGAGGGGATGACTGACATTCAACATAAAACCGTGGAAACATGAATTTTTAGGCGTCGTACAGTCAGACCCTTTTTAATAAAAAAATAGCCGCTTTTTACAGCGGCTATTTTTTACAGCGACGATGGTTATTCCGCTTCGAAATCTCTATGCACCGCCCAGATAGGCTTTTCGCACTTCGGGGTCGACCAACAGTTCCTGACCGCTGCCGCTAAGGCGAATTTCGCCATTGACCATCACATACGCGCGATCCGAAAGTTTAAGCGCGTGGTTTGCGTTTTGTTCGACTAAAAAAAGCGTCATCCCGGCCCGTGTTAACTCGCGCAACGTCTGGAAAATTTGTTTCACCACCAGCGGCGCTAACCCCAGACTCGGTTCATCCAACAGCAGTAATTTGGGGCGACTCATCAGTGCGCGGGCAATAGCCAGCATCTGCTGCTCTCCTCCCGAGAGGGTCATAGCGCGCTGATTGCGCCGCTCCTCAAGGATGGGAAACAGGTGATACATCTTTTCTTTATCCTCTTTATGGTATCGGTTGCCGATAGGGATGCTCCCCATCAGGATATTCTCTTCGACCGTCATGTCCGGGAAGATTCGCCGTCCTTCCGGGACCTGGGCTATCCCGTTCGTGGCAATAAAATGGGTGGATTTGTGGCTGATATCGTCGTTACGGTAAAAAATCTGCCCGCGCGCGATACGTGGTTGCCCAAAAATGGACATCAGCAGGGTCGATTTTCCGGCACCGTTGGCGCCAATCAACGAGACGGTTTCTCCTTCATTTACCGTTAGCGAAATCGCTTTCAGCGCCTGAATCGGGCCATAAAAAACGTCCACATGGCGAAACTCCAGCAATGGCTGACTCATCCGGCAAGCTCCTCTTCATCTGTCCCCAGATAGGCGGCAATCACGCTGACGTTGTGCTGGATCTCCGCGGGTGCCCCCCGGGCAATCACATCGCCGTGATCAAGCACGATAACGTGGTCGGAAATCTCCATGACCATGCTCATATCATGTTCGATCAACAACACGGTAACGCCATGCCGTTCACGCAGGACACGCACAATACTACTGAGCGCCTCGGTTTCCACCGGGTTGAGTCCGGCTGCCGGTTCGTCGAGGCAAATCATCTCCGGGCCCGTACACATGGCGCGAGCAATCTCCAGCCTGCGCTGCTGGCCATAGGAGAGGGTGCCGGCCAGGCGGTTTGCACAATCCACAAGGTTCACCACCTCCAGCCAGTAAAAGGCGCGGTCGAGCGCCTGATTTTCGGCTTTTTGATACGCCGGTGTGTTAAAAATTCCGGCAATCAGGTTGCGGTTCGCCTGCATATGCTGGGCCACCATCAGATTTTCGATCACCGACATTTCGCGAAACAGGCGGATGTTCTGGAAGGTTCGCGCCAGTCCTGCACGGTTGACCAGATGCGTACCGCCGAACATTTTGTAGTAGATGCGTGAAGCCAGACGGCCAGGATTGAAAAAATCAGTGGCGTGGATTTTTTGCCCTAATACCTGAATCACATCGGTAGTTTTGGCACGGGTATTAAACACAATCGCGCCGCCAGAGGCCTGATAAAATCCGGTCAGGCAGTTGAACACCGTGGTTTTTCCGGCACCGTTTGGACCAATCAACGCCGTGATTGAACCCCGGGCGACCTCCAGATTGACATCGTTGAGCGCTTTTATTCCGCCAAAGTGCATCATCAAATTTTCAACGCGTAAAATGCTGTCAGTCATGGCGCGACCCCTTTGCGAATAGCGAAACCGGCGCGGCTGGTGCGGACCAGTCCACGGGGACGCCAGATCATCATTAACACCATTAAGACGCCGAACAGCAGTACCCGGTATTCGGCAAAATCCCGGAGTAACTCAGGGGCAACGGTCAGAACAAAGGCCGCCAGCACGACACCAAGCGTGGAGCCCATCCCGCCGAGTACGACGATGGCAAGAATGAGCGCAGACTCGAAGAAGGTGAACGAGGTCGGATTAACAAACCCTTGATAGGTTGCGAAAAAGACACCGGCAATCCCGGCCGTCGAGGCTCCCATCATAAAGGCGGACAGTTTGACTAAGACATGGTTTAAACCCAGAGAGCGACAGGCAACCTCATCTTCGCGAAGGGCTTCCCAGGCGCGGCCAATCGGCATTTTGGTTAAGCGATGTTTGATGAACAGCACCAGCAACACCACCAGAACCAGGACCGTATAGATAAAAATAAACTTCAGGTTAGGGTTATACGTCAGACCGAAAAACTCATGAAACGGCACGCCGCCGTCTTTCGCCCGTCGGCCAAACTCCAGACCAAAAAGCGTGGGGGCAGGTACGGACACCCCATTCGGCCCACCGGTAAAACTCAGCCAGTTGTTCAGGATCAGACGGATAATTTCACCAAATCCCAGCGTGACAATCGCCAGATAATCCCCGTGCATTCGCAATACCGGAAATCCCAGTAGCGCGCCAGCCAGCGCCGCCATAACAGCGCCAATGGGCAACATGACCCAAAAACCAAGCCCCAGATACTGATATCCCAGCGCCAGCCCATATGCGCCAATGGCGTAAAAGGCCACGTACCCCAAATCCAGCAATCCAGCGAGCCCGACCACAATGTTCAGACCCAGTCCCAACAGCACGTAGATCAGCCCCAGAATCGCCACCGTCAGCAGATACTTGGTCGCCACAAAGGGGAAGGCGATAGCCAGCAGCATCAACCCTGGAATTATCCAACGCATACGGGAGACGTAACCCACCGGGCGGACGTACACTCCGTCGTCAGCGCCTTCAAACCGGCTGGCGAATTTCTGCCCGATCTGGGTTTGCAGCGCCAGGCTGACGAGAAAACGTCCAGCCATGACCACGGCAACCAACCACGCCACGCGGGTGGGGGCAAGCGTGAAACTGTAGCCTTTTAAAACAATCCCCACGATGGGGCCAAATACAATCAGCGCGCACAGTCCGGCTAATACGGTGTCGAGCAGGCATTTTTTAAGATCAAGTTCTGATTTCACGACGGCCTCTGTCATCTCTGTCATCGTTTTGCCCTCACACCTTCACGACCATTGGACGTCCCAACAGCCCCTGCGGGCGGAAGATCAGGATCACCACCAATAAGGCAAAGGAGAACACGTCCTTATAATCGGAATTCACAAGCCCGGCGAATTGCGCCTCGGCTATACCGAGCAGCAGGCCGCCAAGCATGGCGCCGGGAAGCGAACCGATCCCGCCCAGTACCGCAGCCGTAAACGCCTTGATGCCGATGATAAAGCCAGCATAAAAGTCAAACGTACCGTAGTTCATGGTCACCAGAACGCCCGCCAGCCCCGCCATTGATGCGCCCATCACAAACACCAGCGAGATAACCCGGTCAGTGTTAATGCCCAGAATGGAGGCCATACGCCTGTCCTGCTGCGTCGCGCGACAAATTCGCCCCAGTCGCGTGTACTGGATAACCCAGGTCAAAACCGCCATACCGACAAACGCGGCCAGCAGAATAAAGATTTTGGTCCAGGTGATTTGCACCATTCCGTCGCCGACATTGAAACGCAGCACGCCGCTCATCAGCGTTGGGATGCCTTGCTGGTTGGGTCCCTGACTGATTTGCACATAGTTTTGCAGAATGAGTGACATACCGATGGCAGAGATGAGTGGCGCCAGACGGGTTGAATTTCGCAGGGGTCGATAGGCAATACGTTCGATGACCCAGCCGTAGACCCCCGTTATCACGATGGTGAAGATCAGGGTGCCAAAAATCAGCAGGGGGAAAGAGTGAATGCCAAAGTAGGAGAGCAGTCCCAGGCCAATGGCACAGAGGTACGCGGAGATCATGTAAACTTCGCCATGCGCGAAATTGATCATGCCGATGATGCCGTAGACCATGGTGTAACCGATGGCAATCAGGCCATACACCGCTCCCAACGTCAGACCGTTGATCATCTGTTGTAAGAAGAAAGCATCCATTTGAAATTCCCGCCAGTGGTAAGGCAACCGGCTAGCACAATCCGGTTGCCTTCAGGGTTGCAATGCCTCACCCGAGAGGGGAGCGAGAAGTCAGAACCGACCTGACGGTATTAGAGTTGGTGGTACTTACCTTTGTCATCCCACTGATAGACCACGTAATCAGACACTTTCAGATCGCCTTTCTCATCCCAGGATTTGGGACCCATCACCGTGTCAACGGAGTGTGATTTCAGCCATTCGCCCGCTTTGGCGTTGTCTTTTCCTGCGGCGCCGTAGGCAGCAGCAAGGGCCTGAATTGAGGCATAGGCGTACAGGGTGTAGCCTTCAGGTTCAAAACCGCTGGCGCGGAATTTCTCAATGACCGCTTTGCCTTCCGCAATGGTGCGAGGGTCTTTACCAAAGGTCATCAACACGCCATTGGTATACTGCGCGCCACCGGCAGCCGTCACCATCTCCTCCGTCACCACACAGTCGCCGGAGAAGAATTTCGCCTGTACACCTTGCTCCCGCATTTGACGCACCAACGGACCCGCTTCCGGATGGCAACCGCCAAAGTAGACAACGTCTGGCTTCAGCGCGCCGATTTTGGTCACCAGGGCATTGAAATCTTTTTCACCGCGCGACAGTCCCTCATACAGAACTTCTTTGGTGCCCCGTTTTTGCAGCGCGGCTTTCGTCGCGTCGGCTAAGCCCTGACCGTAGGTATCTTTGTCGTGAATGATGGCGATCTTTTTCGCTTTCAGCACGTCCAGCATGTAGTTTGCCGCCGTGACGCCTTGCTGATCGTCACGACCACACATGCGGAGCATGCCTTTCATTCCGCGTTCGGTAATCAGTGGGTTAGTTGACCCCGGGGTTATCGTCAATACTCCCGCTTCATCATAAACTTCGGAAGATGGCATAGTGGAAGACGAACAGAAATGACCGACCACGGCAGAGACTTTGGATTCATCGACCAGCCGGTTTGCCACCGCGACGGCCTGCTTTGGTTCGCAGGCATCGTCGCCCTGCACCAGCACGATTTTCTCACCTTTAATACCGCCTGCCGCATTGATATCCGCCGCCGCCTGCGATGCTCCTTTCCAGTATTGCGCCCCATACGTGGCATTGGGACCGGTAAACGGCCCTGCCACGCCAATCGTGATATCTGCCTGTGCATAAAATGCGGTACTTAAACAACCCATAACGGCAATCTGCAGAGGTAACTTAATCATTTTAATAGACATTTGGATATTCCTCAGTACTGTTCAATACCAGGCGCCGGGAGGCGCGGGGAAAATCATAAACTTCGTCATTTATTGCGTTATCAAGCGGGCCGCGTACGGCTGTCTTTTTTTAAGCAAAAACTCCGCCAGGTTGATAAATATCGACATTGTTTTCTGACAGACGTAGCAATGCGATGTGAAATACGGCGTCGCAATTTCATCAGGTCAGTGTCAATCGTTATCTAAGGAGGTGGTTGCCTTCACGTGGCAGACTGGGATGCGTGGTATCCAAACCGTCCAGAATCTTAAACATAGCTGCAGAAAAGTCAGGCTGCGCACCTTGTCGGTGCAAAAATGCGGAGAGGATCACTTGAACGATGCGCAAGGCTCAGGAAGGCAGGGCTTCTGATCTCCCCGTTTTGTTTAGAAAAATCCCCGTCCACCCTGTAAGATGAGCCCTGGCAAGCGTATTTCACTGAGGATGAGCGTTATGAACACGGGACCATTGAACGAAAGCGAACTGGAGTGGCTGGATGATGTACTGACAAAGTACAACACCGAACACGCGATTCTGGATGTGTCAGAGCTGGATGGTCTGCTGACGGCGGTACTCAGTTCTCCACGTGAGATTGAGCCGGAGCAGTGGCTGGTGGCAGTATGGGGCGGGCCGCAATATGTGCCGCGCTGGTCATCGGAAAAAGAGATGACGCGCTTTATGAATCTTGCGTTCCAGCATATGGCTGATACCGCCGACAGGCTGAACGAGTTTCCGGAGCAGTTTGAACCTTTATTTGGCCTGCGCGAAATTGAAGGCCATGAGCTGACGATTGTCGAAGAGTGGTGCTTTGGCTATATGCGCGGTGTGGCGCTTTCTGACTGGTCAGCGTTGCCAGACTCGCTGAAACCAGCGCTGGAGGCAATTGCGTTGCACGGTACGGAAGAGAACTTTGCCGTGGTAGAGAAGATGACGCCAGAGGCATTTGAAGAAAGCGTAGAGGCTATCCGGATGGCGGCGCTGGATCTTCACGCCTGGTGGATGGCGCATCCGCAAGAAATTCCGTTGCAGGTACCGGTGAAAGTGGACGCCAAACCCGGCCGTAACGATCCCTGTCCTTGCGGCAGCGGCAAAAAGTATAAGCAGTGCTGTCTGCATTAATAGTACGTTAAGTTCAGATGGCGCTTAAACCGCAGTTTACGCGCCATCTTCTGCACTCAACCTGGTTCGGGCAGCAGTCCCGCCGCGATAGAGAACTGAACTCCGATCACCACGATCCCGCAAAGAAACACCAGACCTAACGCCAGTGAACCGCCTTTAACGCGATATCCCGCCTGAGGGTTATGCTTTCGGCTTTGCCATGTCAGCAAAGAAGGGATCAGCAACGCCAGTACCGCCAGCGCTACACCGGCATAGCCCAGCGCCATGACAAATCCACGCGGATAGAAGAGGGCAAACGCCAGCGGTGGCAAAAAGGTAATTGCGCCAGTTTGCAGGCGTCCGCCAGCGGTATTGCGACGCTGGAACAGATCCGCCTGGTAATCAAATAATCCCAGCGCAACGCCGAGGAACGAGGTCGCCAGCGCCAGATCGGCGAACAGGTGCACCGCCAGCTCAACGTGAGGTGAGGCGACCACTTCCCGTAACGCCTGAAGCAGACCGTTTAATCCGGCGTGATCGGCCAGCAGCCCCATAAATGTTGAGGAGTCGATACTGCCGAGGGTCGCAAGCTGCCAGAAAATATAGGCGATCAGCGGAATTGCGCTGCCGGTGATAAACACCCAGCGTAATTTACGAATATTGCCGTCCATATAGCTGACAATGCTGGGCACGCTACCGTGAAAACCAAACGAGGTAAAAATCACCGGAATGGCGGACCACGCCAGTCCTTGCTGCAGCGGCAGGGTAAGAAGATTGATTTTGTGAATGTGCGGCATCAGCAGCGCCAGCATCACCACGAGGAAGATTATTTTGGCGCTGAACAGAAAACGGTTGAACAGATCGACAAGCGACGTTCCAACGCAGACCACTCCACCGGCAACAAAGGTGAACAGCAATACGCCAGCGGTGGGCGACATTTCGCTGCCAGTCCAGTCGTTGATACTGGAGGCGAGCAACTCACCGGCGCCGCTAATGTAGGCCGCTGTCAGGGCATACATTAAAAACATCATGCTAAACCCGGTCACCCACTGACCGTAGCGTCCCAGATACCGTTTTGCCAGCGTACCCAGCCCCGTATCTGCCGGAACATGTTGATACACTTCGAGAAGTAACAGCGCGGTGTAACACATCAGCGCCCACAGCCCAATCAATAACGCCAGCGTGACGCTGAAACCCACACCCGCTGCCGCCAGCGGCATGGCCAGCATACCTGCACCGATTGTGGTTCCCGCCACGATAAAAACACTTCCCAGAGTTCTATTCTTCACGCTTTCCTCTGTCCCAGAGATAATCAATAGTGGTATCTGCGGCGCAGGGTAAGGCATTACGTGATTTTCGTCAAATCGTCGTTACAATGAGTGTGAAGTTTTCTTTACGGTTTTTATAAGTGTGGTTGGCCCCGCATCATGCCAGTAGCCGAAGGATGTAAACCTGCGTTAGCGCAAAGCAGATAATGCGGCTTCATCTTAGGCTAGGTGCTTTATTGAGGAGGATGTATGGATTCTATTCACGGCCACGACGTGCTTAACATGATGATTGCGTCAGGCGAGCAATACACCCATGCCAGTCTTGAGGCAGCGATCGTTAAGCGGTTTGGTGCGCAGGCACGTTTTCATACCTGTTCAGCAGCAGAGATGACGGCGGCAGAGCTGGTGGCTTTTCTGGCGGCGAAGGGGAAATTTATTGCGAAGGATGACGGTTTTACGACGCACGAAAGCAAGATCTGCCGTCATTAAAAGAGTCCGGTGAAGTGGGCAGAAAACCCGCTTCACCGAAGCGAAATTAATTCTGTGTATCCAGCGTCGACAGTTCTTTGTCGATGAAGTAAAGGCCTTCACCGCTTTTACCTGCCAGCGTTAATTTATCAATGACCGATTTAAATAACTTCTCTTCTTCATGCTGTTCAGCCACGTACCACTGCAGGAAGTTAAAGGTAGGATAATCCTGGTTGGTCATCGCCGCGTGAGCCAGTTCGTTAATTTTCTGGGTGATCAATTGCTCGTGTTCGTACGTAACACGGAACAGTTCATCCAGTGACGCATATTCAGCGAAAGGAGACGCGACGGTATTAATACGCGGTAGGCTACCGGTATCGGTCAGATAATCGAACAGACGCTGCATATGCGTCATCTCTTCCTGGGCGTGACGGCGCAGGAACGCGGCGGCACCTTCAAAGCTGTTATAGCTGCACCACGCACTCATTTGCTGATAGAGCAGAGACGAATATAACTCGAGGTTCATCTGTTCATTCAGTTTTTCGATCATTTCTGTTTTCAGCATTGTTCTGCTCCACACATGTTAATGATATGTCGATGTGGCGCCACTATAATTTGTTATTTAATTATTTGCAAAAGGTAAAATAATAAAATCAATTATTAAAAATGCGAATGGGAATAAAACGCATTAACGCTCTTGAATTAAAAATAAAGACACGCTGAAATAATAAAAGGCCAGTCACTAATAAATAAACTGACCTCAACGTTTAATAATAGCCAGGTGTCGTAGAGGGGATCGCCACGCCCTGACACTGATACGATAAGGTTATTTTCGTATTCAGACACAGAGAACCCGCATAAACACTACAGGTAGACACAGGCTGGCCAAATCCGACGGCGTTCGCATAGCCCATTTGCTGACATTCACGCGTGGCGGTACCTTTGGCGACATAGTCGTCAGTACGTGCCGTTTGCAGCATCGCCTGATTCCAGGTGAGGCGAACAATCCCACTGGTTGCGTTGGCTTCGCTGACGTTTGCTTGTCGGGTGATGGTGCATCCCGCCAACATTAACAGCGAGAGGGCAAGAAAAAGGCTCTTCATGATATCGCTCTGAAAATTCGGTGATACGCTATCCTACCTGATACACCCTCGGTCCAATGGCTTGAATAGCCTGAGGATCACCCATGTTTAATGGCAACGACCGGGCGAAATGTACAAAAAATGCTCCACAGGCAGATAAAACGTGAGCCTGTTTTTGTTTTTTAAAACCATCTTTCATTAAATTTGAAAATACATTCATCACATAGTAATGTGGCGTCAATTTCACAGACTCACGTCGGGATTTATCGCGACGCATTCAGGAGATACAGTATGAAAATTGCACTGATGATGGAAAACAGCCAGGCAAGCAAAAATGCCATCATTCATAACGAACTCAAGGCCGTTGCGGATGAGAAGGGATTTCCCGTCTTTAACGTGGGCATGAGCGATGAGAATGACCATCATCTGACCTATATTCATCTTGGCATTATGGCCAGTATTCTGCTCAATGCTAAAGCGGTTGATTTTGTCGTGACCGGCTGCGGCACGGGTCAAGGGGCGCTGATGTCTCTGAACATCCATCCGGGCGTGATTTGCGGATACTGTATCGATCCGGCTGATGCGTTTCTGTTTGCCCAGATCAACAACGGCAATGCGCTTTCTCTACCTTTCGCGAAAGGTTTTGGCTGGGGTGCCGAGCTGAACGTTCGCTTCATCTTTGAAAAAGCGTTCACGGGTCGTAATGGCGAAGGCTACCCGCCGGAGCGTAAAGAGCCGCAGGTTCGCAACGCAGGCATTCTGAACCAGGTGAAAGCGGCCGTGGTAAAAGAGAACTATCTGGATACCTTGCGTGCTATCGATCCTGAGCTGGTGAAAACCGCTGTGTCGGGTCCGCGTTTCCAGCAGTGTCTTTTCGAAAATGGTCAGGACAAATCAATCGAAGCATTTGTACGTGAAATTCTGGGGTAAGGTTCTTTGATGGCATAGGGCCGGACAGCGCAACGCTTACCGGCCTGCAAGATGCCGCATGTCAGCCCGGCCAGCGTTGAGCGACCGGGCGACAGTAATGTGTTTTTGTTCGATTCCGCACTTCCTCTATTGCTGACTCTAACTTCTGCGTAGCAAGCACCCTGCCAGACCCCATCTTTTGCTGTCGATGATGGTTCTTATCAAAAAAATCTATAAAAATTTACCAAAACATGCAATGAGATAACATTATGATTTTTATGCTAAAAACATAATAATTGAAAGAATTTGCACATTTTTATGTGTGATCTGCGTCACATAAATATTGATTTTTGTGACGGATGTCATATTATATTGCTCGTAGACAATAAACCTGAACAACAATCAAACGGAGCAATGCTATGAAACTGCGCAAAATTCTGAAAAGCATGTTCGAAAATTATTGCAAAACATTCAAAGATGTACCGCCAGGCGGTATGTTCTGATAAAAAAACCTGCTACGGCAGGTTTTTTTATACCTGTATTTTTGCTGCGTTTACGCTGCTATCGTTTCTGTTCCTGAATAGGTACTATGACGACCTTTCTATAAGGAGCTCACTATGTCCCAAACACTGAACGCCGATCAGGAACTGGTCTCTGACGTTGTTGCCTGCCAACTGGTTCTCAAACAAATTCTGGACGTTCTTGACGTGATCGCCCCCGTCGAAGTTCGCGAGAAAATGGCTACCCAACTGAAAAA
The DNA here is from genome assembly GCF_059421685.1 of Citrobacter sp. GW821-FHT02E08. Lineage (NCBI taxonomy): Bacteria > Pseudomonadati > Pseudomonadota > Gammaproteobacteria > Enterobacterales > Enterobacteriaceae > Citrobacter > Citrobacter sp. GW821-FHT02E08. The sequence goes on along the minus strand of NZ_JBWKVL010000017.1, from coordinate 14,698 downwards.
CATCGATTTTTCAAGCCATCCTGCCGCAGCCGATCCCGTGACGATGCGCGCTATCCAGAAAGCTATCGCCTTGATCGAGCTGAAATTCACGCCGCAGGGCGAAGCTCACTAAATAAATCAATGTATTAGATTTTTGAAGCATGTTTATTACGCCTCCTGCATCAGGGGGCGTAATTGTTTCTGAATCATCGGGGGAGTCGGCAATGCGACGGTTGCCCGGCCTGCGGTAGATGTTCTTGCAGGCCAGACTGGGGGGTATGGCGTTAATCAGACGCTATACCGCCATCAGTGGTGCTGATGGTTGACGACGTTGAGTAAGTGCTTGTCGGTTTGCGCCATGCACAGACCTGCGCGTTTGGCGCTGCAAACTTCATCGAAGATCGTTTGTAATAGCACGCCATCCTGCAGCTGTTCTTTTTTCAGGTCGTGGAGAAAATCAAGCGTGAGGTCGTCATTCAACGCTTTTGCTTCGCGGGTTAAACTCGACAGGGTGCTGGAGCGCTGTTGATAATCGTCGAGGGTTTTCTGAAATAACTCTTCAAGTGACGTTAACTCATCGCCTGGAATATCAATCGCTTTAACGATGGGGTTAGCGCCTGCGCTCTTCATAAAATTAAACATGCGCATCATTTGGGTGATGTTACTTTGCGCCTGAGTGCGAAGAAACATCGCTGTGCCCGTCAAGCTGTTATCCGCACACCACTCGCTCAGGCGAAGGTAAAGATTGGATGCGTAAAACTCAAGATTCATCTGGGCGTTGAGCTTGTGAGCCATTTCTACTGCAGCCATGTCAATATCCTTATTTCCAGAAAAGGGGCTGTGCGTAACCAGCATCAGCGCAGCAGGCTGCTGCCACACTTAACATCTACGCACAAGTGATACTGTTAGCAGAATAAATCCGTTCTGCCGGTCCTTTATGTGATCACGTAGTCATTTCCGTTGATGATCGAAATAAGCATACCGCCTGTATGGATATAAGAAAATCCTTATAATGAAATGTTTAAAGTTTTTTACATATTTTTCTTAAATATCGGTTGTGAACCAGGAATTTTAGAAATTATGTCTCGTCAGTGCAACGTCATGATTTAACGTTGATTAAAGTATCGATAGATGTTTGAAGCATTGTTTTAAATGACGGAGTGAGATAGTTCCAACGGGTATCATATGTTCAATGATAATTATCCATTATGGCTGTTTCGGCAGTTATTAGATAAAGCTGTACTGGCAGGTCTCCCACCAGGGCTGAAGTGTGTGCCAGATCATTTTTAGAAACGTGAAAACGTCAAGCCAATCACTCTATCGTCACTGCTGTTTGATTTTCCCGATCCGCTCTGCGCCGGTCGTTAAAGATGGCAATCTGATTAGCGGCAAAGGGTTAGGCCATATATTTGATTTTGCACTGACGCTCAGCGCCCGTTAACCTGGTGACGACGCTCCGGTTCGTGATCATGCGGACCATATTTACTATCGCGGGTAAATAAAACGTTCCCGAATACACCCGTATTCGGGAACAAGGATTGGCTGGCTGGGGTTATGGACTAATCTGCTATACCTCTTTTTATTTGTCTGACAAATTCCCATTTTCTTATGTCATTTCCCGCTAAATTTATGCACGCAATTACTGTAATTCTGTGATGTGATGCCGCTCTCCTATGGAGAATCAATTTCCCGCTAAAACTTATTCCAGCACTGGCATTAATCGTTGATATAAATGGTAATGCCTTGTTTTTCGTCTGAATTACAAAAACTCGTTCGTTTTTACCCTACATAAAAGAACGCTAAAGCTGGAGTTAACCATGCACAAATTCACTAAAGCGCTGGCGGCTATTGGCCTGGCTGCCGTTATGTCACAATCCGCTATTGCTGAAACCATGAAGCTCGGTTTTCTGGTGAAACAGCCAGAAGAACCCTGGTTCCAGACGGAGTGGAAATTTGCTGATAAAGCCGGAAAAGATTTGGGTTTTGAAGTGATTAAAATTGCCGTCCCCGATGGCGAAAAGACCCTGAATGCCATCGACAGCCTGGCCGCCAGCGGCGCGAAAGGGTTTGTTATTTGTACACCGGATCCGAAACTCGGCTCGGCAATCGCTGCCAAGGCGCGCGGTTACGACATGAAAGTCATCGCGGTGGACGACCAGTTTGTTAACGCCAAAGGCAAGCCGATGGATACCGTTCCTCTGGTCATGATGGCGGCGACTAAAATTGGCGAGCGTCAGGGTGAAGAGCTGTACAAAGAGATGCAGAAACGCGGTTGGGATGTGAAAGAGACTGCGGTAATGGCGATCACGGCGAACGAGCTGGATACCGCGCGTCGCCGTACCGGTGGCTCAATGGACGCGCTGAAAACCGCTGGCTTCCCGGAAAAACAGATCTACCAGGTGCCGACGAAATCCAATGACATCCCTGGTGCATTTGATGCTGCGAACTCCATGCTGGTTCAGCATCCGGAAGTGAAACACTGGCTGATTGTCGGTATGAACGACAACACCGTACTGGGCGGCGTGCGTGCGACGGAAGGCCAGGGCTTTAAAGCTGCCGATGTGATCGGTATCGGTATCAACGGCGTGGACGCGGTCAGTGAACTGTCGAAGGCGCAAGCGACCGGCTTCTTCGGTTCGTTGCTGCCAAGCCCGGACGTACATGGCTATAAATCCAGCGAAATGCTCTACAACTGGGTGACCAAAGGCGCGGAACCACCAAAATTCACTGAAGTGACTGATGTAGTGTTGATTACGCGTGACAACTTCAAAGAAGAACTGGCCAAAAAAGGGTTAGGCGGTAAGTAATCGGCAGTAGAAAACACCCTCTGTCGCTGCGGCGGCAGAGGGTTTGATTAACGACTAACGACCCAGATTCACGGAGACGTTATGCAACAATCTACCCCGTATCTCTCATTTCGCGGCATTGGAAAAACCTTTCCTGGCGTCAAAGCGCTAACGGATATCAGTTTTGACTGTTATGCCGGTCAGGTGCATGCGCTGATGGGTGAAAATGGCGCCGGGAAATCAACACTCTTAAAAATTCTCAGCGGTAATTACGCGCCTACCACGGGTTCTTTAGCGATTCTTGGGCAAGAGGTCACCTTTGCTGACACCACTGCCGCATTGAACGCCGGTGTCGCTATTATTTACCAGGAATTACATCTCGTGCCGGAAATGACCGTCGCGGAGAATATCTATCTAGGTCAATTGCCGCATAAAGGCGGAATTGTAAACCGTTCGCTGCTTAATTATGAGGCTGGGCTGCAGCTAAAACATCTGGGGATGGATATTGATCCTGATACCCCGCTGAAATATCTCTCGATCGGGCAGTGGCAGATGGTGGAGATCGCCAAAGCGCTGGCGCGTAATGCCAAAATTATCGCCTTTGATGAACCGACCAGTTCACTCTCAGCCAGAGAGATTGAGAACTTATTCCGCGTCATTCGTGAACTGCGTAAAGAAGGCCGCATCATTCTCTACGTTTCGCACCGTATGGAAGAAATTTTCGCGTTGAGCGACGCCATTACCGTGTTCAAAGATGGCCGCTATGTCAAAACATTTGCCGACATGCAGCAGGTGAACCACGACGCGTTAGTTCAGGCGATGGTGGGGCGCGATCTCGGCGATATTTACGGTTGGGAATCAAGGCCCTATGGCGCAGAGCGTTTGCGTCTGCATGAGGTGAAAGCACCCGGTGTAAAAACACCGATCAGTTTGTCGGTGCGCAGCGGTGAGATTGTCGGGCTGTTTGGCCTGGTCGGCGCCGGACGCAGTGAGCTGATGAAAGGGTTGTTCGGCGGCACGCGTATCACTGAAGGTCAGGTGTATATCGATGAAAAACCGATTGATATCCGCAAACCAGCCAATGCCATTGCGGCAGGCATGATGCTCTGCCCGGAAGACCGTAAAGCCGAGGGGATCATCCCGGTGCATTCTGTACGCGACAACATCAACATCAGCGCGCGTCGTAAGCATGTCCGGGGCGGGTGCCTTATCAACAACAGTTGGGAAGAGACCAACGCTGACCACCATATTCATTCACTGAACATTAAAACACCGGGGGCGGAGCAACTGATCATGAACCTCTCCGGCGGGAATCAGCAAAAGGCGATTCTGGGTCGCTGGCTGTCGGAAGAGATGAAAGTCATTTTGCTTGATGAACCAACACGCGGCATAGATGTGGGCGCAAAACACGAAATCTATAACGTTATCTACGCCCTGGCGGCGCGGGGCGTTGCTGTGTTGTTTGCCTCCAGTGATTTGCCGGAGGTTTTGGGCGTCGCCGACCGTATTGTGGTGATGAGGGAAGGTGAGATCGCCGGTGAATTGCTTCACGAACAGGCGGATGAACGGCAGGCTTTGAGCCTTGCTATGCCAAAAGTCAGCCAGGCAGTCGCCTGAGTAAGGAGAGTATGATGTCTTCTGTATCTACATCGGGATCTGGCGCGCCTAAGTCGCCGTTTAACCCTGGTCGCATTTGGGATCAGTACGGAATGTTGGTTGTGTTCGCGGTACTGTTCCTGGCCTGCGCTATTTTTGTGCCAAACTTTGCCTCCTTTATTAATATGAAGGGGCTGGGGCTGGCTATCTCCATGTCAGGCATGGTGGCCTGCGGGATGTTGTTCTGTCTGGCATCCGGCGATTTCGACCTCTCTGTCGCCTCCGTCATTGCCTGCGCCGGGGTAACGACCGCTGTGGTCATCAACATGACCGAAAGCCTGTGGATCGGCGTGGCGGCAGGACTGCTGCTCGGCGTGCTGTGTGGTCTGGTGAACGGTTTCGTGATTGCCCGCCTAAAGATCAACGCCCTGATTACCACGCTTGCGACGATGCAGATTGTGCGCGGCCTGGCCTATATCATTTCTGACGGGAAAGCGGTCGGTATTGAAGACGAGCGTTTCTTTACCCTCGGCTATGCTAACTGGTTCGGGCTGCCTGCGCCGATCTGGTTAACGGTCGCTTGTCTGATAATCTTTGGTCTGCTGCTGAACAAAACCACCTTTGGCCGTAATACGCTGGCGATTGGCGGTAATGAAGAGGCGGCGCGCCTGGCCGGGGTTCCGGTTGTTCGCACCAAAATCATCATCTTTGTGCTCTCGGGGTTGGTTTCTGCTGCGGCGGGCATCATTCTGGCATCGCGTATGACCAGCGGCCAGCCGATGACCTCGATTGGTTATGAGCTGATTGTGATTTCTGCCTGTGTACTTGGGGGCGTTTCCCTCAAAGGCGGCATCGGGAAAATCTCATATGTGGTGGCCGGGGTGTTGATTCTGGGGACCGTGGAAAATGCCATGAACCTTCTGAATATTTCTCCTTTCGCGCAGTACGTAGTTCGTGGCTTGATCCTGCTGGCCGCGGTGATCTTCGACCGTTACAAACAAAAAGCGAAACGTACTGTGTAACGTTTTTATCAGCCAACTTTTCAGTATAGTCCCCCCTGATCGTCAGCCCCTAATAAGGCTGGCGATTGTCTTTCAAAATGGCGAGCATTGTCACACTGTCTATACTTACATGCTAATGGGGGCGTTTTTCGCCTCCCAAAAACCATGATAAGGAGGAGAACAGGGTGACAGACTTGTTAACCGTATCCCCTGAATTATCTGCAAACCATGCCTGGTTTTTTGACCTTGATGGAACCCTGGCTGAGATCAGACCGCACCCCGATCAGGTGACGATACCGGACGCCATTCTCCAGATGCTACACCGCCTGGCCATGCAGAATGCGGGGGCACTGGCATTGATTTCAGGGCGTTCGATGGTTGAACTTGACGCGCTGACAACTCCTTTTCGTTTTCCGCTTGCCGGAGTACACGGGGCCGAGCGCCGTGATATCCATGGTCAAACCCACATCGTGACGCTTCCACAGGCGTTAAAACGTGACGTCTACAACCAGTTATCTGCGGCGCTGGAAAACCTGCCTGGCGCTGAACTGGAAAGCAAAAACATGGCATTCGCGCTGCATTACCGACAGGCGCCGCAGCATGAAGCGGCGTTACTGATGCTGGCGAAGCGCGTTACCGCCCGTTGGCCGCAGTTAGCGTTGCAACCGGGTAAATGTGTGCTGGAGATTAAACCCCGGGGGAGTGACAAAGGTGAAGCCATTGCCGCATTTATGCATGAGGCCCCCTTTGCAGGCCGTACTCCTTTGTTTATAGGCGACGATCTGACTGATGAAGCGGGGTTCTCGGCGGTGAATCGGGCGGGCGGCATGTCGATCAAAGTCGGTTGCGGTGAGACGCAGGCCAACTGGCGTTTAGCCAGCGTGGCTGACGTCTGGCGTTGGCTGGAACAGATCCATAATCCACAACAAAAACAAAAATCAGCGAGTGACAGGAGAGATGGCTATGAGTCGTTTAGTCGTAGTATCTAATCGAATTGCTCCCCCCGATAATAAAGGCAGTGCTGGCGGGCTGGCGGTTGGTGTACTGGGCGCTCTAAAAGCCACTGGAGGGCTGTGGTTCGGCTGGAGTGGGGAGACGGGGGACGAAGATAAGCCGTTGAAAAAAGTGACGCGCGGGAATATGACCTGGGCGTCTTTTAATCTGAGCGAGCAGGATTACGAAGAGTATTACTGCCAGTTTTCTAACGCTGTTCTGTGGCCGGCATTTCATTACCGGCTGGACTTAGTGCAATTTCAGCGCAATGCCTGGGAGGGATATCTGCGGGTCAATGCGTTGCTGGCGGACAAACTGCTGCCGCTGTTAAACGAAGACGACATGATCTGGGTTCACGACTATCACTTGCTGCCGTTTGCCAGTGAATTGCGCCAGCGTGGCGTGAATAACCGTATTGGCTTTTTTCTGCATATTCCGTTCCCGACCCCTGAAATTTTTAACGCCTTGCCACCCCACGATTCGCTGCTGGAGCAGATGTGTGATTTCGATTTACTCGGATTCCAGACCGAAAACGACCGACTGGCATTTCTGGACTGTCTGGCGAGTCAGACCCGAGTCACCACACGCAGTCGACGTCATACGGCGTGGGGCAAAGCATTTTGTACCGACGTGTATCCGATTGGCATTGCGCCGGAAGAGATTGCTCAGCAGGCGAAAGGTGCGCTGCCGCCAAAACTGGCGCAGTTGAAGGCGGAACTGAAGAATGTGCAGAACATTTTTTCTGTCGAGCGACTGGACTATTCCAAAGGGTTGCCCGAGCGTTTTCAGGCCTATGAAGCGCTGCTGGAGCACTATCCTCAGCATCACGGTAACATCCGCTATACGCAAATTGCGCCGACGTCGCGTGGTGATGTACAGGCTTACCAGGATATTCGCCACCAACTGGAGACGGAAGCAGGGCGGATCAACAGCAAATACGGTCAACTGGGCTGGACGCCGCTCTACTATCTGAACCAACATTTTGATCGCAAGCTGCTGATGAAAGTATTTCGTTACTCTGATGTGGGGCTGGTGACGCCACTACGGGATGGCATGAACCTGGTGGCGAAGGAATATGTTGCCGCGCAGGACCCCGCCAACCCCGGCGTGCTGGTGCTTTCACAGTTTGCCGGTGCCGCCAACGAACTGACATCCGCGTTAATCGTTAATCCGTATGATCGGGATGAAGTCGCCGCCGCGTTGGATCGCGCATTAACCATGCCCCTTGCCGAACGTATTTCGCGCCATGCGGAAATGCTGGCGGTGATAATCAAAAATGATATCCATAACTGGCAGGAACGCTTTATTCACGACCTGAAGGAAGTTGCGCCGCGTAGCGTCGAAAGTCAGCAGAGGAACAAAGTCGCGACCTTTCCCAAACTGGCCTGACATTCGCTCATCGGCGCTTATTCTTTCGCCAGCGGAACCAACAAAACATCTACCTGGCTGGCGCTGACCACACTTTTCGCAGAGCAGGAGGCTCGCGAAAAGAAACTGTGGTTATGATTTCCGTAAATGACCAAATCCACCGCATGTTTTCGGCACACATCCAGAATATGTTCGTTAAGCTCCCCATAAGTGATAAAGGTTTGCTCAATGGGATAACCCGCGTCGCGACTGAGTGTATTAAGAAAATCCTGTGTCTCCTCCTGCATCACCTCGCGTAAATCCTCCAGCATCGGCGCAGCGAACTGGTTATAGATCTCAGGATCGGAGGCAAGAGTAATCAAACTAATGCGGGCGTTTACAGGGCGCGCGATGGAAACGGCTTTGGCTAAAAGTTGGCGGCTTTCTGGCGTAACGGCAACGGCGACAAGAATATGGGTGTAGCTCATAACTCGCTCCTTAATTGCAAGAATATGAGGTGGTAGTTCAGCTTTACTCTGTTTAAACCAATACTGCAACGCTTTGAGAGGGCAATTGTGTGAGGGTTATCATAATTATTCATTAGATAATCTTATGATTGAAATCGTCACAAAAATCACCAGCAAGACATTATTGTGTAATTTAAATTAAATTTTGTGGGTATGAAAATGAAATGTTAATTGCAATGTAACAAAAATTAACATATAACCTATGGTAACTATGGGGTATTAATTAACTCATCTTAATAGTTAAGTTATTGTTTTATTAGAATTAAATATTGCCCCTCATAAAACAACATACCCAATTATTTTATATTTTCATAAAGTGACATTCACTTTATGAAACAAGTGGCGTTTGTCTATTTATTGAACGTCTGGTCGGAGCTCTGGAATACAAAGTGTGTTCAGTTGGTGAATAAACACACAAAATAAAAGCTTAACTGATGGGTTTATGTTAAGTATTTGGGTAATTTTGTGACGTAGATCACATATTTTTCAAATTCGCAGCCCCGCTCCGTTGTATGTGTCGGTGGTGGCGAGTAGAGTTGCGTCGAATTAGGAAAAATCTTAGGTATTTGTAAGAATTGATTAAAACGTGTAAATGGCGAGTGTTCCCTGGAGGGAGTGCTTTCCAGTGCGCGTTTGTACCTGAACACTGCTATGCATTTGACCTTTTTGATTTTTTTACCGGGAATTCCCGGCAACATCACGGGGTGCGGTTTTACCGCATAAAAATAAAATGGGTTATTCTGGATGGGAACAATGCACACATCCGAGTTGCTGAAACATATCTATGACATCAATTTGTCATACTTTCTTCTCGCACAGCGTCTGATCGTACAGGACAAAGCATCCGCGATGTTCCGCCTGGGTATCAGTGAAGAGATGGCGAACACGCTGGGGACTTTAACGCTTCCGCAAATGGTCAAGCTGGCCGAAACAAATCAATTAGTATGTCATTTCCGCTTTGACAGCTGCCAGACGATCACCCGTCTGACGCAGGATTCGCGTGTCGACGATCTTCAGCAAATTCATACCGGCATCATGCTGTCGACGCGTCTGCTTAACGACGTGAATCAGGCTGAAGATGCGACGCGTAAGAAAAGGGCCTGATGATGAGCGAAAAAAGCATTGTTCAGGAAGCGCGCGATATCCAGTTAGCCATGGAATTGATCACGCTTGGCGCCCGTTTGCAAATGCTGGAAAGCGAAACACAGTTAAGTCGTGGTCGTCTCATCAAGCTGTATAAAGAATTACGCGGCAGTCCTCCGCCAAAAGGGATGCTTCCGTTTTCCACCGACTGGTTTATGACATGGGAGCAGAATATTCATGCTTCCATGTTTTGTAACGCCTGGCAGTTCTTGCTCAAAACAGGGTTATGCAGCGGCGTGGATGCCGTGATCAAAGCGTATCGACTTTACCTGGAGCAGTGCCCGCAACCGGAAGAGGGGCCGCTGCTCGCGCTAACCCGTGCCTGGACACTTGTGCGTTTTGTTGAAAGTGGTTTGCTTGAATTGTCGCGCTGCAATTGCTGTGACGGTAATTTTATCACCCACGCACACCAGCCTCCGGGCAGCTTTGCCTGCAGTTTATGCCAGCCTCCTTCCCGCGCCGTAAAAAGACGTAAACTTTCCCGTAATGCTGCCGATATTATTCCACAACTGCTGGATGAACAGATCGAACAGGCTGTTTAACCGATACGGTGTGGACAAACACTCCAGCAGCGGTAAGCGATTACCGCTGCTTTTTTTTGTCTCGCGTACGCGTTAATGCCCCGACTGCGCATCCTGCCATAGTCAACAGCGGAAGGATGATGTCGTGCTTATCTTATTAGGATACCTGGTGGTTATCGGTACAGTTTTCGGCGGTTATGTGATGACCGGCGGACACCTTGGGGCACTCTATCAACCAGCTGAACTGGTCATCATCGGTGGCGCGGGTATAGGGGCGTTTATTGTCGGTAATAACGGCAAAGCCATCAAAGGGACGATGAAAGCGATCCCGTTACTGTTTCGACGTTCGAAATACACGAAAGCAATGTATATGGATTTACTGGCGCTGCTCTATCGCCTGATGGCCAAGTCGCGGCAGCAGGGGATGTTCTCGCTGGAGCGGGACATTGAAAATCCAGGTGAAAGTGAAATTTTCGCCAGCTATCCGCGCATTCTCGCCGACGCGGTAATGCTTGATTTTATTGTAGATTATTTGCGTCTGATCATCAGCGGCAATATGAATACCTTCGAAATTGAAGCGTTGATGGATGAAGAAATTGAGACTCACGAAAGTGAGTCAGAAGTCCCGGCCAACAGTCTGGCATTAGTCGGCGATTCATTACCGGCGTTTGGCATCGTGGCGGCGGTGATGGGGGTGGTGCATGCACTGGCTTCCGCTGACCGTCCGGCCGCTGAACTCGGCGCACTGATTGCGCATGCAATGGTGGGAACATTCCTCGGGATCTTATTGGCTTATGGGTTTATTTCACCGCTGGCCAGCGTCCTGCGCCAGAAGAGTGCGGAAACCAGCAAAATGATGCAGTGCGTGAAGGTCACTCTGCTCTCAAACCTGAACGGTTATGCGCCGCCGATCGCCGTCGAATTTGGCCGTAAAACGCTCTATTCCAGTGAACGTCCTTCCTTTATTGAACTGGAAGAGCATGTGCGCGCGGTGAGAAACCCGAACCCGCAGCAGACGACGACCGAGGAAGCATGAAAAATCAGGCCCATCCCATCATCGTCGTAAAACGACGAAAACATAAAGGACACGGCGGTGGGGCGCATGGCTCGTGGAAAATCGCCTATGCCGACTTTATGACCGCAATGATGGCGTTTTTTCTGGTCATGTGGCTGATTTCCATCTCCAGCCCGAAAGAGTTGATCCAGATTGCGGAATATTTTCGCACCCCGCTGGCAACGGCAGTGACGGGCGGCAACCGAATCTCGAACAGTCAAAGTGCCATTCCTGGCGGCGGTGATGACTACACCCAGCAACAGGGGGAAGTTAACAAGCAGCCGAACATTGATGAGCTGAAAAAACGCATGGAGCAAAGCCGTCTGAGTAAGTTGCGCGGCGATCTCGATCAGCTGATTGAATCGGACCCTAAACTGCGCGCGTTACGCCCGCATTTGAAGATTGATCTGGTTCAGGAAGGGCTGCGCATTCAGATTATCGACAGCCAGAATCGGCCAATGTTTAAAACCGGTAGCGCCGACGTTGAACCGTATATGCGCGATATTCTGCGCGCCATCGCGCCCGTGCTTAACGGCATTCCAAATCGCGTCAGCCTCTCTGGTCACACCGATGACTTCCCTTATGCCAACGGTGAAAAAGGCTACAGCAACTGGGAACTGTCTGCTGACCGCGCCAATGCGTCGCGCCGGGAGTTGGTTAGCGGCGGCCTGGATGACGGGAAAGTGTTACGGGTGGTCGGCATGGCGGCCACGATGCGCCTGAGCGATCGCGGTCCCGGTGACGCCATCAACCGCCGTATCAGCCTGTTGGTGCTCAATAGACAGGCAGAGCAGGCCATTTTGCATGAAAACGCTGAAAGCCAGAATGAGCCGGTAAGTGTCTTACAACAGCCAGCGGCCGTGCCGTCGGCAAGCGTTCCCACATCGCCACCAGCCAATTCGAGGTGATAGCGTGAGCATGGATATTAGCGATTTTTATCAGACATTTTTTGATGAAGCTGACGAATTGTTGGCTGACATGGAACAGCACCTGCTCGATTTGGTGCCTGAGGCGCCGGATTCAGAGCAACTGAATGCGATTTTTCGTGCCGCGCATTCGATAAAAGGGGGCGCAGGCACGTTTGGTTTTACCGTTTTGCAGGAAACCACCCACTTAATGGAAAACCTGCTGGATGAAGCCCGGCGCGGTGAGATGCAGCTCAATACCGACATTATCAACCTGTTTTTGGAAACGAAAGATATTATGCAGGAACAGCTCGACGCCTATAAAAGCTCTGAACAGCCGGATACCGCAAGCTTCGAATACATCTGCAATGCGTTACGCCAGTTAGCGCTTGAAGCAAAAGGTGAAACAGCACCTGCCGTAGTGAGCGCCGCCAAACTGAGTGTTGTCGACAGTATGGCGATTCAGGAAGAGACCGCAGCGCCGCAGAGTAGCGAAGAGACGCAACTGCGCATTGTGCTGTCTCGCCTGAAAGCCAATGAAGTCGATTTACTGGAAGCAGAGCTGAGCAATCTGGCCACCTTAACGGATGTCGTTAAAGAGGCCGATAGCCTCAGTGCGACGCTGGATGGCGGCATTGCGGAAGATGACATTATCGCGGTGCTCTGCTTTGTGATTGAAGCCGACCAGATTGCGTTTGAGCAGGTGCCTGTTACGCCTGCCAGCCTCGAGGAGTCACCGGTGGCCGAGGTGTCGCCAGCACAGAGTCCGGCGGTCGTTTCTGCGGTGAAGAGTGCGACCCGCGAGCCACAGCCCGCACGTGCGGAACGTGAAAAACCGGCCCGTGCCAGTGAATCGACCAGTATTCGCGTGGCGGTTGAGAAGGTGGATCAACTGATCAACCTGGTGGGCGAACTGGTGATTACCCAGTCGATGTTGGCGCAACGCTCCAACGAGCTTGACCCGGTGAATCACGGCGATCTCATCACCAGCATGGGTCAGTTACAACGTAACGCCCGCGACCTGCAAGAGTCGGTCATGTCGATTCGTATGATGCCGATGGAGTATGTTTTCAGCCGTTTCCCACGCCTGGTGCGCGATCTGGCAGGCAAGCTGGGCAAGCAGGTTGAGCTGACGCTGATCGGTAGCTCGACGGAACTGGACAAGAGCCTGATTGAACGGATTATCGATCCCCTGACGCACCTGGTGCGCAACAGTCTCGACCACGGTATTGAGTTACCGGAAAAACGCGCAGAATCCGGCAAAAGTGCGGTCGGGAATCTGATCCTTTCTGCGGAACATCAGGGCGGGAATATCTGCATTGAAGTGACCGACGATGGGGCGGGGCTTAACCGTGAACGCATCCTGGCAAAAGCGATGTCGCAAGGGATGGCGATCCACGAAAACATGACCGATGACGAAGTCGGCATGTTGATTTTTGCCCCGGGTTTCTCGACGGCGGAACAGGTGACGGACGTGTCTGGCCGGGGTGTCGGCATGGACGTGGTGAAACGTAACATCCAGGAGATGGGCGGCCACGTTGAGATCCAGTCAAAACAGGGTTCCGGCACCACGATTCGCATTTTGCTGCCGCTGACGCTGGCCATCCTCGACGGCATGTCGGTTCGTGTGGCAAATGAAGTCTTCATTTTACCCCTGAATGCGGTGATGGAGTCGCTCCAGCCGCGCGAAGAAGACTTGCATCCACTGGCGGGCGGCGAACGCGTGCTGGAAGTGCGCGGGGAATATTTACCGCTGGTGGAACTGTGGAAACTGTTCGATGTGGTTGGCGCGAAAACAGAAGCGACCCAGGGCATTGTGGTGATCCTGCAAAGCGCCGGACGACGTTATGCGCTGCTGGTCGACCAGCTTATTGGCCAGCACCAGGTGGTGGTTAAAAACCTGGAGAGCAACTACCGCAAAGTGCCGGGCATTTCCGCCGCCACCATTCTGGGCGACGGCAGCGTTGCACTGATTGTGGATGTTTCTGCGCTACAGGGTTTAAACCGCGAACAACGTATGGCGATCACCGCCGCCTGATTGAGTGAGGAAGGAAAGAGATATGACCGGTATGAGTAACGTAACCAAACTGGCCGGCGAGCCGTCAGGCCAGGAGTTCCTGGTTTTTACGCTGGGAGACGAAGAGTACGGCATCGACATTCTGAAAGTGCAGGAAATTCGCGGCTACGATCAGGTGACACGCATCGCTAACACGCCATCGTTTATCAAAGGGGTGACCAATCTGCGCGGCGTTATTGTGCCGATTGTTGATCTGCGTGTGAAATTTAGCCAGGGCGACGTCGAATATAACGACAATACGGTGGTGATTGTCCTGAATCTGGGACAACGCGTCGTCGGTATCGTGGTTGATGGCGTGTCTGATGTGTTATCGCTGACGGCGGATCAAATTCGCCCGGCGCCGGAGTTTGCCGTGACCTTGTCGACGGAATATCTGACGGGGCTGGGGGCGCTGGACGACCGTATGCTGATTCTGGTGAATATCGAGAAATTGTTGAATAGCGAGGAGATGGCGCTGTTGGATATCGCGGCGTCTCACGTGGCGTAATGCTGCTCAGTTAAGAAATTATCGAGAACCTGTCACTCTGGTGAAGGGTGACGTTCACCTTATGTCCACTGCTTCTCTGCAATCACCCTACCTGTGAACGTGCAAGGGAGGCTCGCCGCCGCCTCCCTTGCAACCCTGGCTCCCGGCAAGGAAAATCGTCGCTTCGCGATACATTCGCCTTATTCCGCCTGCCTTTCGGGTCGGGGTGAAGTGGTCTACTTAATTTGGACACAGCCAGAGGTTCTTTGTCTTTCCATCTCGGTGGGTGTCAACCCACCGTTG